>JAERSH010000019.1 GCA_016845785.1 Fidelibacterota bacterium
GATACACGGCAAATATTTTTCGAAGATATGGTTGTCCCGGCAGAAAATATGCTGGGCACACCGGGGAAGGGATTCAAAACATTTCTAAAAACATTAACCGGCGGTAGAATTTCCGTGGCCGCCCTCTCCGTCGGGACCGCACTCGGCGCATATGAACGGGCACTGCAATACGCTACAGAACGAAAAGCATTCGGAAAAGAAATCCATGAATTTCAAGCGGTAGGAAATAAATTGGCAGACATGGCAACAGAAATTGAAGCGGGCAAATTGCTCACTTTTCATGCAGCGTGGAAAAAAGATCAAGGCATGGGCATCATCAAAGAAGCGGCCATGGCCAAATTATTTGCCAGCGAAACTGCCATGCGCGCCACCACCGAAGCCATTCAAGTATTGGGCGGATATGGATACGTAAAAGAATATGATGTAGAACGATTTTTCAGAGATGCTAAAATTTTAGAGATTGGAGAAGGTACCAGCGAAATCCAACGATTAATTATAACCAAACAAATTATTAATGCAGTTAAGGGGCTTTAATGGTTCGTATCCCCAATAAACCATCATTATATCAGAAAATTATGACAATAATGAACCATTATTGGCGACAAATATCTATTTTAGTTGGTGTTGTCGTTCTGCTTTCTTTCTTCTTTCCACGAGGGAAAACACTTCTTTATTCATATCAATTGAATGATGTGGCTCGAGAAGAGGTGGTTGCGCCCTTCAATTTTCCCATTTTGAAAACGGAAGATGAGTTGCAAGCAGATTTGGATGAAGCACTAAAATCCGAACCATTTCAATTTTCACGATCACAAGATGTTGTCGATGGCCAAATTGCCATGATCGGCAATTATATCGAATTGGTGAAAGCCATTCAGCTGAGTCAACAACAGCTAAAAGATTCAAAGGATACACTCTATCGGAATCGGTTTTCAGATCAGTTTGATGCAGCACGCGTTGCTGTGCAGTCTGATAGTGCGGCTCTGGCTATCCAAATGGAAACCATACAAAATGATTTTACTTTTGCAGCCAATGATGAAAAATGGAATGCAATATTTTCTGCAGACCCCACAGATGACGGAACCATCGATTTAGAATCATTAAAAAATGCCATCATTCAAATTTCAAGAAATCGGTGGGCCGAAGGTATTTATGATATTACCGTTCCGGAAATATTAAGCAATCAAGTGGCGGTGATTGTGGGAGATGAAGAAGCACCTACATTAACTGATCCAACCACGTTTAATGATTTGCAAAATGCATGGACAAAAGCCAGAGTTGAGGTGACCAGCCTTTTCCCGGAAGTGGTAGATGTACGGCGGGATTTAGGTTATTCTCTCATTGTGGAATTCATGAAACCCAATATTATTTTTGATCGGGAAACCACAGAAAGACGTCAAAAAGCTCGACAAGATCGTGTGCCAAGAAATAAGGGCATCATCCTGAAAAATGAACGAATCGTGGATGCCAACACACGAATCACCAGTGATGACCTTCAAAAATTACACTCCCTATCAGTGGCTTTAGATCTGAAAGCCATGGAAGAAAGTGGCATCGATGTAGCATTGGCCTATCTAGGGCGCATCCTTGTCATCGGAATTATTGTATCATTCTTTTTTACATTTTTGCTCACTTACCGCACGCCCATTTTTGAAGATTGGCGTATGGTCCTACTCATTGGATTGGTCTTCACTATCGAAGTAGGATTGGCCTATTTATTTACCCAAAATTTGGCATTATCTGAATATTTAATTCCCATCACCGTGGCGGCCATGGTGTTAACCATAATGTTTGATGCGCGAATCGGATTTATGGGGATTACATCCATCATTTTATTGGTAGGCATTCTCATCGGTAATAATGTGGAATTTATGGTCACATCCATGTTCACCTCCTCCGTGGGCATATATGCTGTGAGACAATTGAGGCGTCGGAGTCAATTATTTGCCGCCATTTTTGCCTTATTGGCCAGCAGTGCCTTGGTTATTGTTGGGCAGGGATTATTTAAGGGCCATTCATGGACGCTCATGGGATATGACATGATGAACCTATCAGTCGTAGCCGTTTTATCGCCCATCGTTACCTACGGTTTAATTGGTTTATTGGAGGTGTCTTTTGGAATTACCACAAATCTAACATTAATCGAATTATTAGATTTTCAGCATCCATTGTTAAAGCGGTTGCAGCATGAAGCGAATGGCACATTTAACCACTCAATCGTTGTGGGGAATTTGGCCGAAGCATGTGCCGATGCCATAGGGGCCAATTCATTGCTGTGTCGGGTGGGGGCTTATTATCATGATTTAGGAAAAATGGTGAGGCCGGAGTACTATATCGAAAACCAATATGCCGGTGAAAATCGCCACGATAATTTGACAGCAGTCATGAGTGCGAAGATTATTAAAAATCATGTTACAGAGGGACTAAACCTTGCCAAAGAATATGGATTACCCAGTATTGTCAGTGATTTCATCCCCATGCATCATGGTACCACCCGTGTGGAATATTTTTATCGGAAGGCCTTAGAAGAAGATAAGACTGTGGATGAAAAACAATTTCAATATCCCGGGCCAAAACCCAATACCAAAGAAACAGGCATCCTCATGATTTGCGAAGCGGTGGAGGCAGCGGTACGATCTATCAAAGAACCGGATATTATGAAAATTGAGGATATGATTGACAAAATTATCAATCTTCGCGTCAATGCAGGACAGTTATCTGAATGTCCCCTCACCATGGATGAGTTAACTCGCATTAAAGGAAAAATTGACGGCACCACAGGATTGCTCCCAGTTTTGAGAGGGATTTACCATATTCGAATTGAATATCCTGATGATAAAAAGGAAGATGGTCAGGAGATGGCCCGGGCGTGATAAATATTCATGTAGAATCGGATCCCCAATTAAATGATCCTAACCATGAAACTGTATCTGAAATTGTATCCTGTGTAATGAAATTGGAAAATATAACCGATGCAGATTTATCCTTTATATTTGGGAATGATGATTTGTTAAGTCGTCTGAAAAAAGAATTTTTTGATAAAGATCAATTCACTGATGTAATTGCATTTCGGCTGAATGATTATGAAGAAAAAAATGTGGAAGGTGAAGTGTATATCAGTTTGCCTCGAGCTAAGGAGAATGCAAAAAAATTTGAAGAACCATTCCATAAAGAATTGGGCCGACTCATTATCCATGGGAGTCTCCATTTGCTTGGATATGAAGATGAATCAGAAGCAGAGAAAAAAATCATGACCGAAAAAGAAGATCATTATTTAACCCAAGTAAATTGGAATCAACTCTATGGGTGATGTTGGTAAAAAATTTGAAGAATTGGTAGAAATCGTCGAGCGGCTTCGTGCACCAGATGGATGCCCTTGGGATCGGGAGCAGACCAACGAATCGCTTCTGCCCTATTTTATTGAAGAAGCCTACGAATTGATCGAAAGTGTGGATGAAGGGAATTGGGAAACCGTTAAAGAAGAACTGGGCGACCTTTTGCTCCATGTGGTTTTTCAAGCATCTATTGGTGAAGCCGATGGAAAATTTAAGTTGTCAGATTCATTGACCAATGTGAATGAAAAATTGGTTCGGCGTCACCCACACGTTTTTGGTGATGCCCAAGCGGATGCGGCCTTCCACGCCAAACAAAATTGGGAAGCACAAAAGCATAAAGAAAAAGGACGTAAGTCCCGTTTAGATGGTGTCCCCAAAAATCTGCCTGCGTTGATTCGGGCACAGCGTCTCCAACAAAAAGCCTCTTATGCTGGTTTCGATTGGGATGAGGTGGAGCAGGTGTGGGATAAGGTCCATGAAGAAATTTTGGAATTGAAAGAGGCCCAGTCTAATGAGGCGAAAGATCATATGTCAGAGGAGATTGGTGATGTTCTATTTGCCGTAGTGAACTTGGCTCGTTATCTAGACATTCCGGCGGAAGATGCCTTAAGAAAGACCAATCAAAAATTCACCTCGCGGTTCAGTCAAGTGGAGGAAGGCATCAAAGCCCAAGGGAAAGAACTGGAAGATGCCTCATTAGAAGAAATGGATGCCATTTGGGAAATGGCGAAAGAAAAAAACTAAAATAGATCTCCATTCAAATATTTTAGCCCTGTATCCACCGCGAGTGTAACTACAGTTTTCTCTTGTCCTAATTCTTCTGCCAGTTGGATTGCTCCTACCACATTTAATCCACTGGAGGTACCCGCAAAAATTCCTTCTTCCCTGGCTAATCGGTTGGCCATTATTCGGGCTTCACTCTCATCAATTCCCCTGGCTTCATGGTAATTA
>JAERSH010000020.1 GCA_016845785.1 Fidelibacterota bacterium
TTGCTGTCCGCCTTTTTCCACCACGACTGTAATCTCAGTGGCGCCGGCGTCGAGGCTATTCTCCACCAATTCCTTCACCACAGAGGCAGGACGTTCCACCACTTCACCGGCAGAAATCTTATTACGTAGGTCTTCTGATAATTGCTTAATCATTGTTTTTTAGTCCACGAAATACACTAAAAGACACGAAAAATATTTTATAGTTTTTGAATAATTTTTCATTTCGAGATTTTCGTGTATTTCGTGGGCAGTGGTTTCATCGTTCAATTACTTCTAAAGTTTTGGTAAACACAGATTTATGCTTCGCTTCTGCCTTTTGGATCAATGCTTCCACTGCATTTCGTTTTTCGTCACAATAAGCATCATCATTCACACCGGGGAGGTTAATAAGCACATTCATAGATGCACCGCGAACGCCAGCCAAGGCCACTTCTGCTGCCACCCCTGCATCGGAGACAGAATTGGGATTTCCTTTTTCTACCAATACTTCTGCTAATTCAATCACACGATAACATTTTTCTGCCGTTTCAAAAGGAATATCGATGGCATACTTATTGGCTGAATCAACTGCTTCAGCCTTTAATTTTTCTTCTTCCGTTGTGGTGGCGGACAACCGATTGGCATCCATGACCTTATTGAATGCGTTCGTGTCTTCATCCACCAAAAAGGATAGTCGATCTTTCAATGCTTGGGCTTCTGCGCCAATCTCATCCATTTCCGGTTTGCTGTCCAGCATTTCTTTTTTCTCATGGGTCAATGCTGCCACCATGGATGACAATGCGGCACCCAAACTCCCCGCTAAAGCAGACACTGAACCACCACCGGGGGCCGGACTGTTGGTGGATAATTCTTCCACAAATCCACTGCCGGTTAATCCCATCAACGGACGATCCTCAGCAGTGACGGCATAATCGATAATTTTTTCTTGAGGATCGAATGGGGTGACATCATTGAGTCCTAAAGACTGAACGGCACATTCCACAATATCCGCAGTGGGGACGCCAATAGATCGGTTTTGTTTTTGCAAATAATGCTTTCCGGCCATGACCATGGCTTCAAGTGGAATGAGTCCCACCAATTCACTGCCCGTCACACGGATGCCTCTTTCATCAGCCAATTTGCAGGCTGCATCATATACATGGTGGATAGTGGATGATTTATAATTATTGAAATTGATGGAAATCTGAGCTCGGTTGAATGCATCTACATACCAGCCGATGCCTTTTACATCTTTGAACATGCCAGGCACTTTTACCGGTTTTCCATCTTCATGACGGACAATTTCACCGTCTAATAAATTTTTCGATTTTGGATTGGGAACCCGTTTAGACCGTCCTGCTTCACGGAGTTCAAATGCAATATCAGTGGCCAGACGATGATCTTTTGTATTCAGATTGATGTTGTATGCGATCAAAAATTCACGGCAGCCCATGACGGTAGCACCCGCTTTTACATTGAGTTTCGCAGGACCAAAATCAGGCGTCCAATTTGGATCGGTCAATTTTTCTGCCAATCCTTCGTACTCCCCTTTTCGAATATCTGGCAATTTGATTCGGTCATCACTTTGGGCTGATTTTTCATAGAGATAAATGGGAATACCCAATTCATCGCCTACGCGCTGACCTACACCCTTAGATAATTCAATACACTCTTCATCGGACACGTTGCTCACAGGAATGAAAGGACACACATCCGTGGCGCCCATTCTGGGGTGTGTTCCGGTTTGCTGACTCATATCAATCACTTCAGCAGCAGTTTTGATGCCTTGGAATGCCCCTTCGGCTACTGCATCCGGTTCACCTACAAAAGTGACCACCGTTCGATTCGTGTCTGCACCGGGATCAATATCCAAAATAGTAATTCCATCCACCGCAGCAATTGCATCGGTGATGGTTTTAATCTTGGCCGTGTCACGGCCTTCACTAAAATTTGGGACACATTCGACTAGTTTCATTATCCTGCCTGGGCCACTTTCAATAAATAATTAATTAAAAATATGACGACAATGAGTACAGCGATTGTACCGATTAAAGACCGTTTACTCCGTCGTGCAGGAATGAGTCGTTTGAAGAATTTGTCCATTAGATCCCTGCAAATAAAAACATGAAAAAATTGACAAATGGACTGATAATCATCCATATGGGCGAAAAGGATGTAAACATACCGAACAGGATGAGTCCCATAAGGATTTGCGGTCCATACATTTGAAGTTTCATGACCAAGTCAGGGTTTTTCCTCACCATCAATCCTGAGAAAATTTGAGATCCATCTAAGGGTGGAATGGGAATCATATTGAAGACAGCCAGCATAATATTAATTTGGGTAAACATCATGAGCATGGTGGTAAATGCACCCATGTATCCTGTGATTCGAATGAGGGTCCCCGCTACAAAAGCCAATAGTAAATTGGCGGCGGGTCCAGCAAAAGCAATCTTCATCATGTCCGTTCGTGGATTGGCCAAATAGCGTGAATCCACCGGCACGGGTTTGGCCCAGCCAAATCCCACAAAGAGGATCATGAGTGATCCAAACATATCCAAATGCGCCATTGGGTTGAGCGTAAGGCGGCCCGCATATTTCGCAGTAGGATCACCCAATTTATTGGCGACCCATCCATGGGAAAATTCATGAAATACCAATGCAAACAAAAGGACAGGAATGAGCATGATCAACACTTCAGGCGGGAGTCGAAATAACATTAATCAAACCTCGGGTGAAATGTTTTATGGACTTCTTTCAAGTGGGCTTTATCCAAATGGGTATAAATCTGGGTGGTGGCAATATCGCTGTGGCCCAGCATTTCTTGCACAGATCGAAGGTCTGCACCCCCTTCTAAAAGATGGGTAGCAAAACTGTGACGTAATGTGTGTGGACTAACTTCCTTGTCAATCCCCGCAGCTTCTGTCCATTTTTTCAATAAAAGCCAAATCATCATGCGGGTGAGCTTCCGCCCATTTCGGCTTAAGAATACTTCTGCCACATTAGGATTTTTATCAGCATATGTTGGGCGCTCATGGTTTAAATAATTTTTGAGATTATCCCGGGCGATGGGGCCGATAGGGACAAACCGCTGTTTATCACCTTTTCCACTGACGCGAATCATTTCTGAATCCCAGAGAATATCCGACGTTTTAAAATTGCAGAGTTCCGTTACACGCAGTCCGCAGGAATACATCATTTCAAAAATAGCCAGATCTCTTCGGGCCATGGGTGCTTTTTCCGGAATGACACTTAGAATGGTATCCACTTCTTGGATGGTGAGAAAACTGGGCAATTTTTTGGTGACTTTTGGTGTATCCAATAGTTGGGCAGGGTTATCCTGCATAATACCTTCAGCGGATAAATAGTTATGATAAGTGCGAATAGAAGATACGGCCCGTTTTACCGAATTGCCGGCAAGACCTTTATCATTTAAATGTCGAAGATAAGATCGAATATGCCCTAAGGTCACATTTAACACAGATTTAAGTTTAAGATTTGTGCTCAAAAAGTCGTGATATTGGGTAAGATCACGTTCATAAGAATCCAGAGAATTCCGGGCGAGATTGCGCTCCACTTTGAGCATAGTCATATAATCCCGGATATAATGTTTCATTAGTCGCCCATGATGGCGGCTTCGACCGATTCGCATAAAATATGTTCGGCCAAAAGATGGCCTTCCTGAATCCGCTGGGTATCATCACTGGGGATGCAAATGGTTACATCACCGACGTCGGCCATTTTGCCACCGGATTTACCGGTCAGAACAATGACAGCTATATCCATGGCTTTCGCTGCATCAATGGCACGGATGACATTACTGGAATTTCCGCTGGTGGAAATGGCCACGAGGATATCCCCACTTTCGCCTAATCCTTCAATCTGTCGAGAGAAAATGGATTCATAATCTGTATCGTTGGCCCAAGCTGTGACGAATGAAGAATCGGTGGTGAGTGCAATGGATGCTATGGCGGGACGGTCGTGATCACGGAGTCCACCCATGAGTTCAGCGGCCATATGTTGGGCGTCGGCAGCAGAACCGCCATTACCGCACCATAAAATTTTCTTTCCATTCCGGGCGACATTAATCATCATATCCGCAGCCCTTTGAATATCATCGGCACATCTGTCCAGCATGGCTGATTTCACATCAGCACTATCTTGAATGATTTGGCGGACGTCCAACATTATCCGATGAGTTCTCCATACTGGTCCGGCGTCATGAGTTCATCCAATTCCCCTACGTCTGAAATAGATAATTTTACAATCCATCCGTCGCCATAAGGATCTGAATTCACCGATTCAGGGCTGTCTTCTAACGCTTCATTAATTTCAGTCACCGTGCCAGTAATGGGTGCAAATAAATCTGCAACCGTCTTTACCGCTTCGATAGTACCAAATGGTTCATCTTTTTCTATATCCTGATCTACATCAGGGAATTCGACAAAGATGATATCTCCCAATTCACCTTGGGCGTGGTCAGTGATGCCAATGGTGGCTGTATCACCATCCACCTTCACCCATTCATGTTCATTGGTATATTTTAAATCTTGTGGCAAGCTCATTCTGCTTCGTCCTTTTTATTGTATTCAAATGTTTCAAGAAAACTGGTGTCAAACTCTCCACCGCGAAATGTATCATCGCCCATGATGGCCTGATGAAATGGAATGGTAGTTTTCGGTCCTTCAATAATGGTTTCTTCCAATGCCCGTTCCATCCGATTGATGGCAGAAGCCCTGTCTGGTGAATGGACGATCAATTTCCCAATCAGGGAATCATAGTGAGATGGAATTTGATATCCTGCATATGCGTGAGAATCTACCCGAACGCCCTTACCACCGGGCATATGAAAACTGGTGATGGGCATGGGAGATGGTGCAAAATTCATATCGGGATTTTCTGCATTGATCCGGCATTCGATGGAATGGCCACGGAGTTTCAAATTATAGAGATAGTCAGGAAATTTATCACCTGCATGGGTGCGAATCTGCCATTTGATCAAGTCCGCTCCAGTCACCATCTCAGTAATGGGATGCTCCACCTGAATCCGTGTATTCATCTCCATGAAATAGAAATCTTTATTTTTATCCAGTAGAAATTCCACTGTACCCACACCCACATAATTCACAGCTTTGGCACCGGCGACGGCCGCTTCCCCCATGCGCTTCCGCAGATCTTCATCCACAGCTGGAGAAGGTGATTCTTCTACCAATTTTTGATGACGACGCTGAATGGAACATTCCCGTTCGCCAAGACTGACCGCATTCCCATAAGCATCGGCCAATATCTGAATTTCAATATGGCGGGGGTTTTCTACAAATTTTTCAATATACATGTCCCCGTTATTAAAAGCGGTCAATGCTTCATTGGATGCGGTAGTGAAAGCATGTTCCACTTCACTTTCTTCCCTCACCAATCGCATACCGCGTCCGCCGCCACCTGCAGATGCTTTCAGCATCACAGGATAACCCATTTCATTGGCCATGGCTTTCGCTTCGGCTGCATCTTTCAATATGCCTTCATTCCCAGGAATCACTGGCACTCCGGCCGCAGCCATGGTCTTCTTGGCTTGAGCCTTATCGCCCATGGAATTAATGATGTGGGCGTTGGGGCCAATAAAGGCAAATCCGTTTTCTTCACAGATTTTAGAAAATTCAGCATTCTCCGCTAAAAATCCGTATCCCGGATGGACTGCATCTGCGTTGGTAATTTCGCCTGCAGCAATAATCCTTGGGATGTTCAAATAGGATTCGGTACTGGGGGGCGGACCGATACATACCGCTTCATCTGCAAACTTTACATGGAGGGAATATTCATCTGCTGTGGAATAGACGGCGACGGATTTGAGTCCCAGTTCGTGACATGCGCGGATCACACGAAGGGCAATCTCACCACGATTGGCGATCAGGATTTTCTTATACATAGTATCCCCTGATTAAGACGGGTCGATGAGAAAGAGTGGCTGATTGTACTCAACGGCATTTCCATTCTCAACCAATATTTTGGTAATGGTACCGCTTTGTTCTGCTTCAATCTCATTCATAATCTTCATGGCTTCAATGATGCAAAGGGTGTCCCCTTCTTTCACTACATCACCCACTTTAACAAAGGCATCTGCATCCGGTGATGAAGAAGTATAAAATGTGCCGGGCATGGGAGAAAGAATTTCTTCTCCACTGGCTTCCGGGGTAGGTGCTGATGGCTCAGCCGGAGCCGCTTCAGGGGCAGGTGCTGCCGGTGCGGCCGCAACGGTTGCTACCGGTGCCGCTACAGGCGCTTTATTGACGCCGGCGGACTTCACCACACGAAACCGACGTCCCCAAAAATTGACGTCAATTTCGTTTACATCACTGTTTTCTAATAAATAAATGATTTCTTTAAGCTTATCTTGCCACATGTTTGTCTCTTAATTATTTATGTATAACCGCTGAAACTACGATTAAGATTTCACTCGTTCAATATATTCTCCTGAACGAGTATCAATTTTTAATATCTCCCCTTCATCGATAAAAAGAGGTACCTGAACTGTAT
Organism: Fidelibacterota bacterium; assembly: GCA_016845785.1. Classification (GTDB taxonomy): domain Bacteria; phylum Fidelibacterota; class Marinisomatia; order Marinisomatales; family TCS55; genus TCS55. The sequence continues at coordinate 6,511 of JAERSH010000020.1, forward strand.
ATCCGGTCTCCACTGTTGCCGGTTTAGTCGCTCCGGTGGCTGTATTCCCTTTTACACCCGGTTCGGTGTGTGTCACTTCTAATTGCACATGAGCGGGCATGCGAATATCCAGAACTTCTTCGTCATCAAATAGGAGATCCACATTCATGCCACCCTTCAAGAAGTTTTTCGCTTTCCCTACCAGTTCGTTCATCACATTCAATTGATCGTATGTGATATTGTCCATAAAGACATGTGAATCGCCATCATCATAAAGAAACTGCATTTCTTTTGCTTCAATCTTGAGAAATTCCAATTTGATCCCTGCATTGAAAGTTTCATCTATGATTTTTCCTGATGCGATATCTTTCAATTTAGTCCGGATAAAAGCAGGGCCTTTCCCCGGTTTTACGTGTAAAAATTCCAGCACTTTCATCCGTTTATTCTTGTGGAGGATGACGGCGCCGTTTTTAATATCTGATGTGGTGGCCATTTTATTCCCTTAATTAGCTGGGGAATTTACAATTTAGAATGAGTAAGAAGCGGAAACTTTTCTCAGGAAATTTCAGTCAATTTCCAGCATTGAACTGTATCCCGCACCAGAGATTTGGCATGATCCAAGTGGGCGGTACATTGATCCAAAGCAGCTATATGTTTGGCATACTTGGCCATGTCTGCACCGGAAAGAATGTTGAGAAAGGTATCCAATTGATCATCAGTATAGGGAAAGACAGGCCGATGGTCACGAATTTCTTCTGTGGTCATTTCTAAGGCACGAATATATAAGCTATTCTCTGCATACTCCCTGAGTATAAGAGAAAGTTGGGCATAGAATTCTTTAATATCTCCCTTATCCAATAATCCCGATTGATCCAATGCGTCCAGTTTTTTTAAGGCAACCGTATCGGGCCCATCTAAATATTCCGGCCGTGCTTCGTAGGATATTTCTGACTTTTGACGTTTTTTCCAAATCATAATCATACTCACCAAAAGGGCCATCATAATTAATGATAGAATAATGGTTTGCCACGGTAGTGGAAATCGCACCGGCACAGGATCTTTGATAGGCATGAGTCCGCCCGAAGCCTGGCGAAGTGTGGGATCCTGCTCGGTGACAGATACCACATCCATGATCATGGTGTCCGCAGTCATTTCATAAGCAAACGTGCTGTCACTGTTTAGTACGGCAATGGATACACCGGGAATGGCTACTTTTCCTGTATCCCAAAACACCAATTCAAATGTGCCTACTTTTCCTTCTTCTCCATCTTGGATTGAGAATGATCGAACTTCTAAGGGGTCCTCTAAAATCCATTCCGGAAATTGTATCATTTTGTCCGCAGGAGATTTGACCGTAACCGCATAGGTGATGGGACTCCCTATGGTTGTATAAGTGGTATCCATTTCGACAGTCATTTCTACAGAGGATGATGCCGTTTCTTGACGGCACGCTATAAGGAGAATGAGACTTATAAATATAAATTTCTTCAATGGATTAGTACCGCTTTTCTCGCCGGCGAAAATAGGTCATGAGGGGCTCCACATAATCTTTATCCGTCCCCACATTGATTACATCAAATCGAGACCGGCCACACTCATTATCAAAATGATCCCATTTTTCTTTAATAGAATGTGACAAATCTTTCCGATCATTTTCAGAGGACATATCGGCCCAAAACTGCTCACCCGTTTCCGGGTCATTCACTTTGATCAAACCTAAGTCTGGCAAATGTTCTTCAGCAGGATCTCCGATACGAATCCCAATCATATCATGTTTCCGGTTTGCCAATTTTAATGATTTCCAATACCCATCATCCAAAAAGTCGGAGATTAAAAATACAACTGCTTTCCGTTTGGCCACATTCATAAGAAAATCCAATCCAGACTGGAGTGAAGTGCCCGTCCCTTCCGGTTCATGGAATAGCACTTCTCGTACTACACGGAGGATATGAGATTTATCTTTTTTAGGTGCGATATATTTTTCCACATGATCGGAAAATAAAATGAGGCCCACCTTATCTTGGTTCTTGATCGCAGAAAAGCCTAAGACAGCAGCGATCTCCGCCGCCAATTCTGATTTGAATTGATCCACGGTGCCAAAATGACCGGACCGACTCACATCCACCATGAGGTAAACCGTCAGTTCACGCTCTTCTTCAAATATCTTTACAAAAGGCGCATTGGATCGAGCGGTTACATTCCAGTCAATTAAACGAATATCATCACCGGGAACATATTCCCGTACTTCTGAAAAGGTCATGCCGCGACCTTTGAATACGGAATGGTATTCTCCGCCGAATAGGTCATTCACCAATCCTTTGGTCCGAATCTCAATATGCCGGACTTTTTTCAGTATCTCTTTAGGAATCATGGACTAGGATGGAAAATGTTATATGGAAGATGGGCGATGGGGACTCCATATTCCATTTTCCATACATCATGTTTAGGGTATTTCGATGGAGTCAAATAGTCTCTGAATTACATCTTCAGAAGTGAGTTCTTCCGCTTCTGCTTCGTAAGTCAAAATCACGCGATGACGCAGTATATCTTTCCCAACATAGCGGACATCTTCAGGCGTAATGTACCCGCGATGTTCTAAAAAGGCTCTGGCTTTAGATGCCAAAATCAAATTAATGGTGGCACGCGGACTGGCGCCAAATTCGATCAATTGAGACAAATCGCCCAAATTGAAGTCATCTGGATTTCTCGTGGCAAAGACCAGATTCAATACATAATCCTCCACCTTTTCATCCACATAAATATCATTGATTGTCTGTTGCGCTTTTAAAATATCCTTAGGCGTTACGGCAGGTTTCACGGTTGGACTATCTCCTGTCTTGGCCGCTTGCCTTAAGATTTTTCTTTCCTCATCTTTTTCCGGATAACCCACCACTAGTTTCATCATGAATCGATCTACCTGTGCTTCGGGCAGTGGATAGGTGCCTTCCTGCTCGATGGGGTTTTGTGTGGCCAGAACGAGAAATGGTGCATCCAGTTTAAATGTATCTTCACCGATAGTCACTTGCCGCTCCTGCATCGCTTCTAGCAAGGCACTCTGTACTTTGGAAGGGGCACGGTTAATTTCGTCTGCTAAAATGATATTAGAAAAAATCGGTCCTTTTCGTGTTTCAAATGCACCGGTTTTTTGATTGAAGATTAATGTCCCAAGTAAATCAGCGGGGAGCATATCCGGTGTAAACTGGATCCGTTGGAATCCTGTGTCTATGGCTTGTGCAAGGGTGTTAACGGTTAAGGTTTTGGCCAGCCCCGGTACACCTTCAAGGAGTAGATGCCCGTTGGCCAGTAGGCCGATAAGGATTTTATTAATAAGCTCATCTTGACCGACAATGACTTCGCCGATGGATGACCGTAATGGATCAATAAAGGTGGATTCCTTTGCGATCCGATCGTTGATTTCTGAAAGACTAAATTCTGACATATTCGTTTACTTTGCTAAGTGTTTGAGTTCTGGAATCTCCCTGACATCTTTGCCAAGGTACTTCAATTCAAATGAGACGGAGGTGGACAATTCATGGTCCGCATATTTTTCTAAAAATTCAGTATAATGGGCCCTTGCCTCATCAAAATTTGAGAGGGTATTGGCATATATAAATCCCTGCATAAATAATGAAAAGGGCACTTGTTTGGCCTCGGGATAATTGGCCCGAATTAAACCATATTCCTCAATGGCTTTAGAAAAATCCCCCATGTCGCGGTAATAGATTTCTGCAATCATATATTGGGCATCGGGGGCCTTTTCATGATCTGCATGTTTGTTTATAATTTTTTCTAAGAGAGATAATGCAACTTTCGGTTCACCGCTATTTCGTTTAATCTCTGCCTCAGAATACAAATCATCAGCGGATTTAAATAAACCGCATCCTGCAATCATCATGAGGCCTGCAATGATACATATTTTGTTTTTGTTCATGGTTTTTTTATTCGATATAACGGCGGGGAATTTATAAGAAATCTTTCCTTTCCTCCACCCTGAATCCATCCTTACTGTTTATGTTAGATATTGTTCCTTTAAAATGCGTATAAAAATCCAAAATGAAATTGCTTCACTGATGGATCCGCAACACTCTCGGCATAATCAATCCGAATGGGTCCAAAGGGTAAATTGAATGTAATGCCTGCCCCTCGATTCCACTGGATATCTTCCCTGCCGATAGAAGAAAGTTTATCAGAAATATAGCCCCCATCATAGAACAATACGGCCCCCAACTTCCACACCATGGGGAATCGGATTTCCCAATTGGTGAGCACTTTAGCTGTTTTACCCAAAGGAAACCGTACGCCAGCTTCATTGTTTGTTGTCATAAATTGAAGCGGCTTCCATGCACGAAGTGTATTACTTCCCCCTAAATAAAATTTCTCAAATAACACCGGTTCATATTGATCATATTCCGTTTTCCATCCTGAAATCATGCCCGCGTTAATGCGACCGGCAATGGTTACATTTTTCATGGGAGATACATATTGACGGAGGTCAACATCAAATTTGGTATAAGATCGATTACCACCCAATGGACCTCCATATGCATCCATCCGAAATATGATCACATTTCCATTTGTGGGGTTCATGGGATTATCTCGATTATCTTGGTGTAGATGCACTTTAAATTTTCGCTGCTCAATTTGATCTTTAAATGCATCGGATTCATCAAACAATTCCATACGAAAACCAATATCCAAAAAGGATCGTTGACGGTTCCACCTAAATATATTTGAATATTGAAGCCCGAACCGTCTTACATATGGCCCCTCTTCATCGCCAAAATTTTTAAACTGCTGATAAAATATTTTTATTTGAGTGGGCAACTTCAATGACAAGGGTCGTTGATTTGAAAATTTCATATCCATACTAAATCGGGGATATACAAATCCTTCTTCTGAAGGCATGACCACAGACCCTGATGCGTCAAATCGATTTTTGGATCCCAAAATCATTCGGTCCGTCCAGCGGACAGCGCCTCCCATACCCACCAATGAATTCACACCGGGGACATATTCAATATCTTCGTATCCGAAATCAAAATCCTGAATGCCTCTATTTTGGAATTCCCGCATTCGCACTTCAACATTCACCAAACTATCCTGCCCTGCAATGGGATGGGTTATGAGACTCACAGCAGAGAAAAAGCCCGCTTGAAGGAGTGTTCTTTTGGTTTTATCCATGAGACTTTTTCGGAAAAGATCTCCCTTTTCAAAAGCAAACTCACGGCGGACGTAGGCCGAATCAATTCGCGCATTTCCCGTTACCCATGCATTGTGGATATATACATCTGATCCTTCCTCAATATTCAGTGTAATGTTGACAGAATCTTTAATATCCTGCTGAATATCGTATTGTGCGAAAAGTTTACCTTTTTCTTGAAATGCTTCATCCACCAATGCCAAATCAGTATTGATTTGAACAGGGTTGTATGGTGATCCTTTCTTTAGACCCAAAAGGTTTTGCACCTTTTTTTCTTTAAGTACTGTCAGACCGTTTACTTTGACCTCATTCAAAAAATATTGTTTACCCTCTTGAATAATGAAAAATATGTCCACTTCTTTATCGGCGACTTGAAAAGAATCTTTTACCACCACTTCTAAAAATCCATTCGAATGGTAATAGTTCTTCAGAGAAATTGCATCGAGTTTAAGTAGTCGTCTGTCAAATTCAACGCGAGAGAACACCAGTAATGATGGCGGTTTTAATTCGATTTGGTTCAGTAAAGTTCGATGGCTGAATGTATCATTGCCCAGAAAGGTGACGCGGTTTACCGATCGATCTTCCGTCGATTGTGCAAACAGAGATAGGGTGACGGCTGTTGCCGCCAGGATTAATTTTATTTTTTGCATGAACTCGGTCTAATAAACGCGGCGAACTCGGAACTTCATATGCACCTGTCCCTTCTCATCCACGTTTCCAATGACCGAGAAATTAGGGTTTAATTTATATTCCACACCTACCTTGTTTTTATAGGCCGACTCCAATGAAAAGGAGCGCTGATAACTTAAACTGAAATTCCGATTTACCTTTGCAGATATACTAAATTCTTCACCTTCTCCGGGGCGAATAAGTTCGGATGTGCCTGAAATTTCTACATCCTCTAATAATCCTGTGGATTTGAGTCCCGTGGCACGAACAAAATTCCGTTCTAATTGTCGTTCTAAATAGGCACCCAAAATAGTCTGTGCCTGGGAGCCGAGGCCTTCGGTTGTAAATCCCTCTTCAGCCACGCGTGTGTTAAAAGTAAGCAGTTGGAGAATGTCGCTCTCTGTATATCCCTTATCACTATCGAATGTCCACTCTGGGTTATCAAAAGGTCCAAATACCCCCAAATAAATTTCTGCATCACCAATTTTCGTGGATGCATTTAATTCTAAGAATGGATTAAACCCTTGGCCATCCATGGTCATGGTTCCCCGAAGATTTTTAAATACATCCCCGAGATAATAATAAATCTCACCTTCTTGGAATTCGATTTCTCCGGAATAATTCCAATCGCCTTCAAATTGTTTAGCCATGGCCAATTCACCTGAAATGTTTGCATCAATCTGAGAGTTGCGAATAGAGAATGATTCTTCAATAGGAAAACGAATATTATAATTGGTAGTAGTGCGCCCTTTTTCTTCTGAGGAGGCTACGGTTTCGTCATCCGTAAATTCCATATAAATGGCGCCATTTCTGGCTGCGATAGTGCCGGCAATTTCTAATGTATCTTTACCCATCATGGTTACATCTACATCGCCATAACCTTCAATATCTCCATTTAAAGAGCGAAAGAAAATATCATCACCCAATACATGAAGGTTGTACCGCGGTTCGAAAAATTTGGTAAAATTCATGGATCCACTGATGGTCATATTGCTATCGGGACGTTCTTTTCTATGACTATCATATAATGCACCGTGAAAGGTCTTTATGTCCATTTGGTTATCCACCATGGTCCCATTCGCTTGGAGGTTCATAACCGGTTCATCCATGAGAACAGTATAAATGGCACAGTCATTAATGGAAATGTGGCCATTTCGCATAAGATTTTCCGGAGGCCCGTCGATCGATAATGCAATTTTTATATCGCCAGTAATGGAATCGGTCTCAGCCATATATTCTGAAAGAAACACAGCAGAATGAAATGTCCCTTCTGTATCCACATTCAAATGGCCGCCGGGATGCCATTTTCTTGTGTTGGGTGAAGCCAGATCATAATCGATAGGTAATTCAGCTTTACCTGTGACATGGTTCCCTTCCCAATCTGAACTGAATTGACTTATGGTTAATTTTTTATTCGCATAGGCACCCGTACCTTTTACTGTCCCCAATGGAATTCGACCATAGTAGGCGTTTTTGATTGTACCATCTAAACCAATTTTCGTTTTCTGGGTAGTGCCTCCCATGGTATAATCCCCGGTAAATTTCCCAAATAACAATGGTGCCCATCGGGGAGAAAATTGGGTGAAAAACGTCATATCAATATTTTTGAAGCTGGATTGCACATCCACCATGGTGTATGTGGTTGAATCAGATGCCACGGGAAACGTCCCCATAATTTGGAATCCCGTTTTTTCTCCATCCGTTAAGGTTAACTCTTCCAAATGGAGAATTCCATCTCGATACAGGGTAGAGATATAAAAATCATCAAAAGGCTGATGGGCCACTTCTCCATTCTTTAGGGTGATATCTAAACTGATATCATCAGGATTTAAATCCTGTCCAATGGAGACTTCCCCAAAAATATTGCCCCTAACCTTTTCTGCATAGGCTTCATCCACTAAAGATAAAATATCTGTTGTCACGTTTGAAAATTTCAATCGCCCTTGAATTGGATTTGTTTTGATAAATCCCTCAATAATGCCGTCGTCCACATGAATTTCAAAAGGGGCAAATGCAAAACGGTCCTCAGTATATGCCATGGTTACAGGGCGAGGATTAATTAAATAATGGCCATGGTACGCAATTTGAAATCGGTCTAAGGTTAAAATGCTGTCATCATGAACAGAACCATTAAATTGGAGATAATCATTTCCATTTTTTAATTCAAAACTGGATATATCGATAAGAGAGTCTAAAATATTGAATTCACCCGTACCGCTTTCAAATCCATAATCATTCCATGTCCCCTTCCCAAACTTCACTTTGAAGGCACCATCCTGAAATGCATTCATATTATTTAAATGCCCCAGAAATTCAAATGAAGCCAATGAAATATTATTATATTGGAATCCATCAATCAGCAGATCGGCTTCAACGCCTAATGTATCAAATGAGCCATAAAGATTCATGGATCCTGTGGCCGTGCCGCTATCAAGGGAATCGGACCAAAAATTATTGATTAAAAAAGTGGATGCTTCTGTAAGCGATAAATCAATATCCAATGACCGTTGATTAAAATCTGCCATACCATTCACAGATACGATTGATGGCCCAATGGTTACTGTTAGTGGATTGGTGATATCCATCTTGAAGTTATGATAAGCTATCCCACCTGAAATGGACGACGCCTCTTTGGCAAAGAGCATCGATTCACTGATTTCGGCATTAATATCCAAGGCAGTAATTTCATTTTCCTTAAGATTCCCATCCACAAGCACATAACCGGATAAATTCGTTTCTTGCCCTTCCACCATCCATTGGCTCATATCCAAATTATCCAACTGAATCGTGCCATTAAACCGGCCGGAATTTTCGATTAATCCTTGCGTCTTTAAAATGGCATCATTGCCCGAAAGGGCCAAAGAAGCCAATCGCAAATGATTGTCATATAATCGAACATCAAATTCTCCGCCCATTTCCAATCCTAAATCATTACTGATATCAAGGTCACCCTTGAATTGGGTCAAATTTGACTCGAATGTGAATGTGGCCGATAGTTTGGATAATTCGGGCTGAAGGGGTAGTTGTGAGAAGATTTTTTTCGGAATTGTATATTCAGATAAATCCAACTGGGCCTGAATTGAAGAAGAATCCCCACGGTTATATTGAAAATCTCCGCCAATTTTTAAACCATTAATATTGGCTTCTTTTAATGCTATGGAAATCCGCTTTGAGGATAATTCTCCCGATACATCTTTCATGGCCATATTGATTCTGGGTTGACTCGAGAATACTTCGAAAGCATCTAGCTCTACTTTCATCGCATTCGTACCGCTTTGGATTCGGCCATCGATTAAAAAATGAACTGCCCGGCTGGTGTCATCCACGGGGACATATACATTCCCATCCACATGGAGTTTATTTATATCCAACGGGATCCGTTCAGGCGCGAATACGAGGTTGCCTGCTTCTGTTGAATCGGATCCGGGTTCAAAATAGGGTTGAATCGAGACATGAGATACGGCCAACTCTTCAATGGCAATTTCTCCCTTCAAGAGTGGCGCAATTTTGATTCGAGTGGTGATTTGGGGCAATACAATCGAAGCACCATTGTCATGCACCATGGATATATTTTCGGATTGAAGTGTAGAAAACAAGTGCCCCGAGAGTGCATTAATTTGGATTGACCACCCTTCTTTTGCCAACTGTTCATTGAGGCGGGATTCAATTCGATCTTGCCACAGGCTGGGCCGAAATAGCAAAAACCCTACAATCGCAATTGCAAGGGCAATGAGGAAAATGATGCTTTGGCGCTTTGTCATGTATGGAATGAACGCTTTGGTTCTCATATGAAGTTACGTGTCTTCAGTTCCATAAACAAAAAAAGCGTCCCAATTGGAACGCTTTTTTCATTTTGATTTATTTAGACTGAATTAATCCACAACTTCGAAGTCGGCATCTTCAATTTCTGCATCATCCTTTTTCTTGGATTTGCCTTTTTTCGGTTCACCCTGAGGCGCTTCGGCGCCAGGCGCTGGGCCCTCTTCTTTTGCCGCTTCATACATTTTGGATGCAACCGCACTCCAGGCTGTATTTAATTCATCCATGGCCGATTTCAAGTCATCTGCACTGGAACCATCTTTGGCCGTTTTTACCTTGGCCACTGCATCTTCCAAGGATTTCTTTTCAGATTCATCCAACTTATCTTTGTGCTCTTCTAGATTCTTTTCAGTTTGATACACGAGCTGTTCGGCCTGGTTCTGCATGTCGATCATTTCACGCTTGGCTTTATCTTCACCTTCGTGCTTTTTCGCATCATTCACCATTTTTTCCACTTCGGAATCAGACAATCCACTGGATGCTTCAATTCGGATGCTCTGCTCTTTACCTGTGGCTTTATCTTTGGCGCCTACATTTAGGATACCGTTGGCATCGATGTCGAAAGTAACCTCAACTTGAGGTACACCGCGAGGTGCGGGTGGAATACCGTCTAAATGGAAACGACCAATGGTTTTATTATCCACTGCCATTTCACGCTCACCTTGGAGTACGTGAATTTCAACAGTAGTCTGGTTATCTGCCGCTGTGGAGAATACCTGAGATTTCTTCGTTGGAATAGTGGTATTCCGTTCGATCAATTTGGTGGATACACTGCCCAATGTTTCAATACCGAGAGACAGTGGGGTGACGTCCAGAAGGAGGATATCATCCACATCACCGGCCAATACACCACCCTGGATGGCTGCACCTAATGCCACGACTTCATCCGGGTTTACACTGCGGTTAGGTTCTTTACCAAAAATTTCTTTTACTTTTTCCTGAATCTTAGGCATCCGTGTAGAACCACCGACTAGGATTACTTCGTGAATATCTGAAGCAGAAAGGCCTGCATCTTTAATCGCTTTTAAACAAGGATCCACTGTACGGGCAACCAAGTCTGAAACCAATTCTTCAAACTTGGCACGGGTGAGTGTCAGGTTCAAGTGCTTTGGACCGGAAGAATCTGCCGTAATGAATGGCAGATTGATTTCGGTTTGTTTCGAACTGGAGAGTTCTTTTTTGGCAGTTTCAGCCGCTTCACGAAGACGCTGCAAAGCCATGGGGTCTTTTTTCAAATCAATGCCGTCACTGGATTTAAACTCAGCAGCAATCCAGTTAATGACTTTTTGATCGAAGTCGTCACCGCCCAAGTGGGTATCTCCATTGGTGGATTTTACTTCAAAAACACCGTCACCCAATTCGAGGATAGAAATATCAAATGTTCCCCCGCCCAAGTCAAATACGGCAACCGTTTCTTCTTTTTTCTTATCCAATCCATAAGCCAGAGATGCGGCTGTGGGTTCGTTGATGATACGACGGACATTCAATCCTGCAATCTTCCCTGCATCTTTGGTTGCTTGACGCTGAGAGTCATTAAAATAAGCAGGAACGGTAATCACAGCGTCAGTAACTGTCGTCCCCAAATGTTCTTCGGCGGTCTGCTTCAATTTCTGCAGAACCATGGCGCCGATTTCCCGTGGTGTATAGGACTTATCCCCTGCTTCAACCACTACAGAGCCCGAATCGCCTTTCCCCACTGTGTAGGGGACTTCTTCGATTTCGGTGCCCACTTCATCGAACATCCGTCCCATGAAGCGTTTGATTGAAAATACAGTGTTTTGGGGGTTGGTTACAGCCTGACGTTTTGCGGGCTGCCCTACGATACGATCACCATCTTTGGTGAATGCAACGATTGATGGGGTGGTTCTGCCACCTTCGGTGCTGTTAATTACAGTCGGTTCGCCACCTTCAAGAACAGCAACACAAGAGTTGGTTGTTCCAAGGTCAATTCCGATAATTTTTCCCATGTTAATTTCTCCTTAAATCTGGGTGAAACATAAAATTTACACCCTATAAGACAAATCCCATGCCACAGGATATAGTCAACCGATATGGCAGACTTATACTATTTTATTGATATATATGACAGATATAGACTAAGAATCGACTGATTTGGCTGGTTTTTTACCGGATTTCGTCTCTTTAGATTTTGGCTTTGATTTGGACGATTTTGCAACCACCGGTAAAAATTCAAATGCTTTTTGCTTTACGTCCACTTTGATGCCTTTGGCATTGGAAAATGCCTTCCCAAGCAGCAATTCGGATAGCGGATCTTCCAAAGAATTCTGGATTTCACGCCGGAGGAAACGCACCCCATATTCCGGGTTAAATCCTTTTTCAACAATGAGATTTTTTGCTTTCTTGGTCACAGATAATGTGTAGCCAATTTTATCCAAATTTTCATGAAGGTCCATGAGTTGAAGGTCCACAATATTCAGGACATGGCCCTTGGTTAATGCATGATAGACAATGGTCTCATCCAATCGATTCAAAAATTCAGGGTTAAATGTACCCTTCACTCTTTCCAAAATCCGATCTTTCATGGCGTCGTAATTGGCTGCTTCCGAATCTTCAGCAAATCCGAAGGCACCACCGCCTTGAATCTCTTTTGTTCCAATATTGGATGTGAGAATAATGATCGTATTTCGGAAATCTACTTTCCGTCCTAACCCATCCGTAAGGACGCCTTCATCAAACAATTGGAGCAGCACATTAAATACATCAGGATGGGCTTTTTCAATTTCATCAAATAATATGACTGAATAGGGGTTTCGGCGAACCTTCTCTGTCAATTCGCCCCCTTCTTCATAACCCACATATCCCGGTGGCGCTCCAATGAGACGAGACACTGAAAACCGTTCTCCGTACTCACTCATATCCAGCTTAATGAGTGCTTCACCGTGGCTGAACAAATAATTAGCCAACACCTTGGCCGTTTCAGTTTTACCAACACCGGTGGGACCTAAAAATAAAAATACACCAATGGGACGATCTTGCCGCTTTAATCCGGCTCGTGATCGCTGAATGGCTTTGCTCAAACTTTCAATGGCTCTATCCTGCCCCACAATACTTTCGGACATTTCTGCTTTCATCTTGAGCAATTTCTGTCCTTCTGATTCAGCCACTTTCCGAACAGGAATCCGCGTCACCATAGATACCACATCGGCGATGCTATCTTCTGTCACACGAATGGGATTAGAAGCTTCATCCACTTGCCATTCCTTCTGGAGGTTTTTCAGCTTCCGAATCAGTTTTTGTTCCGTATCTCTGAGATTGGCTGCATCTTCAAATTTTTGGGCCACTACGACTGAATCTTTTTCAGAGCGGACTTTTTCAATTTCCAGCTCAAGGTCAATGACCTCCTGCGGGACTTTCATATTCAGCATGTGGGCGCGTGAACCCGCTTCATCCATGATATCGATGGCTTTGTCCGGTAAAAATTTATCCGTGATATAACGATGGGATAAATGGACGCAAGCCTCAACCGCATCCTCGTCATAAATCACGTGATGGTGCTTTTCATAGTTAGACTGGAGCCCTTTCAGAATAGCAATGGATTCATCAGGAGAAGGTGGCGCTACATTTATTTTTTGGAATCGACGCTCTAATGCCCCATCCTTTTCTACATGTTTCCTGAATTCATCTAAGGTGGTTGCACCGATGCAATGGATATCGCCTCGGGCCAAGGCAGGTTTAAACATATTGGATGCATCCAATGATCCGGATGCGCCACCGGCGCCCACAAGGGTATGCAATTCATCGATGAACAAAATGAGGTTGTCCGCTTTTTCTAACTCCACCATGACTGTTTTCATCCGCTCTTCAAATTGACCGCGGTATTTCGTGCCGGCAACCAACCCAGCCAAGTCTAAAGATAAAATTCGTTTATTGTGGAGGAGCCTCGGCACATCTTTATCAATAATTTTTTGAGCCAGTCCTTCAATGATGGCTGTTTTGCCTACCCCCGGTTCGCCGATCAATACCGGATTGTTCTTTTTCCGCCGCGACAAAATCTGTGCCACACGTTCAATTTCGTCCCTCCGACCAATCACCGGATCCAATTTTCCTTGGCGAGCCATTCGTGTAATATCACGAGAAAAATGATCCAAGGCAGGTGTCTTGGACTTGGCTGGTTTTTCTTTCCGCTTGGGCTTTGCCACCGGTTCTTCTGCTTTTGAATCGTCCTGAATGAGATCCACCACACTTTCATAGTCCAAATTGTGGGCATTTAAAACTTCGTAAGCGATTCCTTCCGTTTCCTTCAGCATGGCGAGAAGTAAATGTTCATCATCGGCAATAGTAGCGCCCATGGCAGCCGCCTCATTAAAGGCATTTCGCAAAATCCGCTCTGCACGGCGCGTGAGGGGTAAATGACCTAAAGTCATGGTCCCGCCGGAGGTTTTAATCATATCCTCCACCATGGCGCGGATGTCCTCAATATCACAGTCGTAAATATCAAAAATCTTCGAACCGAGTCCCGAGTCCTCCCTCAGGAGTCCCAATAATAAATGCTCAGAACCGACATAACTATGCCCCAGGCGGATGGCCTCCTCCTTGGCAAATTTCATAATATTTTGGACGCGCTTGGAAAAATTTTCTTTCATACTACCGTAAAATTAAACAGGGCATTCACAAGTTCAAACACTATCTGAAAAAGAAAGTGATCCATTCTCTAAATAACACTGAATATTCCCAATGGATGCCACTTCCGGGTTGTGGGTAGTAAAGACAAAAGCTTGATCAAAATCGGTATTAATCTGTTTGAATAGATCCACCAATCGGTTCGCATTCCCAAGATCAAGGTTTCCGGTGGGCTCGTCCGCCAAAACCAGTTTTGGTTCATTCATGAGGGCACGGACCACCGCTACTCTCAACCGTTCTCCCCCGGACAGCTGTGAAGGAAAATGATCCATTCGATCAGCAAGGCCGATATAGTCCAACAATTCTTTCCCTTTTGATGTGTTGCCGGAGTTTCCGGAAATCTGATTTGGAATCAATACATTTTCCAGTGCCGTAAATTCCGGAAGTAAATGATGGAATTGGAATACAAAGCCCAAATCCCTATTTCGGATGTTCGCAATTTCTGATTGGGAGAGTTTTTGTGTATCCTGCCCATTTATAATTACAGTGCCTGAATCGGGGGCATCCAATGTGCCCAAAATATTTAGGAGTGTGGATTTCCCCGCACCGCTGGGGCCCATAATGGTAATCAAATCTCCAGCAGCGATCGACAAGGATATATCAGAAAAAACGGATAATGTTTTTTCGCCATTTTTAAAGGATTTGGATAAATTTTTTGCTTCTAAAATCATTTTTCTAAATAAACCGCTTCTAAGGGTGAAATGGACAAGGCCCGCCGTGCCGCTATCAAAGCTGAAACCACAACCATTCCCACAGAAATGATCAGGATTGTCACCACATCGGATAAGAATATATCCATAGGCAGATAGGGTGTGAAATAGATATCCTCCGGCAATTTAATGATGCCCAACCCATTTTGGATGGCCGTAAGTCCTAGCCCAAATAATACGCCTGTACCTATACCCATTCCCCCAATCATTACACCTTGATTCATGACAATGGATCGTACCATTTCTCTCGGTGTCCCCATAACCTGAAGAATACCGAATTCACGTACTTTTTGGGCAATCACCAAAACCAGAGTCGTGACCAAATTAAAACAGGCCACCACAATGATGAGGCTCAATACAGCCAAAGCGCCAATCCGTTCAAATTTCATGGCACCAAATAATTCTGCATGGAGGTCACCCCAAGTGTCCACTTTTGCTTGCGGATACATATTTTGGATGGCGCTAGCGATCATATTCACATCTATATCTTCAGTCAGGCGAATATCCATCCCATCGGGACCTTGCTTTCGAATAAATAATTGTCTCCCCACTTCAGCAGGAATAAAGGCAATTTTATCATCCAAATCCAAAACTTGCACGTTGAATATGCCGCCCACCACACATTGGACTTGCCGAGGCATGCCCCAGGTTGAACCATGGTCGATGGGACTCATAATTCGAAATCCATCTCCCACATTCAAATTCAATCGGCGAGCCGTCATTTCACCCAAATACACCATGGGCAATTCTGAGCGTGATCCCTCCAACATATTCAATGTATAAAAATCTTGAATCAATTCCGGATTCACCGCTTTAAGGACCACCATTCGTTGGGTATCACCTCGTCCTAAGATTAAGCCCTTTCGTTCTTGGTAGGTGAGGACTGTTTTTACACCTTCAATCGATTCAATATCCGACTTGGCTTCTTCCCAATTCGTAATTCCGGACACACGGATGTCACCTTCAAATCCCACAATTTTATTCACCACGCGGGACTCAAATCCATTTAGCACAGCTATGGATAGAACCATGGCCATACAACCGACAGCCAATCCGATGATGGCAATCCATCCTGTGAGGCGACTGGGACCAGCACCCTTGCCGCCCAGCATAAATCGTTTGGCCATATTTCGCGAAAAACTCATTCGTATTTCAATGCCCTTGCCGGTTCAATTTGGTTGGCCCTCATGGTTGGCCACAATGCGGCTAAAACGGACGCTATGGATGCAAAAATAAATATGATGCCCATATCCACCCCACTCACGTCCACGGGGATAAAATCCATGAAATACACATCTTCAGGCACCTTGATCCACTTGAAGGAATTTTGAAGCCACGCCAGACTCAACGCCAATATGGCCCCACCTAAAGCACCCCCAATACCGATGATCAATCCTTTGATAAGAAATATTTTCTTCAAATCACCATGGGTAAGTCCCAATGATTTCAATAGACCGATTTGCCGCGTTTTATCAATGATGATCATGGCCAAAGCAGAAATGATATTCACTACACCCACCAAGGCAATGAGGCCAAAAATGAATAAAATAGGCCAGCGCTGGACGTCCATCCATTTGAAAAGGGCTCGGTTCTTTTCCTTCCAATTGATGACCATATAGGGATAGGCTAATTGGTTGGATAAATCTTTTGATATAGATCGATATAAATCGGGATCATTGAGGCGCAGGACTTCCCCGGAAATTTTGCCATCCATGGCAAAGAGCATGTTGGCATTTTCTAAGGGAATAAAAACCAGCGAATGGTCATATTCTGTCATGCCGGAATGATACAGTCCACTCACCGTAAACTGCCCCAATCGCTTTTGGGATCCATGGAGTGTTTCGATATCAAACAGGACAATCTTATCTCCCACCCCAATTCCTAATTGATCGGCTAATCGTTTGCCGAGTATGACTTCATTCGGGTTTAATGTGGATTCGCCATCCACCACCATGGATGAAATAAATCCCATGCCATTCGGTTCGAGTCCCTCAACGATGACCCCTTCAGCTCGTTTCCCTTTTCTTAAAAGGGCCTGACCTTGTACAAATGAAGTTCGACTGATCTGATTCGGATAGGCGGATTGAACACTATCTAATCCGGCAATCTCCTTTTGGATGGGTTCACTTAAAAAATGACGAATGCGAATATGGCCGTCGAAATCAGCAATCTTTTGGGAAATGACACGTTCAAACCCATTGAGAATGAATAGCGTAATGAGAAGGGCCGCAATGCCTACGGCTAATCCGGCAATAGACAGGACACCGGCGATTCGTGTAAAACTCCCTTTTTGTGTCGAACGGAGATACCGCGTCGATAAGAAAAAAGGGAAATTCATGCTGATTATATTATTGTTCTTCCGTTCGCATGGCCGGGAAAAGAATCACATCTTTAATGGTCACATTCTCCGTTAAGAGCATGACCAATCGATCCACACCAATCCCCACACCGCCCGTTGGGGGCATACCGCATTCTACCGCTTGAAGAAAGTTCTCATCTACAGGATGGGCTTCATCGTCTCCCCCTTCGGCCAATCGGGCTTGAGATTCAAATCGTTCTCGCTGATCAATGGGATCATTCAATTCTGTAAAAGCATTGGCGAATTCGGCGCCGCCAATAAAGAGTTCGAACCGTTCCACCAAATGGGGATTTCCATTTCGGTGTTTCTTGGCCAATGGAGAAATTGCCTTCGGATAGTCTGTGATAAATGTGGGCTGAACCAATTTCGGCTCGACCAATTCACTCATAAGTGCATCCAGCATTTGACCATAATTGGCATTGTCTTCTACATCTACACGATTGGCTTTGCAGATGGCTTGCATTTGTTCATCGGTGGCTTCAGTTAAATCCTCACCAGTGGCATCTTTCAATAGGTCGAGAATAGGCCGCCGTTCAAATGGTTTGGAGAGATCAATCTCCATATCACCCCATTTGAGCTGAAGGGCACCAATACTTTCTGCTACAGTGCGAATCATATCTTCCACAAGATTCATGTTATCTTCAAAGTCTGCATAGGCCCAGTAGAATTCAAGCATGGTAAATTCAGGATTGTGATTCCGATCCATACCCTCATTCCGGAAATCTTTAGCAATTTCATACACACGGTCAATGCCGCCAATGATGAGGCGCTTTAAATAAAGTTCGTCTGCAATTCGAAGGTAAAGCTGCTGATCTAAGGCATTATGATGTGTAGTAAATGGCCGTGCATTTGCGCCCCCATAAAGTGGCTGAAGGACGGGTGTTTCCACTTCGAGAAAACCTAAATTGTCTAAATGATCTCGAAGGCCTTTAATGATCTTAGCCCGCTTAACAAATGTATCTTTTACTTCGGGGTTGACGATCAAATCCAAATGGCGATTTCGATAGCGCTGTTCTTTATCGGCAAACGCATCGAAGGTTTCTCCTTCTTTCTCTTTCACCACCGGCAAGGGACGAATGGATTTGCACAGGATAGTCATTCCACTGGCATGGATGGATATTTCACCCATTTTCGTTTTGAATACATATCCCGTTACACCCACAAAATCACCCATATCCAACAATTTGAAATGGGCGTAATTCTCCTCGCCTACATCATCCCGGCGGATGAATACTTGAATCTTTCCTTGTTGATCTTGAATATGAAAAAACGATGCTTTGCCCATTTTCCGCATGGACATAATTCGCCCTGCGATGGTCACATCTTGTTTTTCCAAATTGTCAAAATCGCCTAAAATATCGGCACTAAAATGGGTGGGCTCATACTTTTGAGGATAGGGTTCAACACCGGCCTCCCGCAGTTTGCCTAATTTATCTTTTCTAAAATCAATAATTTGATTGAGACTTTTTTGGTCTTCAGACATTGTTTATGCTTCCTGTTCTTCTACCGTTTCGCCCAATTGATTCATCAAAAAGGCACGAATAAATTTATCTAAATCTCCATCCATTACTGCAGAAACATTTCCTGTTTCTTCTTTAGTGCGGTGGTCCTTTACCATATTGTATGGATGAAAAACATAGGACCGAATTTGACTCCCCCAAGCGATATCCATTTTTGTATCTTCTAAATCCTTGCGGGCCTCTTTTTCTTTTTCTACCTCCACCTGATAAAGGCGGGCTTTCAATACTTTTAACGCGGATGCCTTATTCTTATGTTGGCTCCGTTCATTTTGACACTGGACCACAATCCCCGTTGGGATATGGGTAATCCTGATGGCCGAATCGGTTTTGTTCACATGCTGTCCGCCGGCGCCACTGGCTCGGTATGTATCGATCCGCAAATCGTTTTGGTCGATTTCAATTTCTATTTCTTCTTCCGAAGATGGATATACAAATACGGATACAAAAGAGGTATGGCGACGACTGTTAGAATCAAATGGTGAAATTCGCACCAAACGATGAACGCCCGCTTCTGCTTTCAGCAAACCGTAGGCATAGTCCCCCTTCACCTCCATAGTGATATCTTTAATCCCTGCCTCATCGCCGGGTTGATAATCCATGATTTCTTTTTTGAAGCCTTTTCGCTCAATCCAGCGCGTGTACATGCGGTAAAGCATCTCTGCCCAATCCTGACTCTCCGTACCACCGGCCCCGGGATGAATCGTAATGATGGCATCCTGCGTATCTTGTGGATCACCCAGAATCATCTTCAATTCCAGATCTTCGATGGTGTCGACAAATTGATTCAATTCTGTATCCACTTCTTCTAAGGATGACTCGCCCGCTTCAGCAAATTCCAAGAGGACTTCCACATCACCTTGGGCCGTTTCCAAATCATCCCAAAGTTTAATTTCTTTTTCCAAGATAGATATTTTTTTTAAGAGGGATGATGCGGCCGTATTGTCATTCCAAAAATCAGGTGCGGCGGATGCCTGACGCATTTTTTCTAAGTCAGCTTGCTTGGCGGATAGGTCAAAGATACCTCCGCAATTCGGAATATTTTTTCTCGGCAGTGGTGTATCGGTCTTTTAAATCGATCAATTCCATAGATAAAATTTACGTTAATGATAAAGTGTGGTCAGACGAATTTATTTAGAATTTCACAGCCAAAATGGTCATGATTGCCACACCGGCAATAAGCATCATTAATTGAAGAAATGACTTTTTTACTTCTGTATTATGGTGGAGTTCCGGGATGAGATCCGATCCGGCGATATAGAGAAATCCACCGGCAGTGAAAGGAATTAATGCTTCAGTAAATCCGGTAATACTCTTTCCCATTTGAAGGGCAATTAATGCACCCACCATGGCCAAAGAAGCGCTCATGAAATTGACCATAAGTGCTTTTTTCACGGACAATCCACCATAGATTAAAATGGAATAATCGCTAATCTCTTGGGGAATTTCATGAAAAAGCACTGCCACGGTGGTGGCAATCCCCAATGGAATGCCCGCTGTATAACTGATGGCAATTAATACACCATCAATAAAATTGTGCATAGCATCGCCGAAGATATTCATTGGAACCACTGGGTGGACATGATCATCCGTCGTTGGATGGTGGCAATGGCGCCAGCGAAAGAATTTTTCCATAACGAAAAAGGTGGCGAGGCCGCCGATGGTCCATAGGGAAACGGCGAGTGGATTGGCGGTATTTTCGTACGCTTCTGGCAGAAGGTGGATTAAGGCACCACCGAAGAGGGTTCCTGTGGCAAAACTCACCAAATAAGTGATGAGCTTTTGCATGGTCTTTTTGGAGAGAGAAAGGGTGACCAGTCCCGCCAGTGAGACGAGACTCACCAAGAGAACGCTAAGAATTGTGTATGTAAAAATGCTCATTATTATTTGACCACCATCCCTGTGTCCCCTCCTCTTGGAGGAGGGGAGTTGAGTGGTGTTGTCTTTAAATTATTCAATGGTAAGGGGTGGTGTATTATTCCCAAAATTCTAGGTGTCATCCTGAGTCCCGATTCATCGGGGCGAAGGATCTCAAACATTATTTATCGGGTAATCTTTTACTTGAGATTCTTCGCTCCGCTCAGAATGACAGTTTCTTGCTAATCTCCCGATGCGATAAACATTCTGTCATTGAGGTATTTTCTCAATGCAATATCATCCATACCGATGTGTGAAAATCGCCCATCCTCTGCTACAGAAATCCGAGCCTTCTCCTCCGAAATCAATACCACAATCGCATCCGTTTCTTCTGAAATCCCCAAGGCGGCGCGATGGCGTGTCCCCATTTCAGGATCAATCATGGTACTTTCTGTCAAAGGCAAAATACAAGCGGCCGCATCGATGATATCATTCTGAATAATGACGGCCCCATCATGCAAAGGCGAAGATGGATTAAAAATACTCACCAATAGAGGTGCTGTCACTTCTGCTTTGAGTTGAGTCCCTTGATCTTTGTAAGATCGCAATCCTGTCTCACGCTGGATCACAATCAATCCGCCCCAATGACGCTCTTGCAATTGGGAAGCCGCTTCCACAATCGAAATAATCGTCCGAGATGTACCCACTCTAAATATTCTCTGAAAGAATCGCGTTTGCCCTACGTAAATCAACAATCGGCGCAATTCGGGTTGGAATAAAATCACAAAGGCCACCACCCACACCGTCTGAAATTGGTTCACCAGCCAACTGGATGCACTAAATCCAAATGCATTGAATAAAAATGAGGCCACCATGAGAATGATGAGTCCTGCTAACATTTGTCCGGCCCGGGTCCCTTTGAAATACATATATATTTTGTAGAAGAGCCAACTCACCAACAAAAGGTCAATTAGGTCAATTAAGGTGACGGTCAGAAATCCGATTTGAAAAATGACCATTAATTCAGACCCATAATTTTTTCTGTGATGGTGACGGCACGGCGCGTTGCTTTCACATCATGGACGCGAACGATTCTCGCCCCATTCATCATGCCGGCAGTGATGGATGCCAAAGTCCCTTCTAACCGTTCTTCAACGGGGAGGTCGAGTGTCATTCCAATAAAGGATTTTCGCGAGGGGCCTAATAAAACCGGATATCCCATGGCGCGAATTTGCCCCAATTCTCGGATGATTTCAAAATTATCTTCTAATCCCTTTCCGAACCCAATTCCAGGATCAACAATAATGTTTTCAGGACTTACCCCAGCCGCCTTTGCCACTGATACCTGCTCTTGAAAAAATGATTTAATTTCATCAATAAGGTTATGGTAATGAGGATCCTTTTGCATATCCCGTGGTGTCCCTTTTATATGCATCAGGATTACCGGCACATTTCGTTCCGCAACCAATGTTGCCATATCTTCATCAAAGGTAAGTCCGGAAATATCATTCACCACATCCGCCCCAGCATCTAATGCAGCTTTTGCCACGGCAGATTTATAGGTATCGATTGATATGAGGCAATCGGATTGATTCCGTATCGCTCCAATCACGGGAATGGTGCGATTCAATTCTTCATCCAATGATACTGGCTCGGCGCCGGGACGGGTACTCTCTCCCCCAATATCAATCATATCCGCTCCTTCGACCATCATTTCAAGAGCACGATCCGCCGCTTGGTTCGGATCGGTAAACTTGCCCCCATCGCTAAAGGAGTCCGGCGTAACATTGAGAATCCCCATAATGAGTGTATGGTTCGGGGCCTCAAGCCAGGCATTGAATTGGGTGATGTTCATATAATATGGATGAATAAATAGAGGAGAAATTAGGGATGAATTCCAATTCAGATGATGATTTAATCTCAATATTGTTACCATTACATTTCATTCAAATTCATTCTAATGAGACTAAATGTAATGGCAAAACGCCACAAAATATATGTTGTATATATACAACTTTATATATTAGTATTGCTATACATCATGTCTGAAAAGATTTTTAACAGAATTAAATTGCTGCGGCAGGAAAAAGGGGTCAGCCGACAATCATTGGCTGGAGCCGTTGGGGTGAATTTCCAAACCATTGGCTACCTTGAACGGGGAGAATATAACCCCAGTATGAAGCTTGCCTTTAAGATTAGCCGCTACTTTGACCTGCCCGTAGAAGCCATTTTTTCAGACGAACCGTTTGAATCGCTCACAGAAATTTTAAAACGGGAAAAGAAATGATCTAAAACAGGAGTCTATTATGGACAATCAACTATCGCAATCCACACGCAGAATTCTTATTGTGGTTACCGCTATCCTCTCTGCCCTGTGGTTTTATATCGTCGGCTTTGGAATGTACAGTAACTACTACATTGCTGCCATCGTCCCCATATTCTGTTATGCCATTTGGACCCTCATATTTAAATCCAATCGAATCGGAAAACTGGGCAGCCTTGTTCCCGTGAAACTCGATGAACGCGAGACTCAACTTTTATCTCAATCTAAAAGTGAATCATATAATATCATGAAATATACATTTTGGTTTTTGGTTATGGCTGTTTACTTCAATATCAATAAAAGTTTTAATGCTCAAGAAATTTGGGTCATTTGGATTGGCGGCATTTCATTTATTGAAGTTTTCCCGGTATTTAAAATTGCATGGGAGACGAAATGAACTTCTCATTTTATACGTGTTTTCCCGTATATGCAAAATACGGTCTTCACCGTATTGACAATACGCAAAGAAAGGTGTAAACTGATTTAAGAAGAATTTTAGAATAAATTATGTCAGACCTAAATCCACTGTTAAAGCATAAGAAAATCGGCAATGCCATAGGCTGGGAGGATTTTCAGAACCCAACCAAAGAAGGGATTAAAAAGGCCTTAAAGAAAGAACGAAACAAAGGACGTATAAGAACGATTATCCATTCATTACTCATGTTTTCTTACGGTATATTTTGGTTTTTGAATAATTTTGATTCTCAACTAATGGAAATCTTGTCCTTCTCTTTGTTAGTGGGTGCACCGATCAACTTTATAATTTGGCGTAGAAACTCAATTAAAATTTCCGATGTTTCTGATGAAGAAATCGAAGAACAATTGGCCATTTATGAAGCGTGGAAAAATGGAAAATAAAAAAGCCCCATCCTGATTTTCAAGATGAGGCTTTTCGAGTTTTTGTCACCTACCCTGTTACTAAGATTACTAATCCTTAAAGGATTGGTAATCTTTATCAATAACCTTTATCATGCTTCAACACAGTTGAAGCACACCAAAATTATTCAGCTTTAGGGTTTTGCTTTTTCTGCTGATTCGGTTTTCGCCTTGGCCGTCGCTTCCGTGGTTTTTTCGTGGCCCCATTTTTAGAGCGTTTAATCTCTTTACCTTCCATCACCGCAAGCACTTCGTCACCGTCAATGGTTTCATGCTCCAACAATGCTTTAGATAAGTTATGAAGCAACTCCATGTTTTCTTTGAGTACACGATCCGCAGTGGATTGAGCCTTACGAACGATTCGCACCACTTCTTCATCAATCATCCGCGCCGTTACTTCTGAATAATCCCGATGGCTTTGGATTTCTCTGCCGAGGAATATTTCTTCATTTTTCTTACCAAATGTCATGGGTCCGAGCACATCGCTCATGCCCCATTCGCAAACCATCTTCCGAGCGATCTGGGTGGCTTGCTCGATATCATTCCCGGCACCGGTGGTGAGTTCATTAAAGATTAATTCTTCTGCTGCACGTCCGCCCATTAAAATGGCCAAACGCCCTTCAATATATTCACGAGTATAGCCATGTTTTTCATCTATGGGTAATTGCATGGTGACGCCCAATGCGCGCCCCCGTGGAATGATAGTCACCTTATGGACCGGATCAGCACCTTTCGTCCGCGCAGCCACCAACGTATGGCCCGCTTCATGATAGGCAGTGGTCTTCTTCTCTTCTTCCGATAGGACAACACTTTTCCGCTGAACGCCCATCATGACTTTATCTTTTGCTTCTTCAAAGTCCGCCATATCCACAGACCGTTTTTTCTTCCGCGCAGCCAACAGGGCCGCTTCATTCACGATATTTTCAAGGTCTGCCCCCACCATGCCCGGCGTACCTTTGGCGATGGCGTTTAAGTCCACTTTCTTTTTGTTCATGACGATTTTTTTGGTGTGCACTTTCAGGATGCCTAATCTACCTTTCAAGTCCGGCACATCCACGATCACTTGCCGGTCAAACCGTCCGGGGCGAAGCAATGCTGCATCCAAAACATCGGGGCGGTTTGTGGCCGCCATGAGGATGATATCTTCATTGGCTTCAAATCCATCCATCTCCACCAAAAGAGCATTTAATGTTTGTTCCCGCTCATCGTGACCGCCGCCCAATCCGGCGCCACGCTGACGGCCTACTGCATCCAATTCATCAATGAAAATAATACAGGGCTGATTTTGTTTCCCTTGCTCAAAAAGGTCTCTCACGCGAGATGCACCGACACCCACAAACATTTCTACAAAATCTGCACCACTGAGACTGAAGAATGCCACATTGGCTTCTCCTGCAATGGCACGGGCCAAAAGCGTTTTACCCGTTCCCGGTGGCCCCACCAAGAGGACGCCACGTGGAATTTTTGCACCGAGCTTTTGATACCGCTTGGGCTTTTTCAGGAAGTCCACCACTTCTTTTAATTCTTCTTTTGCTTCGACACAGCCCGCCACATCGTTGAAAGTGACTTTGGGCATATCGGATGTCCACACCTTGGCTTTACTCTTGCCGAAATTGAAAATGGATTTCATTCCGCCGCCACCGCCTTGCATCCGTCTCATGAGAAAAATCCAGAATGCGAGGATCGCAATCCATGGCAGTATGTTTAGGAAATATCCGGTCCAATCAATGGACTTCTGCTTAAAGGTATAGTCCACTTTATACTGATCCCACTCAGTCATGACTTCACGATCGATGAATGGAAGTTTCAGTCTGAATTTCACCACTTCTTGAGAGATGCCGCCTGCATTCAGAACCGTCTTTGTTTCGGACAATTCACCGTGAAACACTTCATCCACAATTCGCGCTTTGGCAATATGGCCATCGGTCAAAAATGCACGGTAGTCCGAATATTGAATTTCCACTTCATCAGCGCCCTGGCCGGTAAAGAGGTTAGATAAAAATACGGCTGATATAATAATCAGAACCCAAACGAAGCTGGTTTTTCCTGCCCGTTTCCATTGAAACTGGTCATTCCCTTGTTGATTCTTTTTCGGATTTTGGGCCGGTTTCTTGGGCCCTTTCGATCCGTTTTGTTTTGATCTATTTTGCTTATTAGAATTCACGTTATTCACTTTCACTTCCCCCGAGGCGATAGATGCCTTTTAAATTCCTTAATTTTTGGTCATAATCCAACCCGTATCCTACGACGAATTCAGGCGGAATTTCAAACCCTACCCAATCTATGTCAAAATCCAATTGGGCAATGTCTGGTTTCATTAATAATGTGGTGATGGCCACAGATTTAGGGCCTGCTTCCCTCATCCGGTCGCGGATGAATTTAATGGTGAGGCCTGAATCAATGATATCCTCAACAATGACCACATGGCGGTCTGTAATGTTTGCCGAAATATCTTTTAATAGTTTTACGGTCCCCTTGGATGCCGTCCCCGCATAACTGGATACTTTAATAAAATCTATTTCGCAGTCGATGGTCATGGCACGCATGAGGTCCGCAGCAAAGATAAAACTCCCATTTAGAATGCCAATGAGGATGGGCGCCTCTCCGTCATACCGATTGGAGATTTCAGCCGCGAGAACATCCACGCGATTTTTTACATCAGCTTCTGAAATGAGTTCATTTAATTTTTCCTTGGTGGCTGCCATGGTTATCCTAATTCTCGTTCTAAAGAAAGTTCCACAAATTCAGTTGTATTTTTTGTCACTTTAACCCCGTCACTAATTCGCTGTCCGCAGACCCAAATAATCTCCCCATCGGCTGTTACCACCAATTG
The DNA here is from genome assembly GCA_016845785.1 of Fidelibacterota bacterium. GTDB lineage: Bacteria > Fidelibacterota > Marinisomatia > Marinisomatales > TCS55 > TCS55. The sequence continues at coordinate 33,294 of JAERSH010000020.1, forward strand.
CTTCTCTTTTGTAAATCGATCCACTTTTTCGTCAATCAAAAGGTCGCTGACTTTTTTTGTTCCATCCATTCCCAACGGTTGAAATTGATCCCCCGCTTTCCATTTTCTCAATTGAATATTTTTCCCCTCAACCACACGAGCATCGATAATCTCTTTGGTGTTGTCATCGGATGATGTGAAGCTATTCACATGGTTTAAGGATAAACGATAACCGTCATGCCCCAACGTTTTCTTTCTTAACACCCATTGATCTCGATCTCTTAAAATGGACCAATTCCCATTGATGTGGAAAATTGAACCTGTTTCGGCATTATTCATCCACCCTTCCATAGATGTCCAATGATGGCGGCGCCATGCCATATTCGTCCTACCCATTAATTGCTTCACTAACCGCACTTTTTGATTCCCGGATAAATTACCAATCACATCATCCCCAATTGTAAATCGGTTCTTTTCCAACTTTACCTCTGCAGCTAATGCGGCCATCACAATATTCATCCGATCAACCGCTTCCGTAGCTTTTTGCGCCAATTCATTAAATCGACTGATAATAGTTGGTGCTTGACATTCCCATGGCATTACCACGTGATGCCGAATATAGTTTCTTCGGATGGATGTATCTGCGTTGGATTCATCCTCAACATATTCAAGAGCATGTTCATTTATATAATCAGAAATGTCTTTTCGACTGAATTGCAATAAAGGTCGAAGGATTTTTCCATTTTGTTTCGGAATGCCTCGCAATCCTTCAATACCACAACCGTCATCCATATGCATGAGGATGGTTTCTACATTATCATTTCCATGATGGGCGGTTAAGCTCCAATCACAATTGAATTCTTTTTGGGCGGAATCAAAAGCAGATTGGCGAATCCGCCGGGCCCACATTTCCATACTCTCCCCCTTTTTCTGTGGGCTGTTTGCATGATGGACTGAAAGTGGAATATTCAAAGATTCACAAAGTTCGGATACAAATTTTTCTTCAAAATCAGATGCATCCCGTAAACCATGGTTCACATGGACGGCATAAATGTCATGATCCTGCTGAAGTTGGGATGCAAGATAAAGTAGGGCAACAGAATCCATTCCTCCGGAGATAGCCACGAGGAAACGGTCCTTTGGAGAAATGAATGAGTTTAGTTCCCGGAGAAAACGGGGAAATGTGAGTAGGCTTCCCATGGGTTGTTTACTTGAATTGGGAAACGACCTTAGCAACAGATTTTGCAGAGGACATAATATAGAAATGAACGCAGGGTACTTTTGCGTCCACCAATTCTTGCACTTGGTTCATGGCCCATTCCATACCGATGCGTTGAATTTCTGCTTTCGGCTGACCAATCACTTGGCTGGATAATTTCTCAGGAATATCCACATAAAAGTTTTTTGGAATCACGCGCAAATGGGCTTCTGTACTCAAAATTTTCAATCCGGGAATAATGGGAACATCGATACCGGCCGCGCGACAATCATCTACAAATTTGAAATAGGCTGCATTGTTGTAAAACATTTGTGTAACAATATAATCAGCACCTGCATCTACCTTGGCTTTCAAGTATTTTATATCCGTGGACATATTCGGCGCTTCAAAGTGTTTCTCAGGATATGCCCCTACGCCGATGCAAAAATTTGTGGGAGCAGCGTCCAATAACTCCTCCACATATTGACCATCGTTCATTTCTTTAATCTGGCCCACCAAATCCGATGCATATTTATTTCGAGTTCGTCCCGGTGCATCCGGTGGATCTTTTCGAAGTTCATCCCCTCGCACTGCCAACACATTATTAATGCCGAGATAGTTTAATTCAATGAGGGCATCTTCTGTTTCTTCTCGAGTGAATCCTCGGCAAAGGATGTGGGGAACCGTCTCCACATTAAATTTATTTTTAATGGCTGCACTTATGCCAATGGTTCCCGGTCGTTTCCGTCGGATATATCGAATCATTTTTCCCTCACCCGCATCTTCATAATAGACTTCGGCAGACCGACTGGTAAGATCAATAAAAGGTGGATCGAATGGCATAAGCTGTTCAACCAAATGAAATACCTTTTCGATGGAGCCACCGCGGTTGGGCGGAATAATCTCGTAACTAAAAAGAGTTTCGTTCGCTTTCTCGAGGAATTCTATAACTTTCATAGCTTTTAATTTAGCCTGTCTTTTAAGGGAATTAAAAAGGGGTTTTCTTTTATTTCAAATGCAAGTGTGGTGTCGGGGCCGTGTCCGGAATGGACGATATGTTCATGCCCAACTGAATTGACCAAATGGATCAATGATGATTCCAATGTCTGCCAATCGCCTCCAGGGAGATCCGTCCGCCCCACACTCCCTCTAAACAAAGTATCCCCTACAAAAATATGGTTTTCAACCTCAAGGCAAGTGCCGCCGGGGGTATGTCCCGGCGTATTTACTGTATTGATACAAAAATTACCGATTTTGATTTCACCTTCATCTTTGAACCAATGATCTACCTCTGGTGTTGGTTTTGGCGCCATGCCGAACATTTGACAAGTGGTTTCATAGGTATCCAATATAAATTGTTCATCTTGATGGAGATAAAAAGGAATGCCATATTTTTCTTTCAGTGGATGAACTGCCCCAATATGATCTAAATGAGCATGGGTATTTACAATGGCAATGGGGATCAAATTATGATCCCCAAGTGCTTGAATGATTAATGGGTCATCATCGCCGGGGTCCACCAACAACGCTTCAGGGGAATCGGGATACCATGCGATATAACTGTTTTCTTGAAACGGTCCTGTGATAACCGTTTCTACACGTAAGCTCAAATTTCCTCGAAAAAGAGTTCACTGAGGCACTGAATTTTATCCTCATAAGAATGGGGATACAAAAACTGTTCGGCGGCAGAGATTGAACTCAATATTGAATTTCCATCCTGTGGCGTAAAGCAAAATCCATACACTTCATGGTCATTCTTCACATGGAGGGATTGCTCCACCACTACCGTTTGATTCAGAATGCGGCCAAAGTGACCATGATCTCTACCAAAAGAATAGACAGTACTGGTCATATTTTTAGTCGTCATGGCAACCAAATCATTGGCAATTAACCGATCCTTAACCTCATTTAAATTAATAGGTTCTTTTGTTTTCAGGGCAAACCACAATACATGCATATACTGACTATTCACCTTCATGGCGGAAGAAAACATATTTAAATCATATCCCAGAGTTGAGAATAATTCTGATGCATCCTTGGCATGATGTGAACCAAACATTTCATCCGAATGGCCACCCACTGCCGGTGCAGGAATAAAACTCCCGGCCTGACTCGTATCGTTGGCTCGGCGGACACAAACATAGCGCCCTTCCTTTAAATTATCCGGGCCATGGCCATCCAACACAATTGTATTGGTGATGCATGAAATATTATGGGTGTTGCAGGATACAACTTGAACGAATTGATTATCACCATTCTTCAAGACGGAATCATTGATGCCCCTGGCATATTTCACACCAAAGCCATCCTCACTTCCCTGAGCCATAAATCCCTTCACTTGGTCTGCGAATTTTTGGTAATATTTTTCTTTATTTTGATGGCCTACACCGGAGGGCGTACAATCAATGACAACTGATGCCCGGCTGATGGCTTCTTCCGTTTCCAATTCTGGATCCATACCCAGTTCTTTAAAACTATCTACACGATCTTCGTTGACGGCCAACCGTGCACCTCGCTTCAATAGATCGATCACTTTGGATCGGTCGCTCCGTAAAGCAGAATTTTTGTTAAAGGTAATCTCTCCAATACCCAACTGTTCTTTATAGTCACATAGTAAACCAATTAGCGGTTCACCGATGGTACCCGTCCCGACGACGTGGACGATTTTGCGTTCCATTTAAAACGACTCCTTGCTCTCATTAAGATTTTTAGTGCTGTTTACAGCGTGACGCTCTAAACGATTTTGATTGATGAACCATCCGATAATGGTGCCAAATACAATCAAATAAACGGTCAGAAAGTAACCGAAGAAATTATACATTTTCTACTCCCTTATTTATGATACGGATCACATGAATTCGGTATCGCATCATGAGTACGTACAGGATGGTAAATATGCCCAGGGATAATAAAAAGGGGTTCAAAATTCCCGATGGTTGTTGTGCCATTTCTACCTGGGGATGGGATTGAATCTCCGGCGCCCAAAATTGGACGGATACAAAAATAATGGGCACATCCACGAATGCAATAATGCCAACTGCAGCCGCATATCGGCGGATGCGTTCAATATGGCCACCAAATGACCGCATCATGAAATAGCCGATATAAATCAAAAATAGGATGAGCGTGGTGGTTAATCGTGGTTCCCATATCCATGGCTTCCCCCAAATGGGTGTGGCCCAGATGGGACCTGTGATCAATACCAATGCCATAAACAGCGTCCCGATTTCAGCTGCAGCCAAACCCACATCGTCCCATTTATCATCACCTTTGATGAAGAACATTATGCCAGCAATCATAACCACAAGATAAGACAGAAAGCCCACCCAAGCGGATGGGACGTGCACATAAAATATTTTTTGGGCCCAATGTTGATCTGGCACCATGGGGGTATTGGTTACAATATTCCACACATTGAATAAAAGGAGTCCGGCCATAGCCAGGATCCAAATGCGATGGGTTCTATTTTGAAAAAATGGGGTCATTATTCTTCAGTGATAAAGTCAAATAATGTGTATCCGACAAGCCCGAAAATTACAATTATAGAACCTATGATTAACAACCATATTTGCCATAATTGATAAGGGTCACCAGCCATTATGCCGCCTGATATTTTGGTCGCAGCAATGATAACCGGCGACACCAATGGGAACATAAGAACCGGCAACAATACTTCACTTAGCCTGGCTCGCATGGCAATCCCCGAAATCAAACTGGCCACAGCCATAATGGCTAAATTGATGAGTAAAGCAGTCCCCACGGCCATGAGTGGATTGGGCGGAAAATCAATGAGAAGAAATTTAAAGAACGGCATAACTACAATTATTTCCATCACCGTCAAAAATATAAACCCACTTATACATTTAGATAAATAAATCAATCCACGGTCAATGGGGGCTGCAATAAGCATTGAAAATGCATCCATTTCTTTCTCGTAAGAGAAGGATCGATGGACACCCAATACAGTTACAAACAAAATCATGGCCCAAAACATACCCGGTGCATAATTGGCTACGATCACCCGAGAGACATCCGATGTAAAGGCATAAGCCAAAATAATGGATAGTCCAAACACCAGCATGGATAGAATCAATTCACGGGAGCGGAATTCGTTATATAGTTCTTTTTTGAGGAGAATAAAAAACATCAGGGCTCCATAATTACACCATGCTCAATGCGAAGAATCCGATCACCATATAATGCAGCCTTGTCTGCATCATGAAGCACCAAGCAAAGCGACTTCCCTTCTGATTTCCAATGCATTAAGATTTGGTGCATTTGTTGTATGCCATCATCATCCAATCCGGAAAAGGGCTCATCCATGAGCAACAATGACCATTGGGCCAATTCAGCATAAGTGAGTTTTAACCGCTGAAGCATTCCTTGAGAATAAATAGCAATTGGATCGTCTTTTTGATTGAAAAGCCCATTTTGTTTCAATGCTTCAAAAATGGTTTCTCTTGAAGTTGAGGATCCCCTCAGTTGCAGCGCCAAAGATAAATTTTCTACTGCAGACAGGGCACTATACATACCTGTTGCATGCCCCAGATATAATAAATTTTTTCGTGCAGTTGGCATCCCTTTTAATAAATCATGATTCTGGAATGTAATTGCACCTTGATCACATGCCATAATTCGGGAAAGAATTCGTAATAATGTGGATTTTCCTGCACCGTTTTTTCCCATAAATACAACCGTCTCTCCATCACCGATTTCAAATGTGATATCAGTTAAAACTGAACGGCGATTAAAGGATTTTGATAAATTGGATACAGAAAGCATCATTCGATTATTTCGAATTCAACTGGGCAATTACCGATGAAACTTCCTGCTTTAATTCCGTTCTGGATGCGTGGAAATCATCTTCATTAATGTTTCCAATATCAAATTCCATTTCCAATTCTTTAATTTGACGGTATAGAATCAATTTTTTCCGCTTCAATGCGCCTCGATCCAGAATGTGATCTTCTTCTTCTATTCTGGGTAAAAATAATGGCTGAATCACGAAGATAACCGGTAATATGAAAAAGATAAGAATTAAGCCGTAATCCCGTATGAATTCCATTATGAATCCTTTCTGGGCCACATGGCAATCATGGTACCAAAAACCAAAATATACCCACCAATCCACACCCATCGCACCAAGGGATTGACCATAATTTTGATAAAGGCGATGCCATTTTCATTATCCACTGCCGAAAAGATGGAATAAATATCTTTATTCATGGTGGAATAAATATCCAATTCACTATGAGGTTGACGGCGATTCACATCTGGATTTTTATGAAAATATACTCGTTTTTCCGGCTTCAGGTGGGTCACAAACTGTCCCAAATGATCCGTGACGCGAAGTTCAGAAATCCATGCATAATGATTCGCCCGTTCAGCTTCAGACATATTCGTCAACTCAAATTCATAGCCCGCCACATGATCGGATTCTCCCACCATCAAACTAAATTCTTTTTCTTTATCGAAAGCATGTCCCGTAAATCCCACAAACATAAGCACAATGCCTAAATGGACGATATATCCACCATAGCGAGATCGATTTTTACTCACCATTCGCCCCAATGCCAATACAATGGACTCATTAAATTTGTTTGTTCTAGCTTTAACGCCTCGAGCAAATTCTGTCAATATGGTTGCCGTAACAAAAACACAGAGGCTGAATGAAATCACCACATATCCTTTATAGCCTAAAAATAGAAATATGGCGGCACCAATAAGTCCACCCATAATGGGAAATGTGAAATTCCGAATTAAACTTTCTTTACTGGTTTTACGCCATGCCAATAAGGGGCCGATGCCCGTTAACGCCAAAAGAATCAATCCAATGGGAATATTGATTTGATTAAAAAATGGCGGCCCCACGGTGATTTTTGTGCCTCGCACCGCTTCTGAAAAAACGGGAAATAGTGTGCCCCAGAACACGGCAAAACACATGACCACAAATACCATATTATTAAATAAGAATCCACTTTCTCTCGATGTGAATGATTCCATTTTTCGAGGCGATCTAAGGTCATCCTTACGCAAATACATCAACCCAAATGAAACGATCATAATGACAAATACGAAAGATAGAAAAATAGGCCCAAGTGAAGAAGCAGTAAATGAATGAACCGAACTCATGACGCCGGATCGAGTGAGAAACGTCCCGAAAATACAGAGGGTAAAGGTGAGAATAATGAGCACCATATTCCACACCCTAAGCATATCTTTCTTTTCCTGAATGATGATAGAATGGACGAAAGCAGTTGCCGTGAGCCATGGCATAAAACTGGCATTTTCCACCGGATCCCAGGCCCAATAACCACCCCACCCCAATTCTTGATAAGCCCACCAACCACCGAGTATAATCCCCATGCTAAGAAATAACCACGCCACCAAAGTCCACCGTCGGATACTTTGAATCCACAATGAACTGGTATCCTTATTCATCAGTGCAGAAAATGCAAAGGCGAAAGGGACAGAAAATCCAACATAACCCAAATACAACGTGGGTGGATGGATGGCCATGGTTACATTTTGGAGTAACGGGTTTAATCCATTTCCGTTGGCCACCACAAAGTCCGCATCTGTGGGCATAAATGGATTGGTTACAAAATTTGTTAAAACAAGAAAGAACATTTGAGTCACAGCCAGAGTAATGATAACCCAAGGCATGAGGCCATGATGTTTATTTTGATTTTGGATCACCGTAATGGTTGCAAATATGGAAAGGATAAATAGCCAAAATAACAACGATCCGGATTGGCCGGCCCACAGTGCTGATATTTTATACATGGTGGGCGTTTCGAGGCTGGTATAACGGGCCACATAATCAATATCAAAATTGCTAATCATCAACTGATAGGTAAGGATGAATGTGGCCATAAAGACAAAAAATGATATAGCCAAAGATAGGCGTTGTCCTACCCAGAACAGTCTCTGATCCCCGCTGCGGGTATAAAGGATTAATGAAACAACGGTGAGGACACTAAACCCGAATGCCAGGCTTAATGCGGCACCACCAGCAATTGGGGTCATGTATCGATTTCGGTTAGGTTATACGCGTTTTCGTCACGAAGATCACCTTCATATCGAGAAGCACATTTCGTCTGCAACTCATCAGCATAAAATGTACCATTGATATATTGACCTGTTACGATGACTTCTGCCCCATCTGTAAATAGATCCGGGCGGGTACGGTCATATTTTACCGCAAGTTCATTTTGACCTTCTTTTAATATAAAGGTGCAATCCAGATAATTGGTTTCTGAAATAACAATGGAACCATCTTTCACTAAACCACCCAATTTGGTTCTTTGATCGATATTATCATCGATCAATTGTTCAACCGAAACAAAAGTGGCCATTGCCTTTTCATCTGCAGGATTAGATGAAACCCATCCGATCCAAAAAATGACCACAGCAATTACGCCCACAATCATCATCATAAATTTTTTATTACTTTGCATGTTGTTCCCCTTTTAAAAAATGGCCGCTTCTTGCCATTCACCAAATTCTGCTTTCATGGCCACAATAATTTCTCCCATGGTGGCATAACATTTTGCCGCTTCAATGATAGGCAGCATAATATTGTCCCCATTTGCACAGGATTCCTGAATACAACTAAGCGCTTTTTGCACCGCATTCTCATCCCGCTCTGCCCGGAATTGATTGAGTGCATCCCTTTGTTGATTTTCGGCTGCATCCCCAATTTCAAGCAGTGGAATTTCAATTTCTTCATCCTGTTTTTCAAATGCATTTACGCCCACATGAATCAATTGTTTATCATCAATTTTTTGCTGGTACGTTGATGCTGCCCTGGCGATTTCACGTTGAAAATATCCTTTTTCAATGGCGGGTATGACACCGCCGATATTTTCAATTTCTTCAAAATACTTTTCTGCTTCCGCTTCCATTTTATCCGTCATGGATTCCACGAACCAAGACCCACCCAAAGGATCTGCCACATTGGCCACACCCGTTTCAAATGCAATAAGTTGCTGAGTGCGCAGGGCAATTTCCGCTGCCTTTTCTGTGGGTAACGCCAATGTTTCATCCATGGAGTTGGTGTGTAGGGATTGCGTGCCTCCCAACACAGCTGCCATGGCTTGAAATCCAGTGCGGGCAATATTATTCTCCGGCTGTTGCGCTGTCAATGAACAGCCTGCTGTTTGGGTATGAAAACGCAATTTCCATGAACGAGGGTTTTTCGCTCCATATTTATTTTTCATCCGCTTTGCCCAAATTCGGCGTGCGGCTCTGTATTTGGCAATTTCTTCAAAGAAATCCAAATGTGAATTGAAAAAGAATGACAAGCGTGGCGCAAATGAGTCCACATCCAATCCCGCAGCTTGGGCATATTCTACATAAGTAAATCCATCTGCCAATGTAAATGCCAACTCTTGTGCTGCTGTTGATCCTGCTTCTCGTATATGGTAACCTGAAATGGAGATGGTATTATACTTAGGCATGTGCTCCGTACAAAACGACATCATATCCGTAATGACTCTCATGGATGGTTCCGGCGGAAATATCCACTCCTTTTGAGCGATAAATTCTTTTAAGATATCATTTTGAAGGGTGCCCCTCAAATTTTCTAGCGGAACGCCTTGATTCTCAGCCACAGCAATATAAAATGCCAACAATATGACGGCAGGACCATTAATGGTCTGAGAGACAGATATTTCACCAAGATTGATGCCTTTAAAAAGCCGTTCCATATCTTTGATTGAAGCAACGGATACGCCACACTTGCCCACTTCACCCTCTGACCATGGATGATCCGGATCGTAGCCCATGAGTGTGGGCATATCGAAAGCAACCGAGAGTCCGGTCTGCCCTTTACTTAAGAGCGAATGATAACGAGCATTGGTTTCTTCCGGCGTACCAAAACCGGAGAATTGCCGTTTGGTCCAGAGTTTACCTCGATACATATTGGCATGAACGCCGCGCGTATATGGGAATTGGCCCGGGAAGCCCAACTTCTCCATATAATCATCATCGGGATTATCCGGATAATAAAGCGGATCCACTTCTTCGCCGCTCAGGGTATCAAAACTATAATCCCGGGTAGCCGTTGCTTTGGATTCGGCTTCCCATTGGTTTCGGGCGCTATTAAATAATTCTAATTGTTCTGACATGAATGAAACTCAGACCCAAAATTTACTGCGTTCTTCGAATTTCTAATACTTTATTCATACCTTCAAAAACCATCCATATGATCAGAATAATCAGAATAATGGTTAACCCAAATAAGACGGTATTTTGATTGTAAAACTTCAATGCGTTGGCCACCAGTGCTGTAAAGGTGATGAGCAGGACGAGCAGCATGGGAATCAGGATGGGCAGTACAGGTTTTTTCTTTTGCCAATAATAGAGAGATAACACCATTAACGTCAGGGCAGCTAACATTTGATTACTGGCACCGAAGATAGGCCATAACACCCACCCGGCCTGTCGTGCCGCGCCCGTACTAGGGTCGGACACATTCCAAAATGCCAATAAAACTGCCGGCACAATGGCAATCACAGTTGCAATATATCGGTTGGATAAGGGCTTTAATCCTGTGGCCAACCCAAATTCATTTAAAATAAACCGCTGAATCCGAGTGGCCGTATCTAAAGTGGTTGCAGCAAATGAAATGACCAGAACAGCCATGAGTGTATTAGCCATTCCTTCGGGAATTCCTAAAGATTGCAATAGTGCCCCGCCCCCCAATACGAATGCGGTGGCTTTGTTGCTGCTGGCGTGGGCCCATGTATCGTAATAGACAGCCCAATTCAAATCGGCCACTTGACCCACCGCTGGTAAATGGCTACTGCCCACGAGGGAGATGCCCGCTACGGCTGCAATGGTGGATGCCAGGGCCAATGTCCCCTCTCCAATCATACCACCATATCCCACCTGTTTCGCATCAGATAATTGTTCCAATTGTTTCGAGGATGTCCCCGATGCTACCAAACCATGAAATCCGCTAATGGCACCACAAGCAATGGTCACAAAAAGTAGTGGAAATAATCCCGGTGTTCCCGGTTCAGATAATGATCGAACCGCAGGCGCATCCACCATGGGTTGGGCCACAAAGATGCCTAAAAATAATAATCCAAGCCCCACAAATAATTGATGACTATTAATATAATCACGCGGTTGAAGCAGTGTCCATACCGGCAATAAACTGGCTATTGCGGAATAAATGAAGAGCAGAATGATCCAAAGGTTTTTTGCATCCTGCACGGCCATGAATGTGGTGAAATCCACTGGTGCTTTCGTCCCCACCCACACAAAAAAGTATAGCATTCCTAAGGCAATCAAGGATGGGATAAGACTATCCATTTTCTTTTTATAAATCAGAAACCCTAGAATGATGGCAATAATAATTTCAACATTGATGGGAATGACTGAGGCAGGAATACCTACAAATAAATCGGCAATGGCCATGGCAAAAACTGCCAGGACTAACCATACCAGTAAAATCACAAAAATAAGAAACATAAGGCGGGCACGTTTACTGATCGTTGTGGATGCAATATCAGCAATGCTTCTGCCCTTTTCTTTTACACTGGTCACCAATGCGCCGAAATCATGGACGGCACCCATGAAAACCGTACCTACCAATATCCAAACCAATGCTGGCAGCCAACCCCAGTAGGCAGCTACACAAGGACCAATGATGGGCGCTGCGCCGGCAATCGATGTAAAATGATGCCCAAATAAAATATGCTTCTTTGTAGGGACGTAATCTACACCATCCTCCATGGCTGTAGATGGCATGGTGATTTCCGTATCATGAATACCATAGATACGGTCACCAATAAATTTTGCATAAAACCGGTACCCAAGAAAAAATACAAATAGTCCTAAGCCGACCAGAACAATCGAATTCATAAGCTATGCACTCATTCCTACGGGCATAGATTTCCTCGAAACCGCCGCTTTAATTCCTGCAGGGTTGATTCCACATTTATCCAGAAGCACTTGCCGTGGGCCATGCTCCACATATTCGTCCGGTAGAGAAATAATGTTCGTTTCACCATCATACCCATTGGTGGATAGCCATGACATTACCCCTTCACCAAATCCACCAGATCTGACCCCTTCTTCTACCGTAATCACTTGGTCAAATCGACCGATAATTGATTGTAAATAAGATGTATCCATGGGTTTAATAAAACGGCAATTCACGATTTCGGCACCGATTCCCTCTTGGGCCAATTGATCTGCAGCATTTACTGCATCTCTCACTTGGGCGCCTATGGCCAATATGACTACATCCTTCCCTTGGCGGACCACTTCCCAACTGCCAATGGGTAATAATTCGGACTGCCCTTGGGGATCAAATGCTACGGAAGATGCTTTGGGATAGCGTATGGCAAATGGACCATCATGATCCAGGGCCGTATATAGTAGATGTCGCAATTCATTCCCATCTTTTGGGGAAGCCACAACCATTCCTTGAATACATCGCATGTACGCAATATCCAACGCACCATGATGGGTGGGTCCATCCTCGCCGGCAATGCCTGAACGATCCATACAGAATACCACCGGCAGATGCTGAATGGCCGTATCATGAACTACATGGTCAAATGCCCGTTGTAGAAAAGTAGAATAAATAGCCACAATGGGACGCACACCTTCGGTAGCCAGTCCTGCGGCAAACGTGACACCATGCCCTTCTGCAATCCCCACATCATAATACCGATCAGGAAATGCTTTTTCATAGGGTACAAGGCCGGTCCCCTCTCGCATGGCGGCAGTGATGCAAACCGTATCTTTTCGGTTCCGGGCAATTTCACACACAAGAGAGCCAAATACTTCCTGAAAGACAGGCGCATTGGGTACTGTTTCTGCTGGCGATGGAATTTTTTCTTTGGCTTTACCGTTCGGCTTCACCGCATGAAACTTGACTGCATCACTATGATATTCTCCATTTTCGCCATTTGTAGAGACCAATCCCTTCCCTTTTTTGGTGAGGATATGGAGCAAAGCTGGTGTTTTTAAATCTTTCACCCTATCTAGAGTAGACACAAGCGCATCAAGGTCATGACCATCTATAGGACCGAAATATCTAAACCCAAGTTCTTCAAATAACATTCCGGGGACCAATAATGATTTTAAACTTTCTTCAATCCGATGAAGCATGGTTCGTGCTGTCTTTTTACCAAAAGGTAATTTCCCGGAAATCTTCCAAATTTCTTCTCGAATTCGATTATAAATGGGATTGGTTACAATTCGAGTGAGATAAGCATTCATGGCGCCTACATTGGGACTGATAGACATTTCATTATCATTCAACACGACCAACATGGGTGTTCTGAGGTGGCCCGCATTATTTAATGCTTCAAAGGCGAGCCCTCCCGTCATTGAACCATCACCAATCACGGCCACGACACGATAATCTTTTCCCGTCCGTTTCCGTGCTTCTGCAATCCCCGTGGCAGCAGAAATGGATGTGGATGCATGACCGGCACCAAATGCATCATATTCACTTTCAGATCGCTTTAAAAACCCACTAAGGCCTCCATGTTGGCGGATGGTGGGAAAGGTATCATATCGTCCGGTGAGTAGCTTATGGGCATACCCTTGATGACCTACATCCCACACCACTTTATCATCTGGTGTATCGAAAACTTTATGGAGTGCAACCGTCAACTCAACCACACCAAGCGTCGGTGCCAAGTGCCCCCCCACTTGGCTTACCACATCAATGGTATGGGCCCGAACTTCATCCGCCAATTGCCGTAATTGTTCCGGCGTAAAATCCTTAATATCCGCTGGGGATTTTATTTTGGGGAGAAATTCAAGCTGCATGGATGGTTTCAAATTGCTTTTTGAATGTGAATTCATGGAATATAGTGACATCATCCAATTCAGGATGAAAAGCCAGTCCCAAATGGTGGCCTTGTTTTACAGCCACCGGTTCACCATCATAGGAACTGATGACCTCAACTGTTGGACCAACTCTGGATATTTTAGGTGCACGAATAAATGTGGCTTTAGTCGATTTGGATTGCTCATCTAACGAAACGGGTAAACTATCCGTAAATGAATGAACCTGTCGGCCGTATGCATTTCGATCTACGTCCACATCTATAATACCTAAGGAAGAGACACGGGAGTCTTCCACTGAACGGGCCATCATAATGAGACCGGCACAGGTGCCCAGTATAGGATTTTTTTCAGAAAATTCTCGGATCGGTTTATGAAATCCGACTCTCTCCATCAGATCGGTCATGGTAGTGGACTCACCGCCGGGGATGATTAACCCTGCAATGGAATCCAATTGCTCCGGATATCGCACTTCAGTAGAGACCATACCCAACTGATCCAATATCTGGATATGTTTTTCATAGTCCCCCTGTAATGCCAGGACGCCAATCATCTTCAAATTGGAAGCCCGGCTTCCTTACCAGCCTCTTTCCTGTAAACGCTCACCTTCAGGAATTTCTGACATGTCTAACCCCTTCATAGCGGATTGGAGTCCTGTAGAAATTTCAACCAGTTTAGCCGGATCTTTGTAATAGGTTACTGCATCCACAATGGCTTTTGCTCTTGGGGCAGGATCGTCACTCATAAATATACCGGAACCGACAAACACAGTTTCTGCGCCCAATTGCATCATTAATGATGCATCTGCAGGGGTTGCCACACCGCCTGCAGCAAAATTTGGTACGGGCAGTTTCCCTAATTTGGCCACTTGTTGGACTAAGGCAAATGGGGCACCCATATCTTTTGCAGCAGCCATGAGTTCATCCTGATCCATAACGGTTAATTTTTTCATATCACTTTGGACTTGACGCATATGACGCACCGCTTCAACAATATTACCGCTGCCCGCTTCACCCTTCGTTCGGATCATAGCTGCACCTTCTCCGATTCGACGAAGGGCTTCACCTAAATTCCGGCAACCACATACAAAGGGAACTTTAAAATCGTGTTTCCAAATATGATTATGTTCGTCGGCAGGGGTCAGCACTTCACTTTCATCTACGAAATCTACTTCCAATGCTTCCAGAATTTGCGCTTCAGCAAAATGGCCAATTCGCACTTTTGCCATCACCGGAATGGATACCACTTTTTGAATATCCTTAATCATTTGAGGATCACTTGCACGTGCAATACCACCCTCTTCTCTGATGAGTGCAGGAATTCGCTCCAAAGCCATCACAGCTACCGCACCTGCATCTTCAGCAATTTTTGCTTGGTCCGCATTCATCACATCCATGATGACGCCACCTTTTAACATTTCGGCCAAACCGACTTTAACTTCGAATGATCCTTTATCAGCCATAAACAATCTCCTCTGGGACGTTCCCAATTTCTTTAATTTTGGTTAACACTTCATCAATGATATTATCCGGTGTACTCGCGCCTGCAGATACACCAACAACTTCTGCACCTTTTAGCCAATTGTCTTTTATGTCATCAGCGCAGGTAACTTGGAATGAATTTTTATTTCGCTCTTTTGCTAAGGCAGTTAAGCGTTTCGAATTGGCGCTTGTAAAAGAACCAATCACAATCATCACATCGCACTGCTTTGCCAATTCTTTTATTTGTGTTTGGTTCCGTTTTGTGGGAAAACAAATGGTATTTACAAACCGAAGGTCAAATACTTTGGTCATAATTATATTAATAATTTCCTGAACGTTTTCAATCGTTTGGGTGGATTGACTCACCACACCTGCCCGTTTTGTTTTTCGCAGTGCCTGGGCTTCCTCCGGAGTCGCAACAATGATGGGGTCTTTTACTTGACTGGCTATGCCCACCACTTCATCGTGGCCATGATCACCGACAATAATAATTTTTCGCCCTTCTGATTCCAATTTTTTGACTTCTTCATGGATTTCCCACACCAATGGGCAAGTGGCATCCACGATATTCATTTCTTTTGATTGGGCATCACCCCAGGTATCTACAGCTGTACCATGGGCACGGAAAAGAATGGGCTTCCCATCCGGAACTTCATCCAATGTGTCTACCACTTTTGCGCCGGCCGTATCCAATGCATTCACCACATTTTCATTATGAACAATATGGCCAAGCATATACACATCACCATGCTTTTCTGCCGTCTCGTAGGCTAAATCCACTGCATCACGTACCCCAAAACAATAACCGGCATCTTTTGCTAAAAGAATTTTCATTCCGGATGTCCATTCTGGTTCGCAAGCGCTGCCTGTGTTTCGGATAATACTTTTGGTAGCACTTCATCCAAAGATCCTTTCGCCACGGCACCTGCAGCCAATTGATGACCACCGCCACCCATGGCTTTGGCAATACCATTAATTATATATTTTCCTTTAGATCTGAAATTAATTCGGCATGAATCTTCTGAATTTTCAAATACCATTACCGCCACTTCTACACCCCGGATTGTCCGGACAAAATCAGTAAATCCATCCACATCTTTTTTAGAGGCGCCCGCTTCATCCATCATGGATTGATTAATGGTGAACCAAGCCAATTCACCTGTTTCATTATAATTCAAATTGTTTAGAATAAGTCCCAATAATGCCACGCGCCCTTTTGAACTGCTTTCATATACGGACTGATATATAGCCGATGTATTCACACCGGCACCAATACAATCCATGGCAATTTGGTGACATTTTTGATTGGTATTGCTATAGCAAAACGATCCTGTATCTGTCATTACACCGGTATAAATACCATCCGCAATTTCTTTCGTTAGCTCAATATCATTGGCCACCATAAAATCGTAAACCATTTCACCTGTGGCAGCTGCTTCAATATCGATATAATTTTCTGCAAATCGACCATCGCTCAAATCAGGATGATGATCAATGTTGACTACATGAATTTTATTAGATTCTAATACATCACCAATTTGCCGCATACGGCGATAGTCACCCACATCAAAAATCAATGCCAATTCCGCATTGGCTATCCAATCTGTATGCTGATCGGCGCTAAACGTTTCAATGACATCATTGGTGTTTAAAAATTCATATTCAAAAGGGAGGTCAGAAATATGGATAAACCGACAATCTTTTCCCTGACTTTTCAGATAATGATACATGGCATAAGCACTGCCGAGCCCATCGCCGTCAGGATTTTCATGGGTGGAAAGAATTATCCTGTCCACACCATTGATTGTTTTATGTAATGATTTCCAGTCTAACATGATGTTTAGAAGACCGGGAATTTAGGGATATTTGAGTGATTTTATCTAACTATCGAACAGGAATTGCGAATTATTTTTCCCGATCCCATAATGCTTCACTACCATCATTTTTTTGGTTAGCGTACCGCACCAAAACAAAGAGATAGTCACTGAGGCGATTCAGATATTGAAGCCAGAATTTTACATCCATACCACTGTTCATTAATGTAACACAGGATCGTTCTGCACGGCGACAGACTGAACGGGCCACATGGAGACGTGCACAAAAATCATCACCACCGGGCAAAATAAATTCTTTTAACGGTGGCAGTTCACTATTCATTTTTTCGATGGATGCTTCTAATACGCCAATTCGGCTTTCATCCAATAAAGATAATTCCGTTTCGGGCATGGATGCTTCACCACCCATATTAAAAATATCCTGCTGAATGGATGTTAACGCTTCAATCCATTTTTGATCTTCACCAGCGGCCAAGGCCAAGCCTAAATGGGAATTTAATTCATCCAAGTCCCCTTGAAAAACCATGGCAGGATGATCTTTGGAAACACGTTTACCATCGCCCATCCCAGTTTCACCCTTATCACCCGTTTTGGTTGTGACCTTGGATATTCTCATTTTTTAGAAAAAGATGAAACTGACCAAGACAAATAATGGCATCAAAATCGGTACGGACCATTTGAATAAATATCCAAAAAATGAAGGCATTTCAATACCCGATGATTCTGAGATGGATTTCACCATGAAATTCGGTGCATTACCGATATAGGTATTGGCACCCATGAAAACGGCACCGGCAGAAATGGCCAACAATGTTTGACTCAAATCACCCATTAATACGGAGGGATCACCCCCGGCCGTATTGAAGAACACCAAATAGGTTGGTGCATTATCCAGAAAACTTGAAAGAATCCCCGTGGCCCAAAAATACATATAATTGATAGGTCCAGCCTCGTTAGATACAGAACTGATAATGGCCGATAAAGCACCGTCAGCACCCGCTTTTAAAATGGCAATGGCAGGAATGATGGTAATAAATATTCCCGCAAATAACTTGGCGACTTCCACAATGGGGAACCACGTGTATTCATTCGCCTTTCGAATGGTTTGACTGGTCATCTTCCAACTGGCAACGGTGAGGACAAGCAACAGCACATCGCGGACAATATTTTGCAATTCCAAATGGACATGATAAACCTCAAATGAAATATGCGGCCGCCAAAACCCACTCAATAATACACCCCCAATCACACCCAACAATAGAATGAGATTAAATGAGCCTTTAAAACCCAATTTTTCAGGTGAATCGGGCACCGGATGAGAAGATTCTTTATTGTAAAGATAGGTATCCAATGCAAAAAATATAGCCAATAGACATGCCATCAAAAATAACATGGGTACAAACATGGCCGATGTGGTCCAAAAGAAATCGACACCCTTCAGAAATCCCAGAAACAGTGGTGGATCACCAAGTGGCGTTAGAGACCCGCCAATATTGGCAACGAGAAAAATGAAAAATACAATAACATGAACCTTTTTCTCACGATCCTTATTGGCACGAATTAAAGGTCGAATGAGCAACATGGCGGCACCGGTCGTTCCCATCCAACTGGCCAAAACTGTACCAATAAAAATGACACCGGTATTGACGATGGGTTTTCCAACAAGTGATCCTGTAAGCTGAACACCACCAGAAATGGTGAATAATGACAGAAGGAGAATAATGAAGGGGACGTATTCTAACAAACCCACATGAAGCAATTCATATAAGGTGATTGAAAATCCGGCCTTGAATAAAAATGGCACAATGAGCAACACTGCCCAAAATGCGGAAATTTTTCCAAAATGCTGGTGCCAAAAATGAGGCGCCACCAATGGAAAAACAGCGATGGATAATAATATGCCTGCAAATGGAATTACCCAATAAATGGATAAATCTGCCCCATCCAAATGGGGCGCACCGCCACCTGCGGCAAATGCCATACTTGAAAAGATGAATAATAATAGTGTGAGTTTTTTCATGATTTGATATGTTTTATTTATGGATTTCCCCTGCTCAAAAGAGCCGGAAATTAATGGCTAAAGGGATTACGTCCAAATTATTGATAGGAGATTTATATCTTCCTTTCGATTTAATTTAAAGTATGGATTTACTCCTTACAATTGTGGTGATCGCATTGGCCATCTTAGGGATGTCTGTGGGTATCATCTTTAATAATAAACCGCTTCAAGGATCCTGTGGTGGTGTGGCCAGTGATTGTGTTTGTCTTAAGGGGGGCACTTGCGACGATCCTTCTCAACAACCGGAGGTACCATCATGAATGAAAATTCCAAATATGAAAAGGCCCGACAACGGGTAAAAGATAAAATGGATTTCTACTGCCACATTGCAACTTATGTGGTCGTATGTACGTTTCTATATTTCATTAATCAAAATACATCACCGGGGTATGATTGGTATATCTGGCCTGTTTGTGGCTGGGGTATCGGTGTATTTTTCCATGGATTAAATGTATTTTTAATCGGGAACAATACGGCCCTCATGGATGATATGATTAAAAAAGAAATGGATAAAATGGGGGATTAGTTAATTGGCATCCCTGATGATGCTACGGATGACAGTTCCTCTTCCCCTTCGTTTATAATCCAATAGGCTTCGAATCCTTCTAAGGATTCTACCAATGTTTTTCCTTCGTCCACTGTCATCACATTTAATGCAGTGGCCAATGCATCTGCATCCATACAATTCGGACCAATGACGGTCACGGATGCAATATTCGATTGAAGCGCAGCACCGGTTCTGGGATCAACGATATGAGAATAGAGTGCACCTTCAAATTCATAAAAATTTCGATAATTTCCAGAAGTGGCCATGGCTTGATCTTTCAAAGATGTAATGGCATAGATATCTTCTCCTGGCATTGATCCGGCCGTAGGTGTGTCAATACCAATCCGCCACAACTTCCCTTTATTGTTTTTGCCTATGGTCCGCACTTCGCCACCAATTTCAACCATGAATCGATTCAATCCATTTTCAATCAAAAAATCATATAATTGATCAACGCCCCATCCTTTTGCGATGGCATTTACATCAATCATTTGCCCCTTAAATGCCTTGACCAAATTCCGTTGGTTTAAATTAATTTTTTCATACCCCACCTTCATTAATCGAAGGACCACATCTAAATCGGTCGGTGGCTCCCAAACGTCTTCATATTCTCGATCCAATTCGCCTTGTCGCCATAATAGAACGGACGGCAACACTGAAATGTCAAATGCACCTGAGGTCACTTCACCCCAATAAATAGATCGCCTTATTACTTCTTCAAAACCGGCAGATATATTGATGACAGCATTTTCTGGCATTTGATTAAATAATGAAATTTCACTATTCATCTTATAAGTAGACATTTGATCATCAATGGCGTACAAAATAGAATCAATACCGGCTTGCAGCAGATCACCCTGAATTGCACTGCCACCCACGTTTACAATTCGAATCGTATAGGTCGTCCCCATGGTATTTCCTTTGATATCGAAATAGGGGACGGTTCGTTCACATCCGTTTAATCCTATAAGAAACAAAAAGCCCAACAGCAGTTGGGCTTTCATAAATTTTTGGATGGATTTGGGTTTAGCCAAATTTATCATAATCGATCATTTCCTGCTCTACACCCAAATCATATAGCATTTTATCCACCGCATCGATCATCATGGGCGGACCGCACATGTAATATTCAATTTCTGTTGGATCTTCATGATCTTTCAGATATATCTCATGTGCCGCTTGATGGATAAACCCTGTGGGGCCTTCCCAATTATCTTCCGGTTGCGGTTCAGATAAAGCCACGTGATAGGTGA
Source organism: Fidelibacterota bacterium (assembly GCA_016845785.1). Lineage (GTDB taxonomy): Bacteria > Fidelibacterota > Marinisomatia > Marinisomatales > TCS55 > TCS55. Next base: position 54,465 of record JAERSH010000020.1, read on the forward strand.
AGTTGGGAAATTCTTCCGCTAATTTTTTAAAATGTTCATCATAAAACATTTCCCGTACAGATCGAGCACCATAGAAAAAGGTAATTTTTCGCTGGGTACGTTGTGTATCTAATAAATCGAAAAGATGACTTCGCATGGGTGCCATCCCAGCACCACCGCCGATATAGACCATTTCACGATCCGAATCTTTGGCGAAAAATTCCCCGAATGGACCGGAGATTGTTACCTTGTCCCCCGGTTTTAAATTGAAAATATATGAGGATGCAATCCCCGGTGGCACATCATTCCACAATGCAGGCGGCGGTGTGGCAATCCGCACATTGAGCATCACAATATTACCTTCAGCAGGGTGATTGGCCATTGAATATGCACGGAAACAATCTTCTTCATTATTGGCGACCACATCCCAAATTTTAAATTTATCCCAATCGGGATGGTACTCCTCTTCAATATCAAATTCTTTAAAACTCAGATTATGGTATTCGGGAATATCAATTTGGATATATCCACCCGCTTTAAAATCAAGGATCTCACCTTCAGGAAGTTCCAACACCAATTCTTTTATAAAGGTGGCTACATTTTCATTGGAGCGAACGGTACATTCCCATTTTCGAATATTGAAAATTTCATCCGGCACATGAATGTCCATGTCTTCTTTAATCTTGACCTGACATGCCAATCGCCAATTGTCTTTCGCTTCTTTTCGATTAATATGGCCCGTTTCTGTGGGTAGTATATCGCCGCCACCTGCGTTCACCTGACATTTACACATGGCGCATGTCCCGCCGCCACCGCAAGCAGAGGGCAAGAAAATACTTTGGCCTGCCAATGCAGATAAAAGTGTTGCTCCGGGGCGGGTGGTAATGGCTTTATCTCCATCGCCATTAATCTGTATAGTCACATCCCCTTGAGGCAGCAATTTGGATTCAGCAAAATTTAGAATCAATACCAACATAAGGATGACACCGGTAAATACAGCGATACTAAGGATGGTCAGTGTCATTATAAATCAATCCCTGAAAATGCCATAAAGGCCATAGAAAGCAATCCGGTGAGGAGCATGGTAATTCCCAAACCCCGTAATTTTGCCGGCACATTTGAGTATCGGAGGCGATAGCGAATGGACGCCATGGATGCAATCGCCAAGAACCAACCGATACCGGAGCCAAATCCAAAAACAGTTGATTCTAAAAATGTATAATCCCGTTCCACCAAAAATAATGATCCGCCCAGGATAGAGCAGTTAACAGCGATGAGGGGTAAAAAGATGCCCAAATTATGATAAAGAGTGGGTGAAAATTTATCCAGAATCATTTCAACCAACTGAACCATGGCGGCGATGACTGCTATAAAGACAATAAAGTTTAGAAAACTTAAATCCACATCGGGGAATCCTGCCCAGGCTAAGGCGCCTTTTTGCAGAAAATAATGATGAATTGCCCAATTGGCAGGGGCCGTAATGGTTAATACAAATATAACGGCAAAACCCAAACCGATAGACGTATCCACTTTTTTCGAGATGGCCAAAAATGAGCACATACCAAGGAAGTATGCCAATAAAATATTTTCAACAAATACGGCTTTGGTGATGAGGCTAATATAATGTTCCATATCTTAGTCCTCCTCTATATTTGCTGCGATCCGTTGGACCCAAACAATGAGTCCCAATATAATAAACGCTCCGGGACTCAATACCATGATGCCCATATTTTCATAACCGGCAGCATAAAGGGCATCGGGGATCATTTGAAAACCGAATAAAGTGCCACTACCCAATAGCTCACGAAAGAATGCAACAGCAATCAGAATCATGCCATAGCCCAATGCATTTCCAAATCCATCCAAGAATGAACGCCATGGACCGTTTTGCATGGCAAATGCTTCGGCTCTTCCCATGACAATACAATTGGTGATAATCAATCCCACAAATACGGAAAGCTGTTTACTGATATCATACATAAATGCCTTCAATACTTGGTCAGTCAAAATCACCAAGGATGCAATCACGGCCAACTGCACAATAATCCTCACTTTGGAAGGAATTAAATTCCGCAATAATGCAATGACCGTATTAGATACAGACATTACGGCGATAACGGCCAAGGTCATCACAACAGCAGTATCCATTTTCACTGTAACCGCCAAGGCAGAACAAATACCCAATACCTGAAGGGTAATGGGATTATTATTCATGAGTGGATCCGTGAGTGCCGCTTTTGATTTTTTATTCAGCATGGCTAATTAACCCTTTCCCCCGCACGAATCCGCTGGAAGAATGGTTCATATATTTTCAAATCATCCAATAAGAATTGATTCAATCCTTTGGTTGTCATGGTGGCACCAGAAATGCCATCAACCTTGTGATATGCTTCATCATCCGAAGCATCTACAGCACCTTTAATAGATTGGATACCGATTAAGTTGCCATCTCCATCGATAAACCGTTTCCCTTTATAATTATTTTGGAACCATGGTTTTTCAACTTCACCACCCAATCCCGGTGTTTCGCCATGCTTATAAAAGGTAATGCCTTTGGCCGTAGCGCCATCTGATTCCACAGCAAAATAACCGTAAAGTGTGGACCAAAGTCCTTTCCCCGAAATAGGAATAGCGTATCCATCTACCACACCATTCATAGTCTTGATAAATACAGGATGGAGTGCTGCCCCATCTTGGATATCATCTGCGGTTGTATTTGAAACGATCGTACCATTGGGATCTAATACAATACTGGAAATATAATCATCAAAAATTGTCTGCACGGTTTCGGGCGTCCATGGACTCTCTTCTGAGGGGGCAAAATCCAAAGATCTAAGAATATTTTTCTTTTTATCAATCTGCACATTGAGGTCTTGTTGTTCCTTCAACGCAGATGCAGCCAAGGATAATAAAAATCCCAGGACAATAGTCACAGAAGCCGTGAATCCAAGTGTATAGGAATTACTGCGCATACCGTGCCATTCTTCGTTTAATATTGCCCTGTACCACAAACCAATCGATCAACGGCGCAAATGCATTCAAGAGCAGGATAGCCAGCATGGTTCCTTCGGGATAAGCCGGATTAATGGAGCGTACAATGACGGTCAACATACCAAAAAGGATGCCATATACCCACCGACCCTGATTGGTATGACAGCCTGTGACAGGCTCAGTGGCCATGAAGGCCATGCCAAATAAAAAGCCACCCATGACCAAATGATAATGGGCAGGTAAACTGAGCATCGTATTTGTAGAAAATGGTGCCAGTAAATTGGTTATAGTGGCCATACCCACCAATCCGAGAAGGGATCCCACCATGACACGCCAATTGGCGATTTTTGTAATGACCAAAAATAATGCCCCGAGTATAATCAATATTTTATTGGTTTCACCAATGGATCCGGGAATCCAGCCCATGAACATATTCCACCAACTGTAATCAAATTGGGTCACACCTTCAAGTAAGGATTGTGCATTTTGCCCTACTTCTGCAGCCGGAACGGCCAAGGCAGTTGCCCCTGAATAACCATCCGGACCGGCAACCCAAACTTTATCACCAGAAATTCGTGCTGGATACGTGAAAAACAAAAATGCACGAGCCACCAGTGCCGGGTTAAAAATGTTCATTCCCACACCACCGAAAATTTCTTTACCGATCACGATGCCAAAGGTGGTGGCCATTGATACTTGCCATAATGGGATGGAAGGCGGCATGACCAACGGGATTAACGCACAGGTAACCAAGAATCCTTCACTGACGGGATGCTTTCGCACAACAGCGAATAATAATTCCCATACCGCACCGGTCATAAATGTGATCATAATGATGGGCAAAATTTGATTTATCCCAAACCAAAAGTTTTCCCCATTGGTGCGCTCAAGGCCCATGGCAATGGCATTTTGAAATCCCACATTTATGGCGCCAAAAATGTATAGTGGAAGAAGAGCAACCACCACAAGAATCATGACTCTTTTTGTATCGATACTGTCTTTAATATGAGGACCGGATTTGGTCACTTCATCCGTACTAAATAAAATGGTATCCGTGGCTTCAAAAATCGTATAAAATTTTTCGAGCTTTCCGCCAGGCTCAAAATGATCACGGTACTTGTCTAATGTCTTATGGAGAAATTTAATCATTTATCCCTCCTTCTCCATGAGGTCGAGACCGTCGCGAATTGTACCCCCAACGTCTATTTTACTTGGGCATGCAAATGAACACAGTGCAAAATCTTCTTCATCACATTCCATGATGCCCAATTGTTCCATTTCTTCAATGTCTTGGGCAAGGATGGCACGGTATAGCGCGTTGGGTAATATATCCATGGGCAAAACATCTTCCCATGCATTGATGGGCACCATGTAACGCTCGCTACCATTATTCAATGTAGTAAAATTGAATTTATCTTTGGCAAACCCAAGGAATGCATTGGTTAAGCTATAACGTGTTTTTGAGGAACCAGGTCTGAGCATACCCATAAATTCTCTGTCGCCCCCTTCAGGCAGAACAGAAACAGTGGAATGATAGAAACCTAAAAATCCATTTTGATCAGTAGTTTTTCCTGTCAGTACATCACCGGAAATAATGCGATGATTACCTTCGGATAATCGTTCTTCAGTTAGGGTGCTCATTTGTACACCCATCCGGGTTTTTACATGGGTAGGTGATGTCACACTGGGGCCGCCAACAGTTGCAAATAAAGTTGTATCTAATTTACCTGTGAGTAAAAAATTACCAATTCGAACCACATCCTGTGCATTGACTGTCCAAACAAGGTCGGTCAACCCCAAAGGTGCAACGTGATGAATTTGGATCCCAACATTGCCGGCAGGATGAGGACCCTGCAATGAATGTTTTTTTACATGTTCTACTTCAAGAAGTGTATCGGAAACAGAATTCTCATTATAAGATAAATGGACGTCACCATCGGTCAATTTTTGTAATGCATTAATGCCCGCTTGAAATGGTGACAAACGACGACGTAATGCTAAATCGAGATCTACAGATAACGGGGCCGTATTCCAACCCGAAATAAAAATATCTCTGGGCGTGGTATTGGGATCGGCAACTTTATTGAATGGCCGTTGGCGAATAAAGGGGAATAAATTTCCTTTTTGTAGGGCATCTAATATTTCAACTCTATTGAGCCCAGATATTTCATTAAATCGGAAAGATGGATATGATTCTGATTCTTCTGAATCACTGAGTTCAATTTCAATTTTTTCAATGACCCGCCGTGGACCGTATTGAATGGACTTAACCGTACCGCCTCCGGGCGATGGCCATGTAATGGAAGGGTTCGATTTACAATGAAATAATGGTGATCCAATCTTGACTGTATCCCCTTCTTTCACCAGCAGTTTGGGTTTTACCCCTCGAAAATCTGTCGGGAGGATTGCAACTGAAGATGGTGTTTTGGCTTTGACCACTTCTTTCACCGGTGTCCCGGCGATTTGGATATTATGTCCTCTTTTTATATATAAATCAGCCAACGATTGTCCCCATAACCGTTAAACTACATCCCCTGAAAAATAACCAGGGAATTGTGTATCCAATCAGCCACATCACTAAAGTACCATCCAAATACAAATGTGGGGATGGCCAATGCAATCAAAATGACTGTCGTTAAGTTAGAAGTTGGCATGGATATTGAATCACTGCGGTCACCACTCAAATACATATGTTTAACCACACGGATATAATAATATAGTGAAATCACACTATTGACGACACCGACAAAGGCCAGCCAATAGTATTGAGAGCCCGCTTCAATTACTGCGGCAAAAATATAAAATTTTCCGATAAAACCTGCTGTGGGCGGCAAACCGGTTAATGCAACCATAAATAATGTCATGACACCGGCCACAAATGGCATCCGCCATCCCAGGCCATTATAATCGTCAAATGATTCTCCACCAATTTTTCCTTGGACGTAAATCACCACATAAAATGCACCCAAATTCATAAATAGATACATGAGGAGGTAGATCATAATGCCATAGACACCGGATTGGGTCATGAGGGGCAATGCCATCATCATATATCCCGCATGGGCAATACTGGAATAAGCCAGCATTCGTTTGACACTCGATTGCTGAATGGCCACTAAATTCCCCACCGTCATTGTGGCAGCAGCCAATACAGCCACCAGTTGAGGCCAAGGAACATTATTCAGTGCTGTCCATGCATCGCTACCCAATGGTGCCCCGTCCCCAAAGACTTGATTAAAAAACCGAATCAGCATGGCAAAACCGGCCGCTTTGGGTGCCACAGATAAATAAGCCGTAATGGTAGTGGGCGATCCTTCATAGACATCCGGCGTCCAGAAATGGAATGGGACTGCAGAAATTTTATATCCGAACCCGACCAAAATAAATACAGCAGATAGGATCAATGCCAAATTCGCATCGGGACCCAATTGGGCTATGGCTTCACGCATTTCAAAAAATTTGGTAGTACCTGTCAATCCGAATAATAGACTGAGACCATACAGCATGATGCCTGATGAGAAGGCACCATAGATTACATATTTTAATGATGCTTCATTACTGCTCTGGTTTTTCTTTAAATATCCAGCCAAAAAGAAGGACATAATGGATACAATCTCAATGGCCAAATAGACCATAATTACGTCGATGGCTGAAGCCATGAGGAATAATCCAAAAGCCATAATGGCCAAGATGGAAAAATATTCACCCACGCGATAGCCCTTCAAATCAGCGCTATCAAAACTCATAAGAATCACAAATGTCGTGGATATGAGCACCAACACCTTAAAGAAATTGGCAAAAGGATCCATGGCAATCGTACCCATGAACAATCCCGAAAGTGCACCACCGCTCATCCGTACAGCGAATAAGGTCAAAGCCAATCCGCCAAGAACCCACCAAGCGACCTTAAAGGAATCTTCTTTACGATAAATGAGATCCGCTATAATGGCCACCAAAACAGTGACGGTCAGAATAAGTTCCGGCCAAAAATGGGTTAGACTATTGAGATTACTCATCCAGTATGCCTACATACTTGCTGCTGCAAGTCCGCCAAAAGAAACAACAGATTCAATCAAAACATTTAGCGTCGCTGCTACCAGATCTAAGAACGGACGTGGATACACACCCAAAATCAAGGTAATGACTGCTAAAGGAATCACCGTGAATAATTCCCGCTTATTGATCTCAGGCAAATCATTATATTTTTCGTTGGCTGGACCAAAGAACATCCGCTGGAAAGCCCAGAGGAAATAGGCTGCGTTCAATAGAATCCCCAGCGTCGAAATAATAACAATCGTTTTAAAGATTGGGAATGCACCAATAAAGATCATGGCTTCACTGACGAAACCACTGAACCCAGGCAATCCGAGGCCTGCAAAAAATGCGACCGCCACAAATGCTGTATAGACAGGCATTTGGGAAGCCAATCCGCCAAATCCTTCAATATCTCTATGGTGGGCTCGATCATAAATAACACCCACCAAAATAAAGAGCATGGCAGAAATGGTACCGTGGTTAAACATTTGAAATACAGCACCACCTACACCGGCCTGTGCGCTGATGAGGTTGTCACCATTCATGCCAGCTGCGGCAATCACAGCAGCCATTCCCAATAGGGTATATCCCATATGGTTAACCGAAGAATAGGCCACCAGCTTCTTCAAATCCTTTTGGGCCAATGCACACATGGCGCCCCAGATTACATTGATTAATCCAAGTACGGCCAATGCGCCGGCAAACCAGAATACACCATCCGGCAGCATGGTATAATTAATTCTTAGAATACCATAGACACCCAATTTCAATAAAACACCAGCCAAAATTACTGAGATGGCTGTGGGTGCTTCTACGTGGGCCAAGGGCAACCAAGTATGGAATGGGAATACAGGTACCTTAATGGCAAAACCAATAAATAGAAGTACCCAAATAACCTTGATGGCACTCATCCCCCACCACAGCATACCATTCAGTGCTGTTGGGGCTGTTTCCATGAGGACCAGCATATCGAAAGTATTACCGCAAGTAAAATACAGGGCTAAGATTGCGATAAGCATTAAGACAGAACCGGCTAAGGTGTAGATAAAGAATTTAATGGCCGCATATTCACGCTGCGGTCCACCCCACATGCCAATCAAGAAATACATGGGGAGTAACATCACTTCCCAGAAGATATAGAACAGGAAGAAGTCCAGCGCCAAGAAGACACCCATGACACCCGTATTCAACAACAGGAAGAGAGAAAAATAACCTTTCACTGCTTTATTGATGTTCCAACTGACGAATACACCAATGAAGCCGATCAAAGCCATGAGGAATACCATGGGCAGACTGAGACCGTCTACACCCAAAATGTATGTAATGTTAAATGAAGGAATCCATTCTGCCCTTTCCATGAATTGGAAAGTTCCATTGCTGGCATCAAAAATTTGCCAGAGGTAAATAGCCAAAAGCAATTGAATCCCAGAAACAGCCGCAGCGATCTGTTTGATCAACTCCGATTTGTCTCGAGGAACAAAAGCAATCGCCACCATACCGATAATGGGAAGCCAAATGATCCAACTGAGTAAATGATTCATACTTAGCCCTTTATGAAATCGCTATATCGCCTGAACAATCAGGATGATAATGACGCCAATCAGTGCGAACAGCATATAGTTCTGCAACCGACCAGTCTGTACCTTTTTAAGTTGTTTTCCAAGTCCTTGAGCGCTTCGACCTACACCATCAACCAGCGTTTGATCCAATCCGTCATAGTCCATTCTACCTGTCAATCTGGATAATACATTGGTCACTCTGCCAAACCCATTGATGAAATATTTGTCATAGAGATCCCAGTCCACGTAGGCCACGGCTCGGGATAATTTCAAAAAGGGTTGATAAAGGAATCGGTTATAGTTTTCGTCAAAATAATATTTATTCAACGACAATTTGTATAAGAAGCCCATTTTACCGGCCCAGGCTTCTGGAGATAATTTTTGTTTCATATACATGAGATATGACAATCCAATACCCAATGCAGCTACGGCCAAGGATAATCCCATGGCCAAATAGTGCGCATGGTGGACGCCCTCATAAATTTCTGCCGCAGTGGGATTCCCCGGCACCACTGAATTGGTCGCTTTAATTAATTCTGTAAACCAACCATGATCTGAAAATGGGTTAAAATATGGGAGGGTGTAAAACAGGAAGAAACTTAATCCCGCCAATAAGACCAGCGGAAATGTCATCACTTTGGGGGATTCATGAATGCCTTCAAATACCTTTGGCATTTTTGGTTCTCCATGGAATGTCATGAAGATCAACCTAAACATATAGAATGCTGTAATGGCGGCGGCACCGAACCCAAACACAGCCAATAAGACATGTTGTGGATGGTGTTGGACGTATGCCAATGTACCTGCAAGGATGGCATCCTTCGATAAAAATCCTGAGAAGAATGGTACACCAGCAATGGCCAATGTGGCAATGGTCATGGTCCAATTGGTAATGGGCATCTTCGACTTAAATCCACCCATATTTCGCATATCCTGTGGGTCCGTATCATGGTCGTGTAAATCATGAAGCGAATGGTGCATGGCATGGATGACTGAACCGGAGCCATAAAATAAACACGCTTTAAACATGGCATGGGTCAAGAGGTGAAAAAATGCGGCTACATAATTGCCAACACCGACAGCCAAAATCATATATCCCAACTGGGAGACGGTTGAATAGGCCAACACTTTTTTAATATCATTTTGGGTGATAGCTATAGATGCGGCGAATAAAGCTGTAAATCCACCCACATATGCAATGATGGTCAATGCTTCCGGTGAGAATAATGGGAATAATCTAACCGTTAAATAAACACCGGCCGCAACCATGGTGGCCGCATGCATCAATGCAGATACAGGTGTGGGACCTTCCATAGCATCGGGTAGCCAAATATGGAGTGGAAATTGAGACGATTTACCGACGGCACCCATAAAGAGTCCAACACCTGCAAGCGTCAGTAAAGTACCGCCAATCATCCCTTGAGAAACACCTGTGAAGAGTTCCTGAAAATTAAAAGAGCCAATGGCGGTAAACATGAGCATGATACCGATGAAAAAGCCAATATCCCCTACCCTGTTTGTCAAAAATGCTTTTTTACTTGCATCGGCAGCAGAATGCTTTTCAAACCAATGTCCAATCAACAAATAGGAGCTAACACCCACCAATTCCCAAAAGATGTATAAAGACATAAGGTTATTGGCGAGGACAATTCCATTCATGGAAAATGTAAAAAGCCCCAAATAAGCGTAGTACCGATTATATCGAACATCACCCTTCATATATTCTAAGGAGAAAATATGGGTCATGCTTGAGATTAAAGAAACCACGACCAGCATCACGATGGTAATGTTATCTACCCAAAAGCCAAGCTCAATTTTGAACGCACCCAAATCAATCCATGACATTTTCGCTTCATGAGAAAAGTTTGAATCCCAATTCATGAACATATTGATGAGAAGGCTCAGAGACAGAATCAATGTGATGAGGATTGCACCTACTGAGACCCAATCGCCCTGACGGGGCAAGCGTTTGCCAAAAAAGATATTGATGGTAAAGGCCACCAATGGCAAAAAGAGGATAAGTAGACTAAAGTCCGTAATGATATTGCCCGTCATCATTGTTTCAATTCACTCACTTCATCCACATTAATGGTATTAAAATTGTTAAATATGTTAATAATGATGGCCAAGGCAACTGCCGCTTCTGCTGCTGCGAGCACAATAACGAATAATGCATACACATGGCCGGCCATATTCATTCCACCAAACCGGGCAAAGGCCAAAAAGTTCACATTGGCTGCATTCAAAATCAATTCTACGCCCATGAGGACGGCCACACCATTTCGACGCGTCACCACACCGTATAATCCAAGAGAGAATAACACTGCGCCCACCAGGAGATAACTAGATAAACTGGCCATTAGTTCTCCTTCCGGGATAAGGTGGTTGCACCAATCAAGGCGCCTAACAATAACAGTGATGCAGCTTCAAATGGCAATAAATAATCCATCATCAATAAATGACCAAGGGGCTCAGCTGTTGAGGCTGGCTCTGAATTGGCCAATTCAATCCACGGTGTGTTAAACACCATATAACCCAGTACGGCCAAAAATCCCACTACCACAATGGCGCCGGCACTTTTTTGCATGGATGAATGGCTGATATTGACTGAAGTGATTTTATTGGTGAGCATAATCCCAAAAATAATAAGAACCAAAATACCGCCCACATAAACCACCACTTGAACGACGGCTAGAAAATCTGCCCATAAGAAAACATAGAGTCCGGTCACACCGACAAATGTGAAAAGCAGTGCATAAGCGGAATAAAGAAGACTTTTACTTTGAACCACCATAAAGGCGGAGCCGATGGTAATCCCAACAATGATCCAGAATACGATATCAGCCATTATGCTTCCGCTTCCGGTTTGGGGTTTTGAAGGCCATCTTTTTGTTCGGGACTTAATTTTTTCGCGAATTGGTAAATCAAATCGGTACGGTCAAATTCTGAAAATTCATAATCGATAGGGTGTTTCGAACTGTTGGGTCCACCGACCATAAAAATACATTCTTCTGGACATGGATAGGTACAGAGATTGCAATAACAACATTCTGACATATCAATGGTGAATCGGCTCACTACCATGGCTTTTTTTGTACCATTAGAGGTTTCACCCGTATGCTTCACATCGGGAATATCTTCTCCACGAGTGGGTGCTTTAATCGTATCAATTTTAATACAATCTACCGGACAGGCCCGTTCGCATTTGAGACAGCCAATACAATCATCAATATCCACATGGAGGCGAGAACGGATCACATTATAATCTTCATGCTCAAAACCGATATTTCGTTCCGGCCGTGGCCAACGCTCTTCCGGATATTGAAGGGTGACGTTATCTCGTTTAATATTCATCATATGACGCCAGGTAATACGCATCCCTGTCCAGAGCGTGTTTACCGTATCATATATGTTTGCAAAATATTTAGACATGGTTTATCCGAATATCAATTTCCAAATACCCACACCAAAAATGTTAAACATGGCGATGGGGATAAATACTTTCCAACACACATGCATGAGCTGATCCACTCGCAACCGTGGGAAGGTCCAGCGGAACCACATCATGACAAAAATTAAGAAGATCAGTTTACTCATAAACCAGAATAAACCCCACGCGCCCGTATCAAACATGCCGGGGATGGGACTTTGCCATCCACCGAGAAAACCAGCCACAGCCAATCCACTCACGACCAACATATTGGCATATTCACTCAAGAAAAATACAGCCCAGCGAAAACCGGAATATTCGGTCATCCACCCGGCAACCAATTCAGATTCAGCTTCGGGAATATCAAAAGGCGTACGATTCGTTTCAGCCACAGCGCTGATGAAAAAGATGAAGAATGCAATAAAGGTAAATGGATTATTAAAAATGATCCAATTGGGAAGAATCCCCCACACATTTCCTTCTTGAAAATGAATCATTTCTTGAAGGTTCATGGTCCCCGCCATCATGATTGGAATAATAATGGATAATCCTGCAGGGATTTCATAAGAAATAATTTGAGCCGCAGAACGCATGGCACCGTAGAGTGACCATTTATTATTGGATGCCCATCCCGCCATAACGATGCCAATTACACCGATAGAACCCACAGCGATGATGTAAAAAACACCCACATTAAAATCGGCCACTTGAAGCACCGAACTAAATGGCACAGCTGCCAGCCCTAAGAATGCACCAATAAAAATGATAAATGGTGCCATTTTAAATAACAATTTATCGGAGGTTTCAGGGATTGTATCTTCCTTCACCAACAGCTTTACAGCATCAGCCGCTGTTTGAAGGAGTCCCCATTTACCCGCATGAAGTCCCGGCCCTTGCCCCATAGGTCCAATACGATCCATCATGAATGCTGACACTTTTCTCTCTACATAGACGGCCACCATGGCATTCAATGCCATGACCAGAAATAGAGGGACACCGGAGATAACCACTGCCAACAAGAATGAAAGAATGGGGAAATCACCAATGGTGGCGAACCAATCCATGAGCATATCAACGGTCATCGATCAATTTCTCCCAATACAATATCTAAACTACCAAGAATGGCGATCACATCTGAGATCATCCAACCGCGAGATACTTCATCCAGAACGGATAAAGCAGTAAATGCTGGCGATCGCATCTTTACGCGATAAGGTGTAGGTGTGCCATCACTCATAATATAATAACCCAGGTCGCCACGTGGACTTTCTGTCCGGCGATAGACCGATCCTTTTGGTGGTCTAATTTTCTTTGGGAGCATCTGGTGCACGTCACCACCGGGAATATCTTTTAATGCTTGACGTAAAATTTTAACACTTTCTTTAATTTCCAGCATCCGCACCCAATAACGGTCAAAACAATCACCTAAGGTACCAAAGTGACCATCACCTACAGGCACATCAAATTCAAATCGATCATAAATAGAATAGGGTTCATCTTTCCGCACATCCCACTTCACACCGGAGCCACGAAGATTCGGACCGGTCACGCCATAACTCACGGCCACATCGGCAGGGATAACACCCACATCAGCGGTCCGCTCTACAAAAATCTTATTGTAAGTAAGGAGGTTATTGTATTCTTCAATTTGTGGCTCGAAATAATCCAAGAATCCGATACAAATCTTTTCAAAATCTTTGGGTAAATCATGGGAGACGCCGCCCACCCACATATAATTATATAGGAGACGGGCACCACAGGTATATTCAAACATATCCAAGATTCGTTCTCGATCGCGGAGCATATATAAGAATGGTGTAAATGCACCAATATCCAAACCGTAAACGCCCAACGCCAACAAATGGCTGGCGATTCGATTCAACTCACCCATGATGATGCGAATATAATCTACACGTTCCGGCACCTTGATTTCCATGAGTTCTTCCATGGCCACCACATAACCAAAGTTGGAGTTCATGGCTGCAAGGTAATCACATCGATCTGTAAAAGGAATCACCTGTTCATAGGTAACATTTTCAGAATGCTTTTCGAAACAACGGTGGAGATAACCCAAATGGGGACGAATTTCAGATACAATTTCACCATCGGTCATGACCTCAAGTCGCAACACGCCGTGGGTACTGGGGTGTTGTGGCCCGATGTTCAGGATCATTTGATCCCCTTTAACTACTCCCATCCGTCTTCTTCCTTCATTTTGGGGACCACAATACCATGATAGGATTCTTGGCCTTCATAATCTTTACGCAAGGGCCACCCTTCCCAATCATCGGGGCATAAAATTCTTCGCATATCCCGATGGCCTTCATACACAATACCATACATATCGTATGTTTCACGCTCGAACCAATCGCCAATTCGCCATAATTGTTCGATGGATGCCACTTTGGGATTTTCCCGATCATGGCTAATGACTACTTCAATTTTATGGCGATGCTCCATAGAGTGGAGATTGTACCGTGTTTCTAATGGACCATCTTCACCTGTATCTACACCGGTGAGGCACTCCAATTGATCAAAGGATAAGTTGGGATCGTTTTTTAGAAAAGTGGCCATGTCCAACCATTGATCTCCCTTGAGTTCAACTTGATGGTCGGCCAAATCTTCTCTTTCAACAATCGTGCCGGGATATTGGCTGTCGATTGCCGCTTTAATTTCGGCTGATGTCATGCAATTTTTCTGGTGAGCGGACGCTCAGTTTGAATTTTTTCTTGCAGCTTTAGGAGGCCTTCAATCAAGGCTTCGGGGCGGGGCGGACATCCGGGAACATACACATCTACAGGTACAACCAAATCCACACCTTTCAATACGTGATATCCATGCTGCCAATAAGGGCCACCGCTAGTGGCACAGCTTCCCATAGAGATGACATATTTGGGATCGGCCATTTGTTCATATAATTTTTTCACACGGAGGGCCATTTTCATGGTGACCGTTCCCGCTACAATCATGACGTCTGCTTGACGGGGTGATGAACGTGGCATCATACCGATCCGTTCCAGATCGTGTCGGCTGGCTGCAGATGCCATCATTTCAATCGCGCAGCAGGCCAATCCAAACTGGAAATACCATGGTGAGGTAGATCGCGCCCATCCCAAGAGTTTATCTAGGGAGGCTACAATTACATTATCTTGAAATTTATTCTCTAATACACCCATTATGCATCCTGTGAAGTTTGGGGTTTTTCAATCAAACTGGCATATCGCCCACGGCCATATTTTACATTATACTTGACCCAATCCAGATCGGCGCGCTTCCATACATATGCCAAGCCAACCATAAGGATAAGTAAGAAAATAGCCATTTCTACAAAAGCGAGCATACCGAGATCATTAAAAACGACAGCCCAAGGAAAAAGGAATACAACTTCTACATCAAAAATAAGGAAAATAAGTGCGACCACATAAAAACGGATATTGAACTGCACCCATGCGGATCCTTCCGATTCTTCACCACATTCATAGGTGGCTAGTTTGTCCGGATTGGGATTGTTGGGTGCAACGAGTTTTTGGATGAGCAAGGGCACATAGACCAGCACAATGCCCATGAGGATGAAAATAAATATGGTTCCGAAGTCGCGATACATCGATTTTTTGGCTCGTTTAGAGTCGGCGAATTTAGAATTTAAATTTGAGATTCGTCAAGGTAAAGTTCATGAATTTTTGAACATTTTTTCCGTCGGTACTCTCCCATGATTAAGTTTGGGATGAATTCCAATTGGTGCTCCCCTGCTCGATGACATAAATTCGCCGCCTAATGTTAGGGATAAATTCATTCATAGCGGCCCTCATGCCCTTCTTCCCCAAATGGTTTGTACGACCATTTGCCAAGCCCTACGTGGCTGGTGAAACGCTGGATGAAGCCATAGAAATTGTTCGTCAATTGAATGCTGACGGATTTGCAGCCACTATGGATATCCTCGGTGAATTTGTAGAATCTAAGGATGAAGCCAATGAAATCAAGGATGCCTATACTCAGGTCATTCAGTGCATTGCTGAAAATGATTTGGACAGTACCATTTCTGTAAAGCTGACCCACTTGGGACTTGGGATGGATGATGCATTGGGCGAAGCCCATATGATGGCACTGGCAGATGTGGGCAAAGACAACAATGTCGGTGTCACCATTGATATGGAGAACTCACCCTATACCACACAAACATTTGAGATTTATAAGCGTGCGTTGGCCGTTCATGATCGAATGGGGACAGTGATACAAGCCTATCTATTTCGCAGTTTGGATGACATTAAGCATTTGGACGCTCCCTTGCTTAATCTGCGTATTTGCAAAGGTATATATAAGGAATCTCCGGACATTGCCATTCAGGAACGCACTGCCATTAATGACAACTATGTGGAAATGACGAAAGCATTACTCAATGGATCCGGTTATGCCTGCCTTGCCACTCATGATCTTTCATTGATCGACCGATTGGAAGCATTGATTGAATCTGAAAACATTCCATCGGATCGGTTTGAGTTTCAGGTGTTATATGGTGTTCCCATGGGAAATCGACTTGAGGAACTGAAAGCCAAAGGATATAAAGTCCGCGTCTATGTACCCTTTGGAGAAGCCTGGTTTGAGTATTCTGTTCGGCGATTAAAAGAAAATCCAAAAATCATCTCTTATGTCATGGGGAATTGGTTTAAGAAACTAAGTGTTCATTTGTTTGAGAGTTAGGGTGTGAATGTGTTCATGTCTTAGCGTATATTCTACTTAACCACATAAGCACATGAACACAATCAACACTTTTCAAAAAATATTCAAATTTAAAAACATCGCCGTGGTGGGCATGAGCCCCAAACCGGAGCGGCCCAGCCATTATGTATCCATGTATATGCAGGAGAATGGGTACAATATCATTCCCGTCAATCCCGGTCATGATGAAATTGCCGGATTAACATCCTACCCCTCCCTATTAGACATACCAGATCAAGTTGATGTGGTGGATGTATTCCGTCGCCCGGAACATGTGGTACCCATTGCAGAAGCAGCCATTGAAATTGGCGCCAAGGCATTGTGGCTTCAAGATCATGTAATCAATGAAGAAGCGGCAAAACTGGCAGAAGATTCAGGATTGCTGGTTGTGATGAATGATTGTATGCTGAGGCAGCATCGGCGAATGCAGTCATAATCCACATAGGAAAATGATCATATGCGTAATTGGTTAATCATTATTCTGGCAGTGTTTGTCGTAGGGTTTGGCATATTTTGGGGAAAGGCTGACCCGGACTTACGTCGACTTATTTTACATTTGCCTACCAATACGGATGTACTGTTTTGGTCCACTTCTCAGCGGGATGCCGCTTTCCGATCCATGGACCGTATGCCCATCCTTGTAGAATCTCGAATGGTTCCTGCGGGTAAAAATATTCATCATTTGCCCATGGGCGTACCACTGGATGTTGGTGTGGATGTGGATGCATATATGAAAGATCAGCGTACTGCAGGATTGATTATCCTGCAAGATGGAAAAATTCGGCTAGAAAAATATGGACTGGACTTCAGTTCAGATGGACGATGGACAAGCTTCTCAGTTGCAAAATCGATCACCTCTACATTGGTTGGCGTGGCAATCATGGATGGCTTTATTAAAAATGTGAACGATATGGTATCAGCATATATTCCCGACCTGAAAGGATCGGTCTATGACCATGTCACCATAAAGCAGCTTTTGACCATGACATCGGGCGTGAAATGGAATGAAGATTATGGTGATCCCCAATCGGATGTGGCGAAGTTTAATAATCACAAAGCTGAACCGTGCATGGATGCGACGGTGAGTTATATGCGAAATTTAAAACGGGAGGCAGCGCCCGGTACAAAATGGGTGTATAAAACAGGTGAAACGAATTTGATTGGCGTATTGGTCAGTTCTGCGACTAAGAAAAATTTATCGACCTATCTTTCGCAGAAAATCTGGCAGCCATTTGGCATGGAACAAGATGCAAGTTGGTTATTAGGAGATACTGACCATGAAATTAGCGGATGCTGTATTCAAGCCTCCACACGAGATTTTGCACGGTTTGGGTTATTTATATTGGGTAAGGGTATTATAAATGGCGATCCGGTGCTACCCAACGATTGGGTCGCAGAAGCAACCGGCAACCATATCAATACAAATGAACCTGGTTATGGCTATGGCTACCAATGGTGGACATTGAATGATGGGGCCTTTTCAGCGCGGGGTATTTTCGGACAAGGTATTTTCATTGATCCGAAAAGAAATTTGATTATTGCTTCTAACAGCAACTGGCCACAGGCGACCGATAGTCAGGGTGGCGGTCACGGCAGGAAGCGCTTAGCCTTTTATCGGCAAGTGCAACTGGCAATTGACAGGGAAGAAAAGCTGTAAAATAAAAGGTGAAGTATCTTCCATCACTCCATCTTCCATCCTCACGCTGAGCGAAGTCGAAGCGTCACTCTCCTCTTTTACCCCAACCCATTTTTCTGCGGAGGGTATGGAAGTAGTTGGAATCATCAAAGTCGATCATACGAATATCGAAACCGGCTTTTTGAATAAATATTTTAGATTGGGGATTCAAGTATTCGCTCACCTGACCATCTACAGCAAAATCGATCTCCTTGGCGCCACCATCGGGAAATTGAATTTCTAAACTGCGATCATCCGGCAGTACAATGGGCCGCAACGATAAGGTATGTGGACTAATGGGCGACACCACAATGGCTTTCATGCGGGGCATCACAATGGGGCCACCGACTGATAAGGAATAGGCAGTAGATCCTGTGGGTGTGGCGAAGATGAGTCCATCTGCTTTATAATCAGAAACGAATCGGTCGTTGGCCAAGAGGCGCATATTGATCACACGGTGTGATTTTCCCCGATCGATGACAAAATCATTCAAAGCATAAAATACTTTTGGTCCATCTCCATTAATGATTTCTGCTTTTATGACCATTCGGTTTTGGAGTCCGTATTGACCATTCGCGACTAAATCTAATCGATCAAACATGTCATCCACAGTCACTTCTGCCATAAATCCCAACTCCCCTAAATGGATGCCCAAAATGGGTGTTTTTCGATGGCCCACCGCTCGAGCAGCAGATAGCATGGTACCGTCACCGCCCAGGGTTAATAGGAAATCAATTTTATAAAAATCTTCTGCTGATTCAATCACTTCAAATGGATGGGATGGTTCAATCTCCATTTGTTCTTGAATGCGCGTGGTAATATAGGGTGTTAAATTGGAATCATTCGCCCATTTCAAAATGGGATCCAGCAATTCCCAAAATCGAGGTTTATCTGTATTCCCCCAAATACCGAAGGATTTTGGTTTTTTAACCCGTTTCGCCATTAAGATTCCGATTCAATTTCTTCCGCTGCATTTGCAGTTAATACACGGATGCGCTGTTCCGCTTCATCTAGATGGGATCGGAGTGAATCGGTGAGCTTCATCCCCGATTCAAAAAGGGATAAACTTTTTTCTAGAGATTCGCTCTCCCCTTCTAATGCTGTCACAATTTTTTCCAATTCTGACATGGCGGTCTCAAATTCAAATGATTTATCTGTAGTCATAGGCTAATTTAATCCAAGTATGAATGATTCTCAATCTTCGTCACCACGTGACTTTTTCTTTTCTGCTTCAAATTCACCTTTCCCCGTTTTAAGGGTAAAAGCGTCCCCATCCTCCACGTCATCTGCTTTGCGAATGATGCGACCGTCTTGGGTAAATCCAATGCTGTATCCCCGATGTAAAATATCAAATGGACTCAAAACGGATAATTCTTTTTCAAACCCCTTGAGCTTGGTTTTGGCCAAGGATATGATATGGGTCATGGCCATAGATAATTCATGATGTAAAATGGACAGTTTTTCATTTTGCCGGTCCAATTTTTGCTGAGGATTCTGTAAAGCATGGCGATCGGACAAATGATCTACTTTTTGCCAAATTCGGTGCAGTTGAGTTTTTATGGATCGATCCAATTGAATCATAAAATGATTGATTTGGCCATGGAGGTCTTCTACACTTGGCGCCACCATTTCCGCCGCTGCTGAAGGGGTCGGTACCCTTAAATCGGCCACCATATCACTGATGGTTACATCGGTCTCATGGCCGACGGCTGAAATAATGGGAATATGACAAGCATGAATGGCCCGTGCCAATTGTTCTTCGTTGAATGCCCATAAATCTTCTAAGGAACCACCACCACGACCAATAATGATGGTGTCTATGTCCGGTGTATTCATCAATTCTTGAATACCCGAAATTATGTCCGCCGCCGCGCCATCTCCTTGGACCAACGCAGGTCGTAATACAACTTCAACATAAGGCGCGCGGCGACCTAAAACATTGGTCATATCCTGGAATGCAGCACCGGTTCTTGAAGTAACAATCCCTACTTTTTTCGGGAGTGGCGGTATTGGTTTCTTCAGGGATGGATCAAACAGCCCTTCGGATTGGAGTTGTTTCTTTAGGGCTTCGAATGCTAAAAATAATGTACCAATGCCTGCAGGCTCCATCAATTGGACCATGAGTTGGTATTGACCTCTTGGTTCATATACGGTTACTTTGCCTTGAAGAAACACATCCATCCCATCTTCCGGTTTAAAGTGGATGGATTGATTAAATCCTCGAAACATGACACAGCGAAGTTCGGCCCCCGCATCTTTCACTGTGAAATACATATGACCGGAGGAATGATGCTTAAAGTTTGAAATTTCTCCCTGGACCCACACGCGGGAAAATTGTGATTCGATCTGCCCTTTGATCTGAGCAGTTATTTCAGATACAGATAAAGCGGATCGGCCTTGGCTCATGGCAATTCTGGTGATCCGGCCTGTTCCCAGCAATATTGCCATATGGATGCAAGTCGAATCGTGGCACGGCCCATGCGATCCTTTAATAGAGATTCAGTTTCTTTATATAAAACGTCTAAATATGGTTTTTCAAAATCCAAAATGTTATAGGAATCCAATGCTTTAGCTTGTTCCTCTGTAAGCAATTGTCTTGCTTGTGTATCTGCATCCAAAATCTGTTGATGCAGGGCAAATGATTCCCTCACAATCTTCATTGAAAAATCCCATGGATTCTCCACAGTCTCAATCTCACCAATGGGTGTGATGGAATGAACATATTCCTCTACTAATCGCTCTTCCCATCGAAAGTGTATACCATCATTACCCGTGAATTGGCCATCGTAATTGATAATCGTATGGAGGGGCTGATGAAGATCGGCAATATAATGGCCCAATACACCCATATGGTAAATCGCATCATCCCATCGATTCTGTTTCATCATATCAATGATGAGATTACAGGTTCGCTCGATGGCCCATGGTGCAATACCGTATTTTTTTACAGCATCTTCACCATAGGTAGCGATCAGTGTATCATAGTCCTTGGGAATCTTCTCAAAAGGAAATACATCATAATGGTCTGCATCGATAAAATGTCGGTGGAATTCACCCGGATCTACTTTTTTATTGTAGTCAGGTGCCGCAGCATACCATTTTAATGGTTCGGAATGTTGTCTCAGGAATCGACCAAAAGGTCCCTTGAGTTGGCGAGAAGCCGTATAATTGATTCGGCGATGGCCATCATAACCCCATGCCCCGACAAAGGACGTCAGGACAAGGGGTACGATTAAAAGCCAAATGATAGTGGCCCGTTTCATATGAACGAGTTTTATACTTTTTTCTTTTTATGACGATTGGCGCGCAAGCGTTTTTTCCGCTTGTGGGTATTCATTTTGCGCCGTTTACGTTTTTTACCGCAGGGCATGTCACCTCTTTATTTAGTCAGTTTTTCGTTTACGTGTAAACGCATATGTTTTGCCGGTTTAAACGTCGGCACATGGCGTTCGGGTAAATATATTGCTTCACCGGTTCCGGGATTTCGCGCTTTTTTTGGCATCCGGTGTTTCACACCAAATGTGCCAAATCCGCGAAGCTCAACACGGTCATTTCTTCCCAAAGATTCAACGATGGTGGCCATTACGCCATTCATCACTGCTTCCGTTTCTACTTTGGTTAATCCTGTTGCTTCCGAAACAATATTTACAATTTCTTGTTTGGTCATGGTCTCTACTCCATTCGCCATCGATAAGCGGGAATCATATCGATCCAACTACCCATGGCCTGCCCCAAGTTCCCTGAAAACCAGTCCAACAAAGAGGGGCGTTTCTTATTCACTTGAACTGTTTTTGGTTTTCCTTTTATTTGACCCATCGATCCTGCCAATGCAATGGCATCTTCAAAAGTGCCAATCGTATCGATGAGACCCAATTCTTTTGATTTTAATCCTGTATACACACGGCCGTCTGCCAGAGATTCTACCTCCGCTTTTGCCATGGATCGTCCCAGAGAAACAGCGCCGACAAATTGATCATACATATCGGTCACCATATCATTGAGGTGGGCACGGTCAGCTTTTGTCACCGCCCTGGAATATGAGCCCACATCCTTTAAGTCACCACTTTTCACTGTTTCAAATTCAATCCCCACTTTATCCAGCAATTCAGTCATGACAGGGTAATTCATGACCACGCCAATACTACCCACAATGGTACCTGCATTGGCCATAATCGTGTCACTCTCAAGCGCCACATAATATCCCCCGGATGCGGCCACTACACCCATGCTGGCAATGATGGGCTTCTCCCCTTTGATGGATTTAATTTTTTCATAGATTTCCTGAGTGGGTGAAACCAATCCACCGGGAGAATCAATTCTGACCACGATGGCAGACACATCACTTCTTTTTCGAAATTTTTCTAATTGCTTGACCGTGGCATCGGCGCTCACAATGGGGCCATTAATATGGACGATGGCTACCTTTTTTCCCATACCTTCCGACGCAATACCAGAGGACCATGCCCCCAGTTTAAATGCCATGGTGAGGACTAAAAAACTGCCCAAACCCCACCATAACCATTTCAGGTTATTTTTGGGAGGTGTTAGCCTTGTTTGATCCATAATGTTAACTTTTGTCCGGGATAAATATGCTGGCCGTACTTTAAGCCATTCCATTTTCGGATAGTTGAAGCCCGCGTGCCATAATCTTCAGCGATGTGACCCAATGTATCTCCGCGGCGAACTTTGTAGGTGACCTTATTATATCCGGGCATGGCCGATTTGGGAATTGACGCCAAGTTCATTCCGGGCACAGGAATGGTTAGCTTTTGGCCAATCCGAATCATACTTCTATTTCTTATTTTATTCACAGCTGCAAGGTCATGGATGGATACACGATATTTTCTTGCAATGGTGGATAGCACTTCACCTCGGCGCACCTTATGGGTAATAAATTGTGGTGCAAACCGTTCATTCTCAGGCAACGCATTATAGTTTTGAGTAAATACGGATTTTTTACCTTTGGGGATTTTCAGTTCGTAAGCGCTCGTCGGTGTTGCCGACTGCCGTAATTCGGGATTTAACTTTTGCAGTGTTTTAAATGATGTTTCGGCTGAGCTGGCTAATACAGTTAAATCAGCACTTTTTTCGATGGTCACTATGTCATATGCCAATGGTGACTGACGCTTTTCTTTTTTATAAAATCCAAATTTTTCCGGCGATTTGGCTATAATGGTTGCGGATAAAAAGTATGGAATATAGTTTCGCGTTTCTCTCGGCAAAGAATGAAGCTGCCAAAAATCGGATGTTTGATGTAAGCGCGTACCGCGACGAATGCGTCCTTCGCCTGCATTGTAAGCGGCAAGGGCCAAATACCAATTATCAAATTCATCATACAAATCGGTTAAATAGGCACAGGCAGCCCGGGTGGCTTTTTCCGGATCTCGTCTTTCATCTATATACCAATTCCGCTCCAGACCGTAAATTTTTCCGGTGGAATATATAAATTGCCACATGCCATTGGCGGCTGCTTTTGAATATGCTTTGGGGTTTAATCCTGATTCAATCATGGCCAAATACAGCAATTCCGGAGGTAAATTGCATTCCTCTAAGATTTGGCTAATCATGGGACCATATACATCCAACCGGTCTAACCAGATTTCAAATTGTTTCTTCCCTTTGGTCTGAAAATAATTAATGTATTGATCTACTTTTTTATTTCGCACCAGTGGAATATGACCGTCCCTATCCTCAATAACTGTAAACTGAGACGCACCCATTTCAACCTCTAAAGGTTCAGTAATGGAAGTCACATCCATACGCAAATGTTCTGCAGTTACGGTTGCATCCTCGTTGTCCAATGTATTAAATCGATGGACATAGAGTTCAACCAATGATGCTTCAAATCGATCGAATTCTTCCCGGTCTTCATCATCCATATCACCGTATTGATCTGCTTCAGTTAACAAGTCAAAAATCCGGTTTAGTGTATATACCACCTCAAGCGTATCATCCATCACGTCCGCAATAAGGGCGTCGGAAAGCAGTACTTTCACATCCCGTAACAATTGAGGTAAACGGTTCTGAGTTGCATCTATCCCATTCCCATTAACGTAGGATGGGGTCTCTGCTTGGTTCTTCAATTCTGATTCTTGTCCAATCGAAATTCCGCTGGCAATAATCAGTGAATATAAAATTCGTGTAAATGTCTGTTTCATTAATATTTAGGGTAATTTTAGATGGCGAAATTAGTCGGAGACATCTTCCTCAGTCAAGCCTTTTCCCGCCTGTTTTTCTATTATTTTTGTTGTACTAAATCCAGGAACAAATGGCAGTGTAATCACTTCTCCTCCATCGGCCCTGACGCGATCTGCGCCCACAATGTCATCTACATTATAGTCACCACCCTTCACCAAAACGTCCGGGCGTAATTCTTCGATGAGTGCTTTGGGTGTTTCTTCTGAAAAAATAGTAACCGCATCCACATCTTGTAGTGCCATTAAATTTGCCGCACGAACCATTTCACCATTCACCGGTCGTCCCGGCCCTTTTAACTTTGAAACGGATGCATCAGAGTTCAATCCTATGATTAAAAAATCGCCCAGTTCCCTGGCCCCCTTTAAATAAGTCGTATGCCCTTGATGAATGATATCAAAACATCCATTGGTGAATACCACTTTTTTCCCGGCTGCCTTGAGAGAAGCCACCATGGATTCTGCCTCAGTTCTGGACAGTGGTTCCATGAAGATCCTTTAAGGGGCATACATCACAATGATTCGAATGACACCAATGATTCTCTAACCATAATAGCCCTTGAGATACAGCAAATTTTTTTATCGTTTTATGAGGGAGAATTGGAGAATATTTCTTCACAAATCGACCGTAAGGCGTAGGCAGCTTCAGAGAAGTCCATTCCAATTTGATAGACTGATATGTAACAAAATTATTGTTAATTAGCGCCCGTGATCCCATTAAGGGTAAAAAGATATTCCCCTTTAATTCTACAAATAAATGTCCACTTACTATACATGATATTTTTTCAGGTATGGAAATTGGACGATCTTCCCATTTCTTAAAATATGAAAATAATGCCAATGCCAAATCGATTCGTTTATCCGGCCATGCATGGGGACGTATTCCACGTTTATGCCAATGGATTGATGGTATCGATTCTCCTTCATTTTGAAAATGAGACAGTAACTGTCGAAATCCAGATTCATTGCCGCCTTTTCCCAAAAGATGACATAAATCTTCAAGGGCATAATCTTGCCATCCACGATGGCGATACCGATTCACTTTTTCCTGAAATCGGTTGAGGCCCATTTTTACCAATGTCGTTTCAAACGATTCGGATAAATTTTGTCTGT
>JAERSH010000021.1 GCA_016845785.1 Fidelibacterota bacterium
AGATCCGTGGCGAATGTATCGCTCAAGGCCGAATCCAATTGATTCAATACACCGGGGATGAGTCTCACAATACTGTCGATCATGATCAATCCGGGAATTTCTCCACTGGTGACCACAAAATCCCCAAGGGAATACTCATGGGTCACATATTTTTCAATGACCCGTTCATCCACACCCTTATAGTGTCCGCAAATGACAATAAGCTTTTTCACGGTGCTGTTCTCTACAGCCGATCCGTGATCCCAGGGATGACCCTGGGGCGATGGGTAGATGATTCTCAAATCATCCGAGCCGCCCACCGTTTTGATGGCATCATCAATGGCCTTGAATAAAGGCCCTGCCATCATGACCATTCCGGCGCCACCGCCGAAAGGTGTATCGTCTATTTGACGATAATTACCTTCGCCATAATTCCGGAGATTGATGATATGAAGGTCAACCTTCTCTCGCTCAACCGCCTTTCGGAGCATGGTATGCTCCACCACCGATTCCACCATATTGGGGATCGGCGTAATGATGGCGATTTGGGTCTTCAACCCAATAAGCCGTCCATGGGGGTGATGGTGACAATCCCCATCTGTACATCCACCGCACGGACAATTTCCGGTACGACCGGAATCAATATTTCTTTCTTCCCTCGCTCGATCACGTACACATCGTTGGCCGGCAGACTCATCATATCCACCAATTCTCCGATGATGTCTCCATTGTCTGCCACTACGGTGGCGCCTAATAGATCCGGTGAAATCATATTGATGGGATCTTCATCCGTGACGGAGGCAAACAAAAGTTGCCCAATCATAGATTCCGCTTCATCACGGTTTTTTGAACCTTCAAATAAGAATCGGCGTTTTTTATCGACGCCTGTCACTTTCTCTAATTTCACATCCCGTGCCAAATTGGTATCGAAACCAATATAGAGGGGTTTGTCCACATAATCATCAAATTGACGAATAAGTGGTCTCACACCCACTTCGCCATTTAGTCCGGCGGCGCGGGTAATTTTTGCAATGGCAAAAAGCTTATTGCTCATTCGTATCGATAATTTCCAATTGGGCCCGTTTGCCGCCCTCTTTAGCATTGATGGCAAATAAGATGGTACGGATCGCAGAAATATTGCGGCCTCTTTTACCAATTACTTTACCAAAATCGCCATCGCCTACGCGTAATTCAAATAAAATGGTTTCATCCGATTCAATGGCTTGAACGTCCACTTCGTCGGGTTTGTCCACCAATAGCTTTACTGCGGATTCAATAAATTCTTGCATGATTATCTCCTTTTCGTCTTTATGCCTTATGCGTCTTCAGATTTTTCTTCTTTGGCATCGTCTTCTTCATCATCAGAAGTCTCTGCTTCGGATACCGCTTCTTCGGCTTCATCAGCCGGTGCTTCTTCTGCAGATTCCTCAGCCACTTCTTCAGCTGGTGCCGCTTCGGTCGTTTCTTCTTCAGGCGCTTCCTCTGCACTATCGTCAGTGGATGCTTCTTCAGCAGTCTCTGCTTCGTCCGGTGCTTCGGTTTCTTCTGTGGCTTCTGCTTCCGGTGCCGCTTCTTCTACTGTTTCTTCCTCAACTGGAGCTTCATCGCTAGGCGCTTCCGCTTCGGTTGATTCTTCTGCCGGAGCCTCTTCTGGCGTCTCTTCCGATGATTCTTCCGCTACCGGTTCCTCAGCAGGCGTTTCCTCTGCCGGCGCATCTTCAACGGGTGCTTCCGCCTCAGGTGAAGATTCTTCTGCAGGTGCTTCGGCTACTTCTTCTTCAGTAGCTGCTTCCGCTTCTTCAACTGCAGCTTCTGCTGCGGCAGCTGCCTCAGCCTCCGCTTGTGCCTTTGCTTCAGCTTCTTTTACCTTTTGATCAGCACGTTCAGCGCGCTTCTTCTTGGTTTCTTCGCGAGTCATGGCCCATTTTTTCATTTCTTTTTCGATGGCTTTTTCATCCAACCCTTGTTGGGTTAAATGCCACCGATGTGCCAATCCACTTCGTTTCATTAATCCATGAGCGGCTTCAGAAGGCTGTGCGCCTGTTTTGAGCCATTCCATAAAACGGTCTTCTTTTAAATCGTATGATTTATTCGCATCAATTGGATTGAACCATCCCAATTCTTCAATGGCGGCACCATCACGGCGATTCCGTGAATCCATGACCACCACACGGTAAAAAGGTCTGTTTCTACGTCCAATTCGTTTTAATCTAATTTTCGTAGCCAATGCGTCTATCTCCTTAGTTTAATCCCATCATTTGGTTTTTCAAATTTTTTGGCAGTTTCATTTTGCCCATTTTTTTCATCATTTTTTTCATTTGAGCAAATTGCTTTAAAAGCTGGTTAATCTCTTGTACTGACCGTCCCGATCCTTTTGAGATGCGTGTGCGGCGTGATCCATCAATGATGGTTGGATCGGTTCGCTCTGATGGTGTCATTGAACTGATTATGGCTTCTGTCCATACCAATTGACGATCATCTAGATCGATACCTTTCAGCATTTTCCGATTCATCCCCGGCATCATACCCATAATCTGATTTAAAGGCCCCATTTGCTTTAGCTGCTTGAGTTGGTCTTTAAAATCATTGAGATCAAATGTGGCATCCTTTAGTTTCTTTTCAAGCACCTTTGCTTGATCTTCATCCACCACACTTTGGGCTTTTTCTACCAGCGTAACCACATCGCCCAATCCCAAGATTCGATCTACAATCCGCTTTGGATCAAATGGTTCTAATCCATCCGATTTTTCCGATACACCGATAAATTTAATCGGTACACCAGTGACGGATGTAATACTCACGGCTGCACCACCTCTGGCGTCTCCATCCAATTTAGTCAGGATGGTTCCTGTCAATGGTAATGCGGCAGAAAAGGCTTCAGCGGAGTTAACCGCATCTTGCCCTGTCATTCCATCAGCAACAAAAAGGATTTCATCCGGCGACACCGCTTCTGCAATTTCTTGCACTTCGGTCATCATTTCACCATCCACGTGGAGGCGGCCGGCTGTATCCAAGATTACCACATCGGTTTTCGATGCTTTTGCTTCTTCAACTGCACTTTGACAAATAACTACCGGATCTCCGGCACCTTGCTCATACACCGGCACATTAACGGATTGGCCCACTTGGACCAATTGCTCAATGGCCGCGGGACGATAAACATCCGCTGCAGCCATGAGAACTGACTTTTTCTGCTTTTTCAGCAGATGGGCCAGTTTTCCGCAAGTGGTGGTTTTACCCGCCCCTTGGAGGCCTGCCATTAAAATAACGGCCGGTTTTTTTGAGCCGAGTTCAAGCGGCTTGGCATCTTTCCCCAGAAGGGTCACCAATTCATCGTGAATAATCTTAATGAATTGTTCGCCCGGTTTGACCGATTTTAGGACTTTCGTCCCTTCGGCACGGTCTTTCACCCGACCCACAAATTCTTTCGCCACCTTGAAATTCACATCTGCCTCTAAAAGGACGCGACGAATCTCTCGAGATGTCTGCTGAATATTGGAGTCGGTGATCTTTCCCAAACCGCGAAGGTTTCGGAAGATGGAGTCGAACCGGTCTGCCAGCTGATTAAACATAAATTTTCGGCTCAATAAAAGCTTGGGAAATTAACTTACTTTTCGTCTCTAAATCAATAAAGAAAGGGAATATAAATATATACTACTTTCTACCATGGAATATGTCATTTCCCCCACGGTTTCCTCTGATCTGGAACAGATTAGAAAAATGAATGAAGCGGCTTTACCTGCCGTGAATAGTATTCCCATTGAAGAATTTCATCATTTTTTAAAGGTGGCAGATTATTTCAAATCATTATTTATTGGGGATAATTTGGTAGGGTATTTAATTGCCCTTCAACCAGGAAGAGACTATAACAGTGTCAATTATAAATTCTTTGAATCGAATTATGGTTCGTTTGTCTATGTGGATCGTGTTGTGATTGATGCCAATTTTCATGGATTGGGATTCGGGAAAGCTTTTTATAATGACTTGGTACAATTCACAAAAACCCGTGCACCCATAATTACGTGTGAGGTGAATATTAATCCGCCCAATGAAGGATCAATGGCTTTTCATCGGGGGTTTGGCTTTAAACAAGTGGATACTCAATTATCCGAAGGTGGTACAAAAGAAGTTTCACTCATGGTGTTGGAACTATAGTTATCACCGATTTTCAATTCACCTTCATCTATTCTAAACATCGGTTTGCATTGATTAAGTCAATGCAACACTGACGCAGTCAGTGGACTCCGAAATTAGAAGTCGTCTTTAATCTTTAATTTATCGGATGGAAATTTATTCAGTTGGTTTATAATGGCCTCTTCATCCTTTTTATATCGAAAGTAAAAACTACCAAATTTCCATTTTTCCGGGGAATCAACATATCCATGCTTTACGGGATTCATCCAAATATAGTTTAGTCTCGCAAAATAGGATTTTTCATAAGTGATACATTTGTCCCAATAATTATGAAAATATTTTTCTTCTACTTTTTTTATTCCATTTCTAGACAACCAATTGGCAGTGAATTTGTGGAAATTATTCATCACATTAGATAATGATTTGGCATTATCCGGTGCATTGATCATTATATGGATATGATTATCCAAAATCACCCAGTCCTCCAATTCCCAATGATGCACCTCCAATGATTTTGTCAAATATTCAAGCGTGGCCCACTTAGCCTCCTCTGTTTCCAAATATGGGTGGTGTCCCAGTGTGGACACAGTTATAAAATATTTGGAATTTGGTATAAATAAGTGAGGCGGGTTATGAATTTTATATTTTTTGATTTTCATTAATCCTTGGGTGTGCATTGACTACGTCAATGCGGTGATTGCACTCCCTAACCTCGCCATATATATTATTTCAATATCACCATCTTCTTGGTATCAATAAAATCTCCTGCCCTCACTTGATAAAAATACACACCGGCAGATACAGGAATACCCGACATAGTTTTGGTATTCCATATTATGGATTGATATCCTGCTGGCATTACACCATCAATCAACGTGGTTACCTCCCTGCCTAATAAATCATAAATAACCAGTTGGACACCGATTTCTTCCGGGATATCAATATTGATGGTAGTCACCGGATTAAATGGGTTGGGATAATTTTGATGCAAAGCGAATGCCTTGGGAATGGGTTTTAATCGAACCATTTTCTGTCCTACGCCCTTTAAAACACCTTCCTTATCATATACCTTGTAGGCAATCTTCACATCTACATCTTCATTTATCTTTATGGAATAGGGGATGTCTATATTGATGTTATCCGTTGAGTCTAGTACACCGTAGGTCAACAATCCCTTACCGGCCAATGAATCCACTTTACTCAAAATAATTTCGTTTAAATTGGATTGGAATGTCTCTGAATTCAATCTTACTCGATGTGGGGGATAATCAATGGTCATTTCAATGGCTTGAGCACCATTTTCAATATCCAGTCCAATTTCTCCATTGGACACGACAAAATCTATTTGGGAACCAAAAGACTCAAACAAATCTTCATTATTAATACTTTTATTTTCTCTTATCCAATGCCACATGCGGGTAAAAACCGCTGCATCATAAATATCAAATTTTCCATCCACGTCAGATTTAAAATTCGGAAGCGTGCCCTTGGTTGGTGCCAATTCAAAATCCATTGTTTTATTTTGCCATCCGCCAATCAATGCTGATAAATCTGCACCATCAATGTGGCCATCTAAATTGAAGTCCCCCGTAAAACCAACGAAAAATGATAAACTGGAATCGGAAGCTGTATTCCCCGCAAGATCCGTATATCCTTTGACCACAATGTTGATACTATCCCCGGAAGTAATTGGTCCTTCAATTCTCGCCTCAAATCGTTCATGTTCAAGGAATTGGTATGAAAATCCGTATTGATCATCCAAGTTTGCATTCATAATGACTTCGCCTGTATCGGCCCATTCTGAGATCGTATATTCAACAACAATATCACCCATCAAAGGATTGGGCGATGTCCACGATATTTTTGTGTCAGAAATATAGGGTGCTACAATATCGATCAAAATTCCATCGGAGGAACTGACTTCGGACTCACGATCTCGTTCATCGACTCCCCTTACATGAAAATAATATGTGGTGTCATGTGTTAATGCCAATCCTGTGGCCGTGGCAAATGTATCGGTACCCACAGATTGCCAATCCACTATATTGTTGTGGTTATATGTACCAATAGCATATTCATAATTGACGGCGTTATTATTTTCAAATCGTTTCCAATGGGCGGATAATCGTGTTGGGTCATTCCAAAGGGAAGTATCGACGATTCCTAAACCATCAAAAACATTGGCTGTTTTGAGTAACGGCAAGGCCCGTGGATGTTCAATGGCCCCTAAATCAGCATTGGCTGTAGATGGATTTGGACGAGCTCGGCCATAAATATCAACTTTGGTGCTATCATTGGGATCACCACCACCAATCGCGTGTGAATAATTACCCAGATGATATCCATCGGTAAATATAGGATCTTCATTAACACTGCCCTGCCCCCAATTCACTGTGGCGTTTCCATTGGTGCGAACAGAGTCTTCACCACCTTCAATTGTTGAATATGAAATATCCAAACCAAATGGACTTCCTGATGTGGAAAATTCAACAGGGGTTCCTGTATTTCCCCACACGATTGAATTGGTCAATGAGGGATTACGTGCAGCAATAGTATTGAATAATTCAAGGTATAGTCCACCACCAGTATTCTCTGAAATCGTTAAATGATCCATTGTCGGCGTGGTACCTGCATCTCCCAAATAAATACCGCCACCATTTTCAGCCGTATTTTTCGCAATGATGAAATTGGTCATGGTGGGTGCACTATTTTTACAATAAATACCACCACCAGCCTCTTCCGCTGAATTATTCAAAATACGCAAATGAGAAAGGATAGGGCTGGCATTTTCACAATAAATACCACCGCCATTTGTGTTCGATCCATTTGTGAGGGTAAAACCTGTAAATAAAGTGGATGAATCACCCATGGATGAAAAGGTAACCACACTACCCTGCTGATCCCCATCGATGACTGTATTTACAACATGAGCAGAATCTTTCGTGGTCATGAATAAAGAACCAACATTTAGCCCTTTCCCTTTCATATCCACATTCTCTACATAAATCCCGTTATTGACCAACACTGTCCCATTTTTACTCACGGAGTCAATCCCCATTTGAATCAACTTATAAGGATGCTCTTCATTGCCAATCCATGGTCCCGATATGTTGGCAATATCTACAAAAGCATAATTGTCTTGGTAGTGGAAATCCAATGTATCGGCAGCCGATTGGCTCCCTACTTGGACAGATAAAATGGCTTTCGCCCATCCTGTGCCTAATCCGGATGGAATCAATACTTCAGGTGCAACTTTGATGGTCGAATCGGATCGAGTTCTGAGTGTGTCACCAACGATTGATTTTCCATTTTTCAGGAAGGTAACGGACCAATTCTCAAAATCAACACCATAACCGGATATATAAATGGAATCCCCGGCAATAGCCTGATTGATTGATTGGTGCGTACCGCTGGAATCTGTATAAATATAATTCAGAATGGGATTTGCCAATTGGGTATTCACCGGTAAAATAAATTGATCGCTGGTTAAGAGACTGTCGCCAATAACCGTTACGGTTGTGGTACAATTTCCGGCAGACAATCCATCGGGTAAACGGACAAATAATTCTGTACTGCTCGAAGGTGATTCAAATACAGATCCGGTAAATGTAGATCCATTTTGTTGGAATGTAATCTTTGTGGTATCGTTGCTTGGATTGAAATTCAATCCATTGAAAGTGACCATCTGCCCTGCTGCCGGATTTAATGGTGTGGTCTCCATCATCCATGGGAAATGACACTCAGATGTATCCTGACTGCCAAAATAGATTTTATTTGTACAAGTGGGGTATGGCGTACACAAACGATTATTATGAACATCCATCCAATTAAGGTTTGGCATATTACAAAACGCCTCTGAAACCCGACCTTTAAATCGGTTATTCCGGAAATCGATTCCATAAACTTCTCTTAAAGATGCCAAACTATCTGGAATTCTCCCCGAGAATTGATTATCCCTCAAATTGATATAACGGAGCTTTTTTAAATATATCATAGAGTCAGGTAACTCTCCGGACATTTGATTATTATTTAACTCAAGATATTCGAGATTAACCAATCTTCCAATCGATTCCGGTATTGAACCTGTCAATTGATTATCATGAAAGTATATGGCATAGAGATTGGGAAGCGTCATAATGGTTTCAGGAATACTTCCTGAGAATTGATTATCGTTAAAACGCAAATAATAAAGCTCTTTCAATTGACCTAGCCAGGCCGGGATATTCCCTGATAATTGGTTATGCTCAATTGATAATGAGCGTAATTTAGATAAGTTTCGGATCGTATCCGGCAGCACACCGGTAAATTCATTACTATTTAACCGCAAATATTCTAATTCACTTAATGTGCCAATGGATTCCGGTATTTGACCACTAAACTTGTTATTCGCTATGTTGAAGGAATATAGTTTATCCAATTTCCCCAATGAATCTGGAAGTGAGCCTGTAAATTCATTGCTGTTTACTTCAAAAGATCGGAGTTTCGTTAATTGGGTAATTTCATCAGGAATGGTTCCAGCCATCTTATTATTATTCATATTGAAATAATGCAAATTCGTTAACCCCTTTATATCGGTGGGAATACTGCCAGTAAATTCATTGTCATAGAGGTGTAAATTGTACAAATTAGAAAAATCCCACAGGAATGATGGTAAGGATCCAGATAGATTATTATTCCCCAAATTCAATGATGATAGGTTGGGTAAATTCTGTAATGAATCGGGGATAGAACCGGTAAATTCATTACCACCTAAATTCAAATTGTCCAGAGAAGACATTTTGCCGATCCAATTGGGGATTGTCCCAGAGAATTGATTATAACTTACATTTAAATCGCGGAGGTTTGGCATGTACTGTATTGAATCCGGAAGCGTACCGGTCAATTGATTATAATAGAGTGAAAAATGTCTAAGATTTGACATGCGGTAGATCACCGGTGGAAATGCACCCGTTAGATTATTATTCTCTAAGTAAAAATTTTCCAATTTGGTTAGACTCACTAAAGTATCGGGTATTGGATCTGCCACATCACTCCCGTAGATAGATAAATAGGAAATCTCAGTCAAATTACCCACACTGGCCGGTAGGGGATTATTTATTGAATAATTATACACATAGAAATAGGTCAATCTTCCACTGGAGGACCACTGTTGGTTCCCAATGTCTAATGGTGCACTTCCATCCCCATTCAAAGTGGCCAAATCTTCAAGGAATTGAATATCCTTTTCCCAATAACATGTACCATTAATATCTATATAGCCTGTATCACAACTTTGAGCCACGGCAGGAGATTGCCACATGAAGCAGCAGGAAATAAGGAAAATGAATGCCTGTTTTCTATTCAACATCAATTATGCCTTTTCCATATGCCTTTAAGGTGAGTGGATTGGCCTTTGGATCCAAAATAATACTTTCTTGACTTATCATAATGGGCGCTTCACCAGAGGACTTCGCGCTAAACTCAATTTTGGCAATATCACCGGTCCCGCCAACTGCATTGCCGCTCCCACCTAAAAATGTAATGTATATGGTTAGTATGCCGTTTTGGGTATCATTATCCGTGACAAAAAATGGTGGATTTTCATCCTCAAAAAGTGAGCCGGCCTTTACAGATTTCACCGATAGTTTGGCCGCATCATAATGGACTGGTATCTGAGCCATACCCACATTATTCACTTTCATTGCATATACATCCACATGGGCTGGCCGACCAGCAGTGGTTTCTACACGATCGGGGAAAAATACAATGGCCGGCGGTACAATCCCCTTGGAAGCAGCCACTTCTAAATCCAATGAATTATCAAAGATAGGATCGTGGACTTCGCAGGCCATAAAACTAAGCCAGCCCATGAGACATATCGGTTTAATCCAACGCAATATAGAACCTCAATTGGGGACTTTTCAATTCAGGAGACATGGTTATATCCAGTCCAATAGCATCATCTACCGGCGATTCCGGTAAGGGGCCGGCTACATAAGCATGAATGATATTGGCAATCCAAATTGCACCACCAACCGTTGCAAATAACTTTAGTCGATCATTGGCGCCATGTTCATCTTTAAGCACCTTTTGCGCATCTGATTTCAATCCGGCAATTTCGTCATGATCAGTGGATGCATTATATTGCTCAAATACAGATTCAAAATCATCGTAGGCTTTACTATACTGTGCATAAGAAAGAATGGCCAAGGTTGTGGCCCCAATCTCCGAACCAAACCATATTTTGGCTGAAGTCATTCTTCCATTAAAATATTGTCCCCAACCGGGCAATACAGCCGAACGCCATAATGCGCCGATTTTTGCATCTCTTAATCGTTTGGCCGCGGCAATACGAGCCGCTTCAGCTTGATCGATTGCAATCTGTTTTGCCTCGTCTTCTTTAATCACTTTTTCTTTTTGAAGTGCCCTTGGGGAAACACGATTGACTAAATTCCATGCCAATAATTCAATTTCAGTAATGATGCCGTGTGGATCACCATTGTAAAATATACGCCGTTCTTCTACGGTAGATTTCTTTTCAATAGAAAGTAAATCAACGTCAAAAGTGTACCATCCATTATCATTTTTAATATGGCCTCGTACCATAAAATCCACCCCAAGCATATTTCCAATCTGAACGGCACAGGAATCCGTCAGGCATAGATCACCCTCCACCCCCCTTTCATCTAATATTTCATTGACTGTTGTCCTTGATACAATGGCTTGAATCGCATTGGTTCTTTCTAATTCCTGTCCGAAATGATCGGTGAGCACATCCAATTCCATTCGAACCATATTCGATCCGCTAAAGGGTAAAATGGCTACTGTGGTAAAAGAAGTATCTTGGGGCGATGAAGCATTTGGACTAAATGTCCCCCCGGCGGATGAAACATATTGTGGTGTTGAAAATGAAAAAAGTGACTGCCCTTTTGCAGGCAGAAAGATCACAAAAATGATAATTAGAAATAACTGAAGTGGTCGGCGACTCAATTTATGATCTTAAAGTAAATTGAAATTGATTATGGCTTATATCGCTTTTGGGCCTTCAATAAATAGATGTCCGCTTTTTCTGTTTTGCCGTCTTGCGCCAAAGATACGATTCGTAGTCCCTCTAATAATGGAATGGCTGTATTGTCATAGTTAGAATAAAATGCATCCAATGCTTTGGCAATGACATCCACTTGATACCCCGCTTCCTGAGATCGATGCTCATCGATAATATCATAAAATCGTTCGATATAATAGGGTTCTACCCAATTGGGATCCTGATTATACTGCTTTTTCACTTCTTGCTTGTGATGGTATTTTAGCTTGGCGCCTGCAGAATACACACCATTAATGAATGCAATCTTCTCTTTCATCTCTAACGATTCCCAATAGGATGCAGGCGTTCGACCTTGCCCCACCAATAATGTGAAAATCGTTAATAAAAATATAATCGGTTTTATTTTCATTTTAATTCATCAAATTGATTTACGATGGGCACGCGTCGTCCCATTCCAAACGCCTTAGAAGTTACACGTAATCCCGGTGCCGCTTGCCGTCTTTTATATTCATTGATTCGAATTCGCCTAGAGATGTCCTTTACCAGTTCTGGATCATACCCTTCATCTATTAATTCGGATGGTGATTTTTCATCCTCAATCAGCGCAGATACCAAAGGACTGACAACATCATAATCAAATGGATCCACCTGATCGGGGCGTAATTCGGCAGAGGGCGGCTTTTCTATAGAATTCACAGGGATGCGTGCAAATCCTGCATTTTTATTGACCCATCGAGAGAGCGCATATACATCTGTTTTGGATAAATCGGAAATGACCGCCAATCCGCCATTCATATCCCCATAAAGTGTGCAATATCCCATGGCCAACTCAGTTTTATTTCCCGTGGAAAGAACGAGCCAATTGAATTTGTTGGATAATGCCATGAGTAGTGTACCCCGAATCCGCGCCTGGATGTTTTCTTCCGCTACATTGGGATCACTTTCAACAAAGCTTTCTGATAATGCACCATCGAATGCTGTGGCCGTTGATTCAATAGGAATCACTCGATAGTCTATGTTTAAGTTTTCGGCAAGAATCCGCGCATCATCTTTACTGTGGTCACTAGAATATTTTGACGGCATGGATACACCATGGACATTTTCTGAACCTAGTGCGTCCACAGCGATACATGCGGTCAGACTGGAGTCAATACCACCACTGAGTCCCAAGACAGCTTTTTTATGTCCCGTTTTAGCAAAATAATCTCGAATACCTAACAGCAGAGCATTATATATTTTTTCTTCACGACTGGATTGTGATAGTTCAATCGGCGCCGCAACACCTACATCCACGCTAATGATGTCCTCTTCAAATGCAACGCCCTGGCCAATCAAATTATTTTGTTCATCATAGACTAAAGATTGTCCGTCAAAAATCAATTCATCCTGAGCGCCTACCAGGTTGCAATACACAAAAGGAATTTTTGTATCGGCCACTTTATTCTGAATCAATGCTGCACGATCCTTCAAGCGTCCTGTTCGATAAGGAGAAGCAGAAATGTTGATAATGAGTTCTGCGCCATTTTGCTTCATGTCTTTGGCCAAATTGCATGCATAATCTTTATCCCATAAATCTTCACAGATTTGGAGACCAATTTTGGTTGTTTTATCATGAATGTTTAGATCAAAAACAGCTGTCTCATGTCCACTGGTAAAGTATCGATCTTCATCAAAGACATCGTAGGTAGGCAGTAATATTTTTTTGTAATGGCAGATTATGGTGCCCTCACTTAAAAGGAAAGCACAATTATAGAGACCATCATCCGTTTTTAATGGACTCCCCAATACCATGGGAACTGTCGATTCCGCTGCAATTTCATTTAATGCATGGTTGGCTTCTTGAATAAATCGATCACGAAGCAGTAAATCTTGCGGGGGATATCCAATCAATACCAATTCAGGGAATACCACCAAATCAGCGCCGGCGGCTATGGCACGGTGATACCAATCCATAATTTGGACTTTATTTTTAGATATGGCACCAACCGTAGGATTGATTTGACAAAGTGAAATTTTCATTTAATGTACGATATCAAAATGATTAAATACTTTCGTTGGCTCAGACCAATCAATTTCTACATCATCGACTCGAGAAAAAGGTGGCCCTTTTTTCACCGCATTTACTAATGATTGCAATTGTTCCTTCGGTCCTACAGCCATGACTTCTACTGTACCATTATCCAAATTTTTAGCATAGCCATTCAAATGCAATTTTCGAGCAGCTTGAACCGTAAACCATCGAAAACTCACCCCTTGAACTTTACCGGATACGATTAACTTTACGGATGAATTAACTTCCATCTAAAAGTGCATTAACCTTTTCTATTACTTCAGTTGGAGTGTTTGCCTTATGTAATTCTTTCATATCCCATGTTTCATATCCTACAACCGGTTTTTCCAATTGAAAGGCATATGCAATTTCACTCAATGTGCCGTACTTACCGGAAATGGCTACGGCCACATCACAGTTATATGCGAGGATAACATTACGTCCGATACCGATGCCTGTAGAGACTGGAATATTAATATGCCCATTCGCCTCTATTTTATCTGTACCTTTTAAAATACCAACTACTGTGCCGTTGGCTTCACTTACTCCTTTGGCAATGGCTTCCATCACCCCTTCTCCGCCTCCACAATAGACGAGATAGTTTTTTTCAGCTAACTGTCGACCGATTTCAACTGTGTCCTGATAAACATCATCCGTGATATCTCGACCCCCAAATACGGAAACTCTGCCTCGATATTCCACTAAGGCTCAATCCGATACATGGTTCGTGGATAAGGAATGGCTTCTCGTATATGTTTCGTACCGCAAATCCATCCGACGGTACGCTCCAATCCAAGACCAAATCCGGAATGGGGTACTGAGCCATATTTTCGAAGATCTAAATACCATTGGAAAGGCTCAACAGGCAAATTGTGCTCCTTGATTCGACTGAGAAGAATATCATGATCATCTTCACGCTGTCCACCACCCACAATTTCACCAAATCCTTCCGGCGCAATCATATCTACACCCAGGGCCAAATCATTATTTTCCGGATCTCGCTTCATGTAAAATGCTTTGATTTCTGCCGGCCAGCGATGGATCATAACCGGCCGATCAAATTGTTCTGAGATTAAGGTTTCATCGGTTCCGCCAAAGTCAGATCCATAAGTGAAATCTGCACCTTTATCTTTTAATATTTTTGCTGCTTCATCGTAGGTAATCCTCGGAAATGGCGGTACCACTTTCTCGAGAGAAGCTGTATCTCGTTCTAATACTTTCAACTCTTCTTGACAATGTTCTAAACACCATTGCACCACATAACTAACATGTTTTTCTGCCCAGTCCATATTTTCATCTAAATCACAGTAGGCCATTTCGGGCTCAATCATCCAGAATTCTGTTAAATGTCTTCTGGTTTTGGATTTTTCCGCTCGGAATGTTGGACCGAATACATAGATTTTTCCGAAGGCCATGGCACTGGCTTCACCATAAAGCTGCCCACTTTGGGTCAGATAAGCAGATCGATCGAAATAGTCCAATTCGAATAATGTACTGGTGCCTTCAACAGAGTTTCCCGTTAGAATGGGAGAATCCATGAGTGTAAAGCCATTATTGTCGTAAAAATCCCTGGTGGCTTTCACCACCTGATGACGAATACGTAAAATGGCATTTTGGTTTTTTGAGCGGAGCCATAAATGGCGATTGCTCATGAGAAAATCAGTCCCGTGCTCCTTGTGAGAAATGGGATATTCATGGGCCACTTGGTGAACTTCAATATTTGATACACCCAACTCATATCCACCGACGGATCTTGGTTCCGCACG
This sequence comes from Fidelibacterota bacterium, assembly GCA_016845785.1. Lineage (GTDB taxonomy): Bacteria > Fidelibacterota > Marinisomatia > Marinisomatales > TCS55 > TCS55. The sequence goes on from JAERSH010000021.1 coordinate 14,954, forward strand.
TACTGTACCGGTTACCGTTACAGAAGACTCTTGCGTCAGTTCATTTTCTAGGTTAAAGATGGCTTCTTCTGTCTCCGCTTTCACCACGACACATTGAACCAATCCGGTACCGTCACGTAAGATTAAAAACCATATTTTTCCAATGGATCGTAAGTTATACACCCACCCATTTAGGGTGACTTCCTGTCCGTCAAAATCTTTTAATTGTGCAATTGTTGTTTTCATATTTTCCGTATTTCAAATTTAAATAAGTCGTGAAATTACCACGATGTCATGATTTCGTTCAAAACATCTTCCGCAATTTTTGTTACCGCTACTGTGGTGGCAAATTCTCTAGGATCCCCAAACTCATCATCATCTTCACTATCGATCAATCCGTCTCCATCATTGTCGATGGCATCAGAACTGATATCTCCGGATAATCCATAAGCGCCCCATCCTGAAAAGTTTTTTTCGAGAAGATTTTTGTCCTCACGTACATCATACCATTCTACTTTCATATGGACGGTAAATCGATACTCAGTCACTGCTTCTTCTTTGGTAAAGGTGTATGGTGCATCTGAGACACGAGTAATGGTCCCCCTCAAGATGGATGTTGCTTGATCTTCGTCGGTTACTCTGAGAATATTTTCTTCATTGAATTTCAATAAAAGGTTTTCCGTCACCGATTCACTCATACCAAATTCAGCTGTTTGGTTTTCTACAATTGGAATAGCAATAGAGTTTATGTGGGCAGGGATGCTCCCTGCCATGGAATAGTATATGCATGAAGACATTGCCCACGAAAGACACAAAAAGAAGCGCATTATAGACTTACCCATTGGATTTAATTTTCCTTTCCAAACCATATTGGTCGATCTTTCTATATAAAGTCCTTTCACTCATACCTAATGATTTCGCAGAAGCGCGGCGATTATTATTAAAAAATTTCAATGTGCGCTCTATGGCTTCCCGCTCAAGGTCTTCCAGGCTCATTTCACCAATAGAACTGTTTTTAATAAAATATTCTGACTCTTCATCAATATGAAGGGTGGGTGTAATATCTCCACTTTCCTGTGGGATGACCGGCAATCCCATTTGATTTGGCACCGGTGGTGATCCTTGGGAAGCGATCTGTTTCAAAAATTCTACATCCTGACGTAATAAAAAGAGTTGTCGCAAAATCAATTCTCTCTCTGCAGATTCTGCCGGTTGAGGCATCAACACCGGTAAAGCAGGATTATTATGCACCTGGCTATTCATCCCTAATTGTCGCTCTACCATTTCGACTGTGATACGCTCTCCTCTCTCTAATACAATAATACTCTCAACAAAATTCTTCAATTCTCTCACATTTCCTTCCCACGGATGATTTTTCATGGTTCGGATAGCTTCGGGCATAAATCCTCGATATAACATATCATTGGATCTAGTGAATTCTAAGGCAAATCGCTCTACCAGTAAACTGATATCTTCTACCCGATTTCGCAGGGCAGGTGAATCAATGGTGACCGTTTTTAATCGGTAATATAGATCTTGGCGGAATTGCCCTTTACGCACCAAATCGCCCAAATCCTTATTCGTAGCCGCAATAACGCGCACATCGGTCTTTTTGGACTTAGATGCACCCACGGGCATGAATTCACCACTTTCCAGCACACGGAGTAGCTTCACCTGGGTTTCTAGTGGTGTTTCTCCGATTTCATCTAAAAATATCGTCCCCTTATTGGCAGATTCAAAATACCCTTTTCGATCTTCTCTCGCGTCTGTATAGGCACCTTTTTTATGTCCAAACAATTCACTTTCAATAATTCCTTCAGGAATGGCGCCGCAGTTGACCGTAACCAAAGGTTGATGTGACCGTTTTGAATTCTCATGCAATGCTTTGGCAATCATTTCTTTTCCCGTCCCCGATTCACCAGTAATAAGAACGGATATATCAATGGGCGATACTTGTGCCACCATTTCAAGGACTTGCTGGATTGCATCAGATCGACCGATGATTCCTGATTTTTGTTGAATGCGTTCAATACTCATTAGAATGCCTTTGATAATTCTTTTTCCATTTTTGTGATTTCATCCCGCAATTGGGTCGCCCGTTCAAAATCTAAATTTTCGGCCGCTTCAAACATTTCTTGCCGCATCATATCTACGGCTAATTTTTTATCCATTTGACTGAAATCATCTCCCCTGCGACTTTTATAGGGCTCCGGTTCCGGTTCATGAATGGAATCGGCCACGGCTGTGGACCCCATAATATCATCTGTGGTTTTATAAACAGATGCAGGTGAAATACCATGATCTGCATTATATTTTTCTTGAATGGCTCTACGACGAGTTGATTCTGTGATTAAATAATCCATGGCATCTGAAATCTTGTCTCCATACAAAATCACCTGACCATTGATATGACGTGCTGCACGACCAGCCACCTGCATTAAAGAACTGCGCGACCGTAAAAATCCTTGTTTATCTGCATCAATCACTGCAACCAAAGATACTTCAGGTAGATCCAATCCTTCACGCAATAGATTAATCCCCACCAACACATCAAATTCACCCAACCGAAGATCTCGGAGAATTTGAACTCGTTCTAAGGTATCCACCTCACTATGGAGGTATCGCACGCGAAGATTCACACCCCGTAAATATTCCGATAAATCTTCAGCCATTCGTTTGGTTAGGGTGGTGATTAATGTTCGTTCATTCCGCTCGACTCTTTCACGGATTTCACCAATCAAATTATCAATTTGCCCATGACTTTTTCGCACTTCTACGAGTGGGTCTAACAATCCTGTTGGGCGAATAACTTGCTCCACCACGACCCCATTGGCCAGTTCCAATTCGCGGTCTGCCGGTGTTGCGGATACGTGGACCATTTGGTTTTGTGTGGCATGGAATTCTTCAATTTTCATGGGACGATTATCCAAGGCACTGGGGAGACGAAATCCGTGCTCTACCAGCACTTCCTTCCGCGCTCTGTCACCATTATACATGGCTTGAATTTGAGGAAGCGTCACGTGAGATTCATCAATGATGGTCATAAAATCATCGGGGAAAAAGTCGATGAGTGTATATGGCCGTTCGCCGGGCTTTCTTCCGGAAAAATATCGAGAATAGTTTTCTATGCCGGAACAATATCCCACTTCCATCATCATTTCTAAATCAAAATTGGTTCGTTGCTCCAATCGCTGGGCTTCTAACAATTTATCGTGGGACCGTAAGAATTCTAATCGGTCGATTAATTCAGAGCGAATTTTACCGGAAATCCGATTGATGGTTTCTTGATCTGTCACAAAATGCTTTCCCGGATAAATGAATTCATTATCCATTTCTTTGAGTATTTCTCCGGTCAATGGATGAAACCGCATAATTTGATCAATTTCATTTCCAAAGAGTTCCACGCGAATACCCACATCTTCATAGGCGAGATAAATTTCAATCACATCTCCACGCACACGGAATGTACTCCGTTCAAAGACCGTATCATTCCTGAGATAATGGATATTGATTAAACTTCTCAAAAATGCCTTCCGATCCAGAATGGCGCCCCGCTTCAAATGGATCACCTTGTCTTTATACTCCTCAGGAGATCCAATACCATAAATACATGAAACTGAGCTAACTACGATGGTATCCCGACGGCTTAATAGTGAACTGGTGGCCTTCAGCCGAAGAATATCAATTTCTTCATTGACAGACATATCTTTTTCAATGAATGTATCGGTGACGGGCATATAGGCTTCAGGCTGATAATAATCATAATAGCTGATGAAATATTCTACTGCATTATCCGGGAATAGCTGCTTGAATTCACCATACAATTGAGCGGCAAGCGTTTTATTATGAGATATAATCAATGTGGGCCGCTGGACTTTTTCTATCACATTGGCCATGGTAAATGTCTTCCCAGAACCGGTGATACCCAGCAGCACTTGATGTTTATCATCATTGTTTAACCCTTGAACCAATCCATCGATTGCTTGGGGCTGATCCCCTTGCGGTTTGAATTCCGAGTGAAGTTTAAACTCTGTCATAACGGCAAATTTACCTCGGTTGATTCATAGGATACAATGGCAGAGATTGTATATTTTTCATTGATATAATTCTTAATGCATTACTTTTTTAGACTTCCCATTTGAAGATGGTGTGAAAAAAGGATGAGCAATATTAAAATCCATATACATTAAGTAAAGGAATTGGGGATATTTCCCTATAAAAATATCACAGACGTCTTTAGTCGTTTTTTTCATTAAATCCATGCCCCATCATTCATGAAGCAATTTCTTCAACATATTAGTCTCAATCGATTCAATATTTCTCTTTCCCATGTATCTTTTTCAATCATCTATTCTGTTATCACGTATATTATTTATAATGCATTTACGATTGATAAAATTGCCAAATGGTTTTACGTAAAAGGCGAATATGATATTTTAGGTCTCGGTGCATACTATCTTGTAGGATTATTTCTATCCATCGCGGTTTTTATGCTTGTGGCCCATAAATGGACCATTAAACCATTTGCTATATTTTTTACCATTCTCAGCGGCATGGCCACCTATTTTATTGTTAAGTATGATGTGGCTATTGATATTAGTATGCTGGAGAATACACTCAACACCGATCCCACAGAAGTCCGAGGTTTGCTATCATTTCAAATGGTGCCAACCATCCTATTTTTGATCATATTACCCAGCATCATTATTTATCATGTGGACATTCACTTTAAACCAAAAGCAAAATACCTAATCGATTCCTTAGTGGTTTTTGTTGTTTCTTTCATATTGGCACTGGCACTGCTCTACGCCCAGTTTAATCCCATCCACCGTGCCGGTAATATGTCGAGAAAATATATCGTATATCAATTGACACCAGTGAACCATATGCAAAGTATAATTGGCCTCATCCAATATAAAATACAGGATGTATTTCCCGATGAAGAAGATGCACCTATAGAGGTCATGGCAAATACAACCAACCAAGAAGAAGATTTAATTGTTGTACTGGTTGTGGGTGAATCGGCTCGACAAAAAAACTTTAATGTATACGGATACACAAGAAAAATCACGACGCCCATGCTTTCAAAAGTCCAAGGCCTTCATGCTTTAAATGGCATTGCAAAATATGGTTCTACCCTTTATGCCCTTCCCCAAATATTAAAAAAACAGGATGTTTCTATCGCCACCATCTCCGCTGCTGCAGGAATTCAAACTGCATGTTATTCCCATTTTTCACTTTATGATAATTGCGGCACTGTGGACCAAATTCGCGTATCCAATTGCAAGTATGGGGATGATTGCTATGACGAGGATGTTATTCCATTGCTCGAAAACAATCTTGAATCCTACACGGAGGGATACCGATTTATCGTCCTTCATCTTGGGGGTGGCAGTCATGGACCCAATTATCAAAAACGAATTCCGGAAGACTATTATCGCTTTCAGCCCCTTTGTGATGATGCGGATGTGATTAATGAATGCACTGAGGATGAATTATACAACTCTTATGACAATACCATTCTTTATACGGATTACGTCCTTGGCAATATCATCAATACACTGGATGAATCCAGGGCGCCCTATGTCTTTATTTACATTTCAGATCATGGTGAATCTCTCATGGAGAATAACCGTGTTTTCCATGGGATGCCACCGGGCATTCCCCTACCGCCGGAACAAAAGCAAGTGCCCTTGCTGGTGAAATCTTCCATACCATTGACTATCTTGGATCGAGAGGAATACCCCCAGCCTGATGTATTTGATTCCGTATTAGATCTATTATCCATTGAAACCAATATTTCGGATAAATCGGATAGTTTTCTGAAAAAATGAATTTTGCCGTAAATTAGGTTTTACCAACTAAAGGACGATCATGAACAAATCAGTTAGAATTTTACTTATAGCACTGGGGGTATTATCTACTATATGGTCACAATCTCTTCGCCAAGTCCGCCCAGAATCTGTGGGGCTTTCATCAGAAAGATTGGAACGCCTTACCCACGTGATGGAATCCTATACGGCAAATAATCAATTGTCCGGTGGGGTGACCCTCATATTACGTAAGGGTAAAATTGCCTATTTTGATGCATTTGGATATCGAGACATTGAAACTAAAGATATAATGGAAAAAGATGACATTTTCCGTATTGCCTCTCAAACCAAGGCCATTATAAGCGTTGGAATTATGATTCTTCAAGAGAGAGGTCAATTGTTGATTAGTGACCTTGTGGGAAAATATATTTCTGAATTTAATGAAACCACTGTGGCTGAACAGACGGACGACGGATACAAAATTGTTCCTGCCAAACGAAAAATAACCATTAGAGATTTATTAACCCATACCGCCGGCATTGGATATGGATGGGGTCCTGCAAAAGATTTGTGGGAAAAGGCGGAAATACAAGGCTGGTATTTTGCTCATAGAGATGAACCTATCCTTGCCACAATCAAAAGAATGGCGTCACTTCCAATGGATGCACATCCGGGAGAGAAATATGTATATGGGTATAATACAGATATTCTAGGCGCAGTCATTGAGGTAGTTTCACGCAAACCGCTAGATCAATTTTTAAGAGAAGAATTTTTTTCTCCACTTCAAATGGATGATACACACTTTTATATTCCAAAAGATAAAGCCGATCGACTTGCCACTGTTTATTCTTCAGAAAAATCAGAAATTTCAATCTCTCCTAACCCCGGCCATATGGTTGGCCAAGGTCATTATGCGCATGGCCCCCAAAAGAGTTTCTCCGGTGGCGCCGGTTTATTAAGCACTGCGAATGATTATGCCACTTTTCTCCAAATGATGCTAAATGGAGGCATATATAACAAAAGACGAATTTTGAGTCGTAAATCCGTCGAATTAATGACGGTAAACCATTTGCAAAAGATCAACTTCCCATGGACAACAGGAACAGGATTTGGACTTGGATTCTATACGTTAGAGGATTTAGGCGCTCGTGGTCAATTGGGTTCTGAGGGTGAATATGGATGGGGTGGTGCATATCATTCAACCTATTGGGTCGATCCTTCAGAAGAATTGGTGGTGGTCTATTTTACCCAATTAATTCCAGCTGCCAACCTTGATGATCATTCAAAATTGCGAGCAATGGTTTACCAAGCAATAATCGACTAATTGGATGAAATTTTTCTATAAAACATTATTGATATTATTTTGCATATCCTGCGATAATCCACCCGATACAGATCAGATTGAGTGGCAACGGAGTAAAGCCAAATGGGATGAACTGAACTTATCATCCTATGTATATAATTTCAGGGCTAATTGCTTCTGCATAGAAGAATTTGTCAAAGACGTAACCATCACCGTGAAGTCAGATACAATTTTCTCCGTTGTGTTTATAGACACACAGCAACCACCGACCCAAATTAAACCCAATCGATGGTACACCATAGATCAACTATTTGATAAGGCTAAAACAGTCATGGACGAAGCAGATTCATACGATTTGGAATTTGATCCAAACCTTGGCTATCCGACATTAATTTCAGCCGATTGGCATAAAGAAGCGGTGGATGATGAAGTGAGCTACTATGCTTCAGATTTGATTTATGAAAAATAATGAAGTGATTGCAGTATGAGAATAAAATCAATTCTCATTTTTTTATTGATAATCATTAATTTATCTTGTGATAAGTCTTCAAACGAGTTTGAGTCACCATGCGAAGATATATCTGGCATAGATTTTGGGCCTTGTCTTGCAATTATCGGATATGGTTGGGATGGCAGTAAGTGCAGGTCAATTTCAGGTTGCAGCACAGTTGATACCAACGGATCCCTTCATAAAACTTATCGATCTTTACAAAGTTGTCAAAATAGATGTGAAAAATAACAAAAGGAAAGACACATGAAAAAATTATCACTCCTCCTCTTATTCTCCGGAATATTTGCCCAAAACATCGGTTCTGCCGATGCGGTAGAAAATGTATTGGATAA
>JAERSH010000022.1 GCA_016845785.1 Fidelibacterota bacterium
AAGGCTCTGAACGCCAACCCAGAGCCCTATCACTTTTTCACTTGCCAACCTCTTCAAATCGAATTCTTAATGAATCCTGCCAAAAGAGGCACTCCAAATATAACGGCAGAGAAAAATGGGACGCAATAGAGAAGTGAAGGAATTTTATAAAAAATTTTCTGCAAGACTTAAAGTGAACCTTTAAGTGGGGGTTTTCAATTGGTTTGCCCTAAATAATTAACCTAATTTTCCGCCCAAATTAGGTCCGTGTAGCTTCCCGACAAAGAAAACCCCATGGCCCTGTAGCTCAATTGGTAGAGCAGTGGCCTCTTAAGCCATTGGTTGAAGGTTCGAGTCCTTCCAGGGTCACATTGGCTAAAATATTTTTCTCAAAACCTTAAAGTATAATTCAATTTTAATGAACTGATTCGAGATACCGTTATCAAGTCAAAGTCAAAAACCTTTTCTCCTTCACTGATCCAATTGTGGGTGTATACAAGATAGAAATCGCTCCCCGGACGAATTGTATGTTGGAATTTTGCGAATAACCCAAGGGCTTCTGAAACATTGTCATATTGAATATTGCTAAAAATGGCCGTTCTGGGCGTCGGATAAAGTCCCAATTCAAAATTATATAATTCTGTACTAAAACTGCTTCCATTGATCGATACTTGATTTTTTTCATACTCTGTTTGGATATTAAACCCTGAGAATGGTTTAATGGATAACTGGGTCTTTAATGTTTCCTTATTTCCACTCCAAAAATCACCTGTTTCATATTCGAATTCAGTAGAAATCATACGTCTTTCTGATGTTTCCATTTTGAGCTGCCATTCTTTACTGGAATACTCTTTCACCGGTATGGTAATATTTTCATATATGGTGAATGGTCGATCCAAATATTCTACCAGATTCACCAACTTGATACCAACTTGATCTTGGCTCTCAAATCGGATGTGAAATGGCGTAAGTGTTATCTCCTCCTTCAGCATGTTATCATCAAGATCCGTCATATATTCATACTGAATACCAAATTCCACCTGGCGGATGAATTCATATCGCTTGGGGCGTGGATGGTAACTGAAACTAGGTTGCAATCGTTTAAATCCATTTCGACGGCTAAAACCAACTGCGGGATTATACATTTCGCCAAATTCCCTATAGGATACGTGAGTACGTATGATATCATTGGGATAGGTCAGTCTGAAACCTCGAGTAGATAGATCTGATAGGTCTAGATCTGTGTGATGCTTTGGTGCTGTATGGGTGACAAAAAATGCCTGAAACTGGAGATTCTTATCTCCCATGAATTCGGAAGTTTTTAGATCTAGATCTGCTCCAAAAAGGGATTGCTCTGAATGGGTTGAATCATCCTTCATATTCGCAGCAGATTTGTCCGTATAAACCAAACCAAAATAGGATTGTTTAAACATGGATCGTTTCACCCTCGCTACAGTAAAATTCTCACTGGGGATATCACCCAGAGCACTGGTGTTGGCATGAATCACGCCCAACTCATAATGTCCAAGTTGACCCGAAAGTCTGCCGCCATATTTTATAGGAATTTGTTTCCCTTCTGATAATCCGATCCTTCGACTGAAGAATGGGGTCACATCATTTCTGGGAGCAAAGGAATAAACACCTGCGCCTTCAAGGAAAAATCCCCGTTTCTCTGCATACCGCAATGGAAATCGGGTTAGGTTCACACGACGCTGGTCCACTTCTGCTTCTGCAAAATCTGTATTATAAGTTAAAGATCCCTTCAACCCGGATGTTAGATTCATGGAAATATCAAAACCGAGATCGCTGATATTTTTTGCCTTTTCATTTTCATCTAAATCCATCTGGCGCCGGTTCATGCTGATATAGGGTTTCATCTCGATACCCTTTCCCTGAGTCAAATTTTTCAATCCTTTTAAATGACCCGCATGAATGGGTGAAGTCAACTTTTTATTTCGCTCGAATCCAGCCCATTTTGAATCTTCATTTTTTCTCCGGATAGTCCGTTGAAAATTAATCCCCCAGGTATCCAGGTCAGGATTAAAATTCAAAGTGCGGAAAGGGATCATTACCTCTACGGACCAACCTTCGGGAACCACCACCACCCGCGCATCCCAAATCCCATTCCAATCCTTATTGGTACCCCAATATGATTCGCCACCGATAATTAACCCGTCTCCCATTAGCCCCGCAGGGTTTACTTCAAAGAAATAACCAGTACGACCATCAAGAAATGTGTCCAGTATCCACATAAATCGATCATCGGTTCGCAAGCTTTGGTCCCGTCGTTTTTGGTAGGCCAATATACCGCTGGGGTCACTATCGTAAAGCATGGCGCCGATATATAAATTGTTTTCATCATGGATAACATATACTTCAGATTTTTCAGTGCTGGGCGCACCTTCATTAGGATCTCTCTGGATAAAGTTAGTAGCGGGCTGAACCATCTTCCACCCTGCCTCCTCCAAAAGCCCATCCAATTTGATCCTCCCAATCTCGACCTGCCTTGTCGTGATGGATGGCTTGGGAATGACTTCTTGGCCAAAAGAAATTCCCACCAACACACTTGCAATAAAAACCACACAATATGATCTTATTTTAAAATTTAACATATGGACAATTATCTTTTTTAAGGTCGGATCAAAAATTTATGGTGTGCTATTACGATTGTCTTTTTCAACCAACCGTACACAATACAAACCACTGTACATATCCGTGAAGAAGATATTCCCTTTATACGGAATTGTTCCCCATACATTTGGCGAATTGGGGATATGCCCTTCCGGATGACCCGTCATGAAAAATGCAATTTCTCTCCCTTGACGATACAAGTCTCCCAATAGATCTCCAGAAATATCAACGATCCGCAAGCCACCGTTGTAATATGCTGCATAAAGGGTATCTCCCTTGATCCAATGATTATGAGATCCTGCTTCAGTGATGGTATATACCGCCTCTTCCTTTGGGTTATCTATATCTGTGAAATCTAGAAAATGGAAACCACCTCTGGGTTGATACGGCCTCGGTTTCCCCGGGTATCGCCACGGAAACCACTCATCGCCAGCTACGATATAAAATTTGTCCGTGGATTGGCTTTTAAACGGAAATGCAGCATGGTTATGTCCATTCGGATCCGCCATATTTGCTAATGGTACCGGATTGGATGGACTTCCTTTTCCTGCCCGCATCAGCAATGGATTGAATTGAACCTTTCTTCTATTTTTTTCACTGAATTTCAACCCACCTACATCCACTGCATGAACCCCGTCGGCCCAATTCGATGAATACGCAATCCCATCTTCTACCCAAACATCATGAATGCTATGACCTGGTGTGGATAATTCATATACACCAACTCGGAAAGGATTACTGGGGTCCTCAATATTGATCATATCATATTTGCGACCGTTATTCACCGCATATACATGGTCATCATAAATGAATACATTGTGTACGCCTCCGGTCATGTCATCATTGAATTCTGCTGTAATCTTCACATGATAAGGATCCGATACATCTAAAATAACAAACCCATTCTTCCGATTGGATGCCCCCTCTCTGCTGATCACACCCACACGGCCATCCTCAGAAATCTTAACATCATTGACCGTCCGAGCATCCACGGTTATTGTATCGATAATAACCATATTTTCCGGGTCGGTCACATCCCAGAAATAGGCTTCTCCATTGGCACCCCAAGTACCTGTTACGGCAAAATCTTTACCTATGTGCTTACCGATCCCGGGCCAGATCCACAAGTCCGAGGTATATACATTGGAGATGAGACCGTGCCCTACTAGCTCAACTTCTTTATCCACATTTCGTGGACTGACCTGAATCGATTTTGATGCTGAGAATCCATTGGCAGATGCAGTAATTTTATACATGCCTTCTGTCTCAGCAACAAACCGGCCATCTGGTGTAATTTGTCCAGATGCAGGAAGCCCAATACCATATTCAGCCTTACCCATGTAAGAATATTGGATGGGCGCATTGGGAATCACTTGTCTCCTGCGGTCAAATGTTTGAGCACTTACCTGAAGCACATCCCCTGTTCTAATTTTGTCTGTTGCTGTGGATATTGATATCGAGCGGACCGGATTTTTTACCACTTTAATCGTTGTGGAAGAAGACAGCTCTCCCACTGTTGCCATAATATTGACCTTTCCTGATTTTATCGTCCGGACAATACCGAATTGATTCACGGTAGCGATATTTATATCAGAAGATGATAACGAGACCGTCACATCTTTTCGGACAAGATCCGCTTCATCATATACTATTGTTTTTAATTGAAAAGATGAACCGCTGAAGTATTCCGATTCTACATTCTGGAATACGATTCGATCCAGTTTGGGTTTAGGAACTTCTACTTTTGCGGACCCGTAGATACGGTCTTCCCGCTTCACGGATACACTTCGAACACGCAATTTCAAATTGCCTGGTTTATGTGGCTTTATTTTTACAGTGGCAGATCCGGTTGAATCACTGATACGCGGCGTCGCTTCTAATGACCGTCTGGGTTGGCCATAGATCAAAAATGGGCTTTGGGCTAAATCGCCATTGGCGTCTATCAATTTAACCTTAACTTCTCCAGTTTCGCCCACATGGAGAAATAATGAATCCGGTTCAAAAACAAACCGGAGCGTATCATCACCTTCTGTTTCCTGTCCAAAAGTGTAGGACAATGAAAACAGGATAATGACAAATGGTATCAACCTATCCTTCATTACTATATCACTTTCCTCATTAAGGAAGAAATTACGCCATTGGCATTCATCTGTGTCTGATTATTTTTTCAGTCATCTTTGATAAATCCATCCCCAAATAGTAAACTCTACCTTACATAACCTTACAGTAGGAGGGAGTTATGTCACAATTAGATAGACGTCAATTTTTAGGTGCACTAGCCAAGCCTGCCGCTGTTGCTACAGTCGCCATGGCCAATCCAACCCTTATGGCGAAAGCCATTTCAAAATTCAAATCAGCCGCTGGTGATCCGAAATCCATCGCCAGAGATGAATCCTATTGGAAGGATATTCAGCGGGGATATACCAAAGACGGAATCATCAATTTGAATAATGGCGGCGTCAGTCCCTCTCCAACTGTTGTTCAAGAAGCCATGAAACGTCATCTTGATTTTTCCAATACATCCACTGCCTATTCCATGTGGCGTATTCTGGAA
>JAERSH010000023.1 GCA_016845785.1 Fidelibacterota bacterium
GCTTTCACTTCTTCCATGATGGCGCGCATCTGCTTACCATAGGATTCCATGATTTCTTCTAAAGCTACTTTCTGATCATCAGTTAACATTTTATAAATCATGCGTAGATCAGCACCACCCTTATCGCCTTTGGGCCCACCATGGCCTTTATGATCCATACCGCCACCAAACAAATAGGGTACTGAATTCTCATCCATCCATTTAAATAGACGGGCTTTTTCTTCGTCTGAAAGTTTACCCTGCATTTCTGCTGCCACTTTCCAAAGGAAACCAGGATCATGGCGATGTTTACTATCTTTTCCGTGTTTATTTAAAGCTGCATTAAGCGCATTGATACTGCTGGAGCTAAGACCAACATCTGCATCCAACCCATCGGAGAATGCTTGTAATTCTTCATCATCCAAATGGACCGCTTCATCTTTGTTCAACCCTTCACAACCCATGGTTGCGAAAAGTGCGAGCATGATTAAAATAGTAAATTTTTTCATTAGATTTCCTTTTCCCCTTTTAATAATGGCTTAAAGTATTTCCTGCTTAGACATCCAAAGGCATCAGAAGTTAAAAATAAATTTAGAAAAATTAAAGGGCCGTCCCGGATGATCCGAAACGACCCTTTTTATCACAATCAAATGAATATTTTTGATTAACCGTTATTGCCTTTGCGCCCGCCTCGCTTATTATTTCCACCACGACGTTCGCCTTTTTTACCTTTGCCGCCACGGTGTTTTTTCATCCGTAATTCTAAGGCTTTGTGGATCTTGATTATTTCAAGTTGTCCATCTGTAAATAAGGCTTCTAACTTATCATTTTTTTCGGTGAACAGATTTTTTAATGCTGCACGCAAGGATTCTCGATCCAAGTCGCCATTTTTTGCTTGTTCAAATAGGGCTTTGGCTGCGTCACGTGATTCTATATTGATGGCGTCAAATGAGGAGACTTGATCCGCACCCATTCCCAATATATCGACCATGACGGCTTTAGAAGAATCACGAAATGCCTGGCGATTGGCTTTTCGATCCGCTTTATTCTGTTCAATTTGTGCTTTTTGTTCATCCGTGAGCAAATCATCTATTTCTGATTTCATAGCATCTTTTAATGCGCTCATTTGCGTCCGGGCATCATCTTTTGATAATGTGCCTGCTTTTACTTGTTCATGGATGGCTTTGAACTTTTCTTTATAAGCGGACATGATTTCTTTAAAGGCTTCTTTTTGGTCATCAGTCAATACACGAACGATACCACCAAAATCATTTCGTCCTTTTTTCCCACCTTTGGATTTTCCGCCTTTTTTCATGCCACTGCTAAATAGTGGCATATCCTTTTCATCCATTTTTTCAAAAAGACGTGCTTTTTCTTCATCAGATAATTTGACGGCCAATTCGCCGGCAACCTTCCACATAAATCCAGGTTCACGGTGTTTCCCCCCGCGTCCATGGCGATTTAGAACACCGTTCACTGCATTGGCAGAAGATTCGCTGAGACCGAGATCTGATGACAGTTCAGATGAGAAATCCTGAAGTTCAGCGCTGTCAAGTTCTACAGCGTTATTTCGTATGGGATTATCACATCCAACGACAATCAAAAACAGGGTCGAGATTGGCAAGATTAGTTTTTTCATTATGTTTCCTTTTTGGATAGTTATGAGTTGTTTTGTTTGCCCTATTAGATGCCCTTTGATACAGTAAAGTTAAATTTTCGTTCATAATTTTTTGGATTACCGACGAAACATTTTTAATCGGATCAGGGTTTCCCTAACTTCTGCCATGCCCTATTCCAGTGGAAATTTCAATGCGAATCCCAGTCAGGATTCTGCCATCACCCATCCCCCGGCGCCACTCATGATTCTTGCAGGTGCGGGCACAGGAAAGACTACCACCCTAATCCACCGAATTATTTATTTAATTCAGCATCATCAAGCTGATCCACAAACCATTCTGGCCATTACCTATACAGAAAAAGCCGCACGAGAATTAAAAGAACGTATCGTTTCTGTTGTTGGACAACGTGCAGAAAAAATGACCGTATCTACCTTTCATGCATTTTGCTTTAATCTGGTAAAAGATTATAAACAATCGGGTGGCACACCCATTTTATTGGAAGAAAGTGAAACCGCATTTCTCCTTTTAAATCGATTCAACGAATTGGGCCCCTTTCAATCACGTGAATTTCCCCGAGATCCATCGCGTGCAGTAACAGAAAGCTTTATTCCATTTTTTAATCGCACCCGAGATGAACTCATTAAACCGGATGAAAAATCGTCAGATGTCGATTCACAGGACGCTGAAATTTGTGCGCAGTTGGCCGACCTAAAACGGATTTACCCCATTTTTCAACAATGGAAAAGTGAAATGAATGTGGTTGATTATGGAGATATGATCCTGACTGCATTTGAATTATTACAATCTGATCAGGCTATATTGAAAAAAGTTCAAAAACAATTTCAGCACCTTATTATTGATGAATTTCAAGACAATAATTTTGCCTTGAATGCCATCACCAGTCTCATTGCCAATAAGCATCAACAGATCACAGTCGTAGGTGATGAAGATCAAGTTATCTACAGCTTTCGCGGTGCCAGTATTCATAATATTCATATATTTCGTGAACGGTATAAAAGTCATTCAGACTATTTAGAAATTGCCCTAGAAGAAAATTTTCGCTCAAACCAAGAAATTCTGGATGTGGCCAATTCATCCATTAAAAACAATGTGGATCGCGTAGAAAAATCACTTCAATCTTTTGAGGGAATGGTCGATCAAAAGCCAACACTTTTCTATTGTGAAAAAGCGGGACAGAATCAAGCCATGGTTCGGGAGATTAATACTATAACGGATAGGGGACGTTCATTCAATGAAATTGCAATCCTATGCCGCACCCACGGGCAAGCCACTGAACTCACATCCTTTCTCCAATCCTATGGTATTCCGGTACAATCGAGATTCCCACGGTTTTTTGATATTTCATCCGTCAAAGATCTCAATGCATGGTGTCAGGTTATCGGCGGTGGAAAATATCAAGATATCAGCTTTTATCGATTGCTCACTCAATCTTGTTCAAATCAGGATGTAATAGAATTTTTCAATCAATTTGATCGAAAAGATCCTGCCTCTCGATTGGAATATGCCCTCGTTCATTTCTCTGATCATTCACTAAAATCATTCCGGGATTTATGTACCACCATTATAGAATTGCGGACGCACCCCAAACCGCAATCGGCTGAAGAGGTCATCAATTCAATCTTAGAAAAAACTGCATTACTTCGACCATATAATGAACAATACACATTTGATGATCAAGTGACCCTCATGAACGGTGGCTTGTTCATTCAAAAAGCACAGGAATTTTCTCGGCGAAACCCCGGAGAAAACAGTCTTCGCAATTTTAATGTTTTTATGGAAGCACTCATGGCATCGGGAAAAATTAGGGCATTTTTTTCTGAAGGTATTTCGGCATTTAATGCGGTAACTGTCCAAACCATCCATGGGGTGAAAGGCGGGGAATTTCCCATTGTATTTATTCCCTATAATCGGTCTGCCAGTTTTCCTTTGAATTATCGTTCTGAGAAAAAAATTAACCACCCGCCTGATGAATGGCTAGACTATATCAAGGATACGGATCTAACGCCAAAGGAACATCATAAAGAAGAAGAACGGCGATTATTTTATGTGGCGATCACACGAGCCCAAGAACAATTATATTTGTTGGCACCAAGACGAGCCACTTCCCCTTTTATTAAAGAATTACCTGAATCGTTAATGGAGATCATCGATATGGATGAATCAAATCACACGCCCCAACCCTTTTCTAAATTAAGAGCCGAATATGAACAGCGACTCCAAAAAGCATTGAGTCAAAACCAGTTTGACAAGATCGGCAACTTGACCGATGCCATTGCCCGCATCCACATTTTGGAGAATGAAGGAGATATTACCTGGGGAGAGTCTTCCTGGGAAACGGAATTAAAAGAAAAGCTTAAAGGTGAATTTCAACCTACTGCTCCGGATCAGTTATATTTATCAGCCAGTTCAATTGAAACCTACAAATCCTGTCCAATGAAATATCGATTGGCTAAAATGGATGCCATTCCTGAATCACAAAGTAAACCCCAGTTGGTATTTGGAAATATTATTCATCGGACACTTCAACGATTTCATGATCAAAATGAAACCCTCACAAATGAACGCATTTTGCAATTGATGGACGAAGAATGGGACAGCAGCGGATTTTTCTATCCGGATCAAGAGAAAGAATTCAAATTGCAGGGTGAAGAAATTTTGAATCGCTACTTTTCTGCATTTGAGATTAATCCACCACATGTGATCGCTCGCGAAGAAAAATTTAATTTCATGATTGATGATATAAAAATTTCCGGTGCCATTGATCGAATTGACAAAACTGAAACGGGTACTCAAGTGGTGGATTACAAAACAAGCAACACCACTTCCTCTGCAAAGTCCAGCATGCAATTGGCCATTTATTCCATGTATTTAGAACAAGCGGAAGATTCTGAATTCGGGGGATTGCCTGAATTAGCCAGTTTATATTTATTACGGGAAGAAGAAAAGGCAGTAAAGTCTTACGCGTTTCAACCGGAAGATTTATTGGCTAAAGAAGAAGAAATAATAACTGTGGCAACGGGCATTCGAAATCGAGAATTTGATCCAACGACAGGCCGCCATTGTGATTGGTGTGATTATAAGAATTTTATATGTCCCGCCTGGGAGGAGTAAATCAATTAATCATTTATAATTGGGAATGATTAATTATTCAAATACTTATTCATTTGACCTTCGGTCATTACCACCCGAAATCCAGTATGTTCTAAACTGGTATCCGGACTGGTTCGCATCCGTGCGGATGAGCGATACCCAGCACAATATTGATCATTACATAAAAATGAACCGCCCCTTGTCACACGCTTGGGCACAGTCGGTTCCACAGGATCATAACTGGAAAATGGCCCTGTAGGATTTTTTCCTCGATCTTTCATGCTATATGTATCCGGACGATACCAATCGGCCACCCATTCCCATACATTGCCAGCCATATCATACAGACCAATTTTATTCGGTTTATATGCATAAACAGGATTGGTTTTTTCATAACCATCCGATTTTGAATTATTCACAGGAAACACACCTTGCCAGATATTCATTTCACGGCGGTTCGATACTTCTCCCTTTTTGGCTGCATATTCCCATTGGGCTTCTGTCGGTAAACTCATTCCGCCCCATTCTGCAAATGCCAATGCATCAAACCATGACGTTTGAACAACCGGATGGTCATCCAAACCTTCGTTTGAAGATTTTTCACCATAGGGATGTCGCCAATCTGAATTGAGTGACCATTGCCACCATCGTACTGCAGAATTGGGATTGGCAGGAGCCGGATGATTTATAAATGTGAGTGATCCCGGAATAAGCATTTCTTTGGGCGGTGGCGGCGTGCCCGGAGGCACTTGTGCCATGATTTCTTCAAGCGTTGGAGCAATTTCTGCGGTTGTCTTATGTCCCGTCTCATTTACAAATGCTGCAAATTGTCCATTGGTTACAGGCGTTTCTGACATCCAAAAGCCGTCTAAGGAAACTGCATGGACTGGCTGTTCATCTTCTCTGGACATGGCCGAATGACTTCCCATTTCAAATGATCCACCCGGCACCCAAACAAATGGCATGTCGGTCTCTCCAACCGATATGGAAACCCTTTTTATATCCGGCCCGGAACCACATCCAATGAAAAGAAGAATAAATATAAGTTTTTTTATCTTCATGCGACCGGCAATCTAATGCGAAAGCATATTGAGGCAAAAACGGAATGGTTAAATTTTTCTGTTTCATGTATCTCTCCACATTTAAATTGCCGTTCTTTGATTTCATAATGAGGAGGAAATTGTGAAGAAATTTTGGGTATTTATTCTACTGGTCGGTGCTGTTTTTGGCGAGTCTATTGCAGACAAAACCAAATCCATGAAAAAAATGGATGGTTATATTGACCTATATTGGGACGATTCCACCGGTAAACTATGGATGGAAATTTCTGATTTTGATAAAGAATTTTTATATGTGAATTCACTCATGGCCGGCATGGGCTCTAATGATGTGGGGTTAGATCGCGGTCAATTGGGTAATGAACGGATTGTTTAT
>JAERSH010000024.1 GCA_016845785.1 Fidelibacterota bacterium
TTGGTGCCTTCGGGAACTCTGAGACAGGTGCTGCATGGCTGTCGTCAGCTCGTGTTGTGAAATGTTGGGTTAAGTCCCGCAACGAGCGCAACCCTTATCCTTGTTTGCCAGCACTTCGGGTGGGAACTCCAGGGAGACTGCCGGTGATAAACCGGAGGAAGGTGGGGACGACGTCAAGTCATCATGGCCCTTATGGGTAGGGCTACACACGTGCTACAATGGCCGGTACAGAGGGCTGCGAACCTGCGAGGGTAAGCGAATCTCAGAAAGCCGGTCCTAGTCCGGATTGCAGTCTGCAACTCGACTGCATGAAGTCGGAATCGCTAGTAATCGCGAATCAGAATGTCGCGGTGAATACGTTCCCGGGCCTTGTACACACCGCCCGTCACACCATGGGAGTGGGTTGCAAAAGAAGTGGGTAGACTAACCTTCGGGAGGTCGCTCACCACTTTGTGATTCATGACTGGGGTGAAGTCGTAACAAGGTAGCCCTAGGGGAACCTGGGGCTGGATCACCTCCTTACAAAAAGTTAGGCGCACGCCTATTTTAGTACTCACAACAAATTATTTTGATTGAATAAAGCAATGAGCCTGGGCCTGTAGCTCAGTTGGTTAGAGCGCACCCCTGATAAGGGTGAGGTCGGAGGTTCAAATCCTCCCAGGCCCACCAATTTTGCGCAATGTGGTTGTAAGACTATTTTGTGGAAAGTTTTTGGACATCTTCTGGGACTGGACGCTTGCGAAGTAGAGAGCCACGTTAGTGGTTTTTTATTTGCACGCAATAGAGGGGCCATAGCTCAGCTGGGAGAGCGCCTGCCTTGCACGCAGGAGGTCGGGAGTTCGATCCTCCCTGGCTCCACCAACTCTATAGAGGTTACGTAATGATTTTAGGTTACGAGGATAGCTTTTATAGAATTGGTGAGGAAACTCAACAATTGCTCTTTAAAAATTTGGAATCTGTAAACTGTAATAAAGAAAGAATGAAGCAGTAATAGATTGTGTTTAGTTTGATGATGAGTCGGACGATATGCATGATGTTATTGGTGAGTTCTCAAGCAAAGCGAAATTGTCAGCGATTATATAGTCACAACCAGACTGGTTGGGGTTATATGGTCAAGTGAATAAGCGCATACGGTGAATGCCTAGGCGGTAAGAGGCGATGAAGGACGTTGTAGCATGCGATAAGCCACGGTTAGTTTGCAAACTAACTTTGATCCGTGGATTTCCGAATGGGGAAACCCGGCCAGGATAACCTGGTCATCAATGACTGAATACATAGGTCATTAGAAGCGAACCCGGAGAACTGAAACATCTAAGTACCCGGAGGAAAAGAAATCAACCGAGATTCCCTTAGTAGCGGCGAGCGAACGGGGATTAGCCCTTAAGCATTAATTAAGTTAGTAGAACACTCTGGAAAGTGTGGCCATAGACGGTGATAGCCCGGTATACGAAAACTTTTTTATTGTGAAATCGAGTAGGTCGGAGCACGTGAAACTCTGACTGAACATGGGGGGACCATCCTCCAAGGCTAAATACTCCTAGCTGACCGATAGTGAACTAGTACCGTGAGGGAAAGGCGAAAAGAACCCCGGAGAGGGGAGTGAAATAGATCCTGAAACCGTATGCGTACAAGCAGTGGGAGCATGTCTTTGACGTGTGACTGCGTACCTTTTGTATAATGGGTCAGCGACTTAATCTTAGTGGCGAGCTTAACCGAATAGGGGAGGCGTAGCGAAAGCGAGTCTTAATAGGGCGAATTAGTCGCTAGGATTAGACCCGAAACCGGGCGATCTATCCATGGCCAGGTTGAAGGTGGGGTAATACCTACTGGAGGACCGAACCCACTTATGTTGAAATATGAGGGGATGAGCTGTGGATTGGAGTGAAAGGCTAATCAAGCCCGGAGATAGCTGGTTCTCCTCGAAAGCTATTTAGGTAGCGCCTCGTGTATGACTATTGGGGGTAGAGCACTGTTTCGGCTAGGGGGTCATCCCGACTTACCAACCCGATGCAAACTCCGAATACCAATAAGTTTTAGCACGGGAGACACACAGCGGGTGATAAGGTCCGTTGTGAAAAGGGAAACAGCCCAGACCGTCAGCTAAGGTCCCAAAATCTATGCTCAGTGGGAAACGATGTGAGAAGGCCCAGACAGCCAGGAGGTTGGCTTAGAAGCAGCCATCCTTTAAAGAAAGCGTAATAGCTCACTGGTCGAGTCGGCTCGCGCGGAAGATTTACCGGGGCTAAGCATAGTACCGAAGCTACGGATCATACTTTTAGTATGGTGGTAGAGGAGCGTTCTGTAAGTCTGCGAAGGTCAATTGAGAAGTTGGCTGGAGATATCAGAAGTGCGAATGCTGACATGAGTAACGATAATGGGGGTGAAAAACCCCCACGCCGAAAACCCAAGGTTTCCTGCGCAACGCTAATCGACGCAGGGTTAGTCGGTACCTAAGGCGAGGCCGAAAGGCGTAGTCGATGGAAAACAGGTTAATATTCCTGTAC
>JAERSH010000025.1 GCA_016845785.1 Fidelibacterota bacterium
CGAAAATCTAGATTACCATCCCCTACTGTATTCACATGGCCGTGACCACCATCATGAAAGATTTCAGTATATTCAGTTTCATTTGCATCATATGCACCACGGACGCGCCCCACTACAGAAAGTTCTTCATCGGGTGTACTGGTACCAATCCCCGTAGAACCGGAAGATGGAAATGCATTGGTGGCCGAATTCAATTGGGCCATAATGCCGTATTCGGTTGCGTTCAGTTTGGTCCTTGGTGATAGTTCACTGTTGGTTCCAATCTGAACACTGAGCCAGTAGTCATTATAAAAGTTTAGCCCAGCCATAGAGGAGTCTGAACCCAAATTGGTCTCGAATACCCCATTGGTTACGGTGAGGGTTTTTGCTTCGTCCCACACTTCGTTGCCATCTGTGAGGGCATCGTAAAGCCGGAATGTGAACGTGTGGCTGCCATCCGAAATGGCGGCGCCGGCGTTGTCTCTGGCCACACCGTGGATGGCGATTTCTTGGGCCATTCCCATAGAGAGAATGGTTGCACTGATGATGATTGATCTGATCTGTTTCATATTGATCTCGTTGGTTTAATTATTTGGACTTATTCTTGCCCTGTCTTTCTGAATGAACCCTCATCTGACGGTGACTGAAGCCATGCCTTCGCTTTGCTACGGCAGATAAAAATCTCAAGCATTATGGTAACAAATACCGTTTGCTTGAGATCCTTCGCCCTCCCGATGAATCGGGATGTCTCAAGATGACAATGCGTTAGTGGGGTGAGTTGATCCAATTTATTTCTTTCTCCATATATGTTTGTCATCCCGGAACCAGTATGATATCCGGGATCCATAATTTGGTTAGCGTGGATACCCGATAATCGCTTTGCGATTTCCGGCATGACTATATGATTGTGAAAATTATTGTTCATTCGATTCTTTCATGGCAATGGCACCGCTCCCTTGTGCAATTACACTTTGTTGAGAAACGGCATGGGCACTTTTCTTTTTCTGACGATATAGGGGCATGGCGTTAACTGTTTCTGCATAATCTTTTTCAGAGACAAAAATGGGATCTACCAAAGTGGTTACAATTTCTTCACTCCGATTTTGGATCCGCTTAACCAGTGATGTTTTATCCACATCAAAAGAGGCTTCCATTATGGGGACCACCATGAAGGGAAATAAAATAAGGGCGTATAAATTGGTAATAAAGGCCATGGGCTCTACGTGCTTCACATGACCATATTGAATTTCTGACTGTATAAGTTCAATCACTTTGGGAATGAAATAGGATCTGCGCCCACCTTGGCTGTAAATAAAGGTATCCATGGCCAATTCTGTATTGTTGGAAATTTCAGATGCAAGGAATGCAGCAATTTGAGGCGATTTGGAAAGGTAGTTGATATGCCATTCCGCAATGAGACGGATGGTGTCTCTAAAATTGAGTTTATAATCTAATATTTGATTTAAGTCATCTCGGCCGAATGTGGCCAATCCGGTGAAGCATGCTTTGTAGAGGGATGCTTTATCAGAATAATGGTAATGGGTGAGCGCTTTATTGACGCCGGCATTTTTGGCGATTTGAGCCATCCGTGCCCCGTGAAATCCTCGAGAGAGAAACTCCTCACGAGCGGCGAGTAAAATTTTATCTTTGCTTAAGCTACCCAACTTGATTTAACCATTCGGTGAATTATTTTGACCGTTTAATAAGTAATTCGTCTGAAAAGGAGGAATAGTTACAAAGTTTTTAAAGTTTTTTTGTGGGATGTATTCTCGATGTCAAAAAGTGTCATTGCGAACGGAGTGAAGCAATCTCATGGTTATGGTGTTATTTAATGGGATTGCTTCGTCACGTTGCTTCTCGCAATGACTGATTCTGGTGTTGGGCAGTATATTTTTTGAGATACTTCCCCTTCGCTTTGGGCTCAGGGTTCAGTATGGCATATGTTGAGGGGTATAAACTTTGTTTTGTACTTATTTACCAATTATTGTCATTCTGATGACGAATGCTTTAGCATGAGGAAGAAGAATCTCAAGTATTTGTATTTGGACAGGCCATTGCTTGAGATACTTCACTGCGTTCAGTATGACAGTAGTTTGGATATATCAATTAACAAAATAATTACCAAACCCGATCTGTCATTCTGAAGGAACAACGTGACTGAAGAATCTCAAACATTTGTATTTAGACAGGCTATCGTTTGAGATCCTTCATTTTGCTACACAAAATATCAGGATGACAAGTGTTGTTGGTGTATGGTTATATTTCATGATGGAAAAACTCTACTATGTATACATAATGGCATCCGAATCAAAAGTGATCTATACTGGCATGACAAATAACCTATATGCTCGGGTTTATCAGCATAAAATGAAAATTTTTGAAGGGTTTTCTAAGCGATATAACACGTATAAACTAGTCTGGTATGATGAGACTGATGATGTTACAGCAGCCATTGCACTAGAAAAAAGAATTAAAGGATGGCTTCGAAAAAAGAAAGTGGCGCTCATCGAAGAGAATAATCCAAATTGGAATGATTTAGCCGAAGAATGGTTTAAAGAATGATATTACTGACTACCCATCACTTCCAATTATTGTCATTCTGATGACGAATGCTTTAGCATGAGAAAGAAGAATCTCAAGTATTTGTATTTGGAAAGGCCATTGTTTGAGATCCTTCACTGTGTTCAGTAAGACAGTAGTTTTGATATATCAATTAACAGAATAATTACCATACCCGATCTGTCATTCTGAGGGAGTCTACGACCGAAGAATCTCAAACGTTTGCATTGGAATCATCCATTGTTTGAGATCCTTCATTTTGCTCCGCAAAATATCAGGATGACAATTGTTGGGGGTCGAGAGCGACATGGCGCTCAGGATGGCAAATATTGGTGGAAATTAATTAAAAAATGATTGTCATAGACCACACCCCGTCTTCCGCAACCATGCGGAATCCACCCCTCTCAAGAGGGGACTCCCCGATTATCGGGGAGGGGAATTACAAAGATAGTGAAATACTACTTTATGTCATCCCGGACGAAGTATGAAATCCGGGATCCATAAATTGGTTAGCTTGGGTACTCTGCCTACGCCAAGGCCACGGCGGGCAAGCCGGATAATCGCTTTGGGATTTCCGGCATGACAGAAAGGAAATTACCAGCGTAGCTGGGTTTTACCGTAAATGTAGCCGGCCACGGCAAAGAGGACCATGGGAATAAAATGTTCTAAAACCACATGGGTTGGATGCATCCAATCACAGTGGAATAGATTTCCCAAATTTCCTGCACCAAACGCAGCCACAAATGTGGCCATGCCCGTTACTTTGGGATTGGTCGAACGACCATCTTGAGTCAAATATACCAAATAAGCTAGTGGCAAAGCAGCCGCAAACACGATGAGTCCGGCACAATTCCAATATTCATTTACAGACATGGCTGCCCATCCACCAGTAGAAATAATGCCCATGGACTGATAAATCAATTCACCCATCCATACGGCGTAAGGGATAAGAAACCAAATCTGCCATTTAGAAAATAATCCCGGTCGATAGGATTTAAAAACAGATGCAGTGGCTAAGAGGGTCATGGCCAAAAATAAAGCCATTTCAAATTGAAATGTGCCTGTCCAAAATACAGTGGCTAAATCGGAGCGTAACCACATAAAATTTTGGGTGGCGAGCCAAACAAAAACAACCGTGAACGGAATCCACAAACCAATCCAGTTTCTAATCGGCTTTACGGGAGATAGGTCCGAGACCAATCGATCGATTAAAATACGTTTTCTCATGCAATTCCTGCCAATCGATTCATGATGCGATGGACGGTCACCTTTACATTCGATTCAGACATATCCAATTGTTCCCCCGCTTCTCGGTAAGAATATCCTTCTAATTTCACTTTTGAAATCAATTGGCGATCCCGATCATCCAATGTATTGAGCAAGGACTCAATTTGGAGTTGCACATCTTTACCATCATAGACAGGTAAATCTGCTTTCGCTATTGTAAATATTTCACTTTGTCTTGCTTGGGTGCGATAATGATCCGCCAGTTTATATTTTAAAATGGAATAGGCCCAAGCCAAAAATGGCTTCCCCGGTTTATAGGTATGACGGGACTGATGGATGCCTTCCATGGCCACCATGAGGATGTCTTCCATCGTATCAAAATCATTAATCCGATATTCAAGGTAGGTCTGAAAACGATCATAAAGGGCACTCAAAAGATCATGATATGCCTTTTGATTTCCCGCCTGGGCCAGTTCCATGAGATCTTCCCAGTTTGGTTCTTGGTGGGTTCTATCGGTTGCCATTTGTTGAATTTCTTGCCGATAATTTACAAGGTAATCCAAAAATGAGGTGGTGTTAATTTCTTGTGACCGGATCAATGGGGACCATCCAATTCCAAGTTCCATTTTACAAAGTCATCATCTGCATCCACGTCCGGATCAAATATGATGATTTTATAGGCACCGTCGGGGCGGTAGTCAATCCGCTGCCCGCAATAAACCGATACCCATTCGTCCAGTTTTACCTTGTAATCACCATAAGTGGCATCAGATTTACCCATGACTTTGTGGAGTTTAAAATTGGCAGGACGTTTTTGCTTCACATCATGAAAGGTGGCGTCGGCAGAACGGGTGATATCCACTTCCCCATGATAGACATTCATAAAGCCATTTTCGTTTGCACTCATGCGATAGGTGGTACCACGAATGGCAGCCACAGCTGTAGGCGTGCGAACGGAAACATTGTTGGTTCTGCCGAAAGAAGAGTGGGCGGCCACCCAAACATTACCGGACTTGAGATCCATTTGGTAATGCTTCTTGAGAAGACCTAAGGAGGTATCAGAGATAAGGATCTCTGAATTTTCCCCAATACGAACTTTTGCGCCACTGTTGAGGGTAATTTCACAGCGGGATTTTGTCGACGTTCGTAAGCGGTCGCCCACATGTAGCCGTTGCTTAACTTGGCATCGTTCCCAGTTTGATGCATCTTTCGCGAGGACTTCGACACTTCCCAAAGGAAGTGAAACCCGTCCAATTGCGTTTTCAGCACCGATTAGGGTCGCAACGGACCAAAGGAGATATAATACTGTTACTAATCGTTTCAAATTTACATAGGCCTCCATTTATTAGTTCGGATAAAATGAAAAATAGTTACATTTTTTTCAAAAATAATATTCCTGTATGATTATTCCCGCAATTTTACCGTCAATAAATCCTTATATTTCATTATGAATAAAAAAGTATTTATCACCGGTGCCAGTAGCGGTATTGGTGAATATTTGGCCTATGCCTATGCGAAAAATGGATGCTTTGTTGGACTCACTGCACGCCGTGAAGAAAAATTAGGTGCGGTACTATCCCAATGCAAATCATTGGGTGGGGATGGCAAAAATTACATTATCGACGTACAAGATGCTGATGCCATGCAATCCGCCATTGATGATTTTATTTCACTCCCGGGAGATGTGGATACCATCTATGCCAATGCCGGTGTGGGCGGTACAGATGAATTGAGCTCCGGCAGTGCAACAGCAATGAATCATGTTTTAAATATCAATATTTTGGGCGTAACCAATACGGTCATGCCATTTATTCCCCATTTAAAAGCACAACACCATGGGAAGATTGCTGTCATTAGTTCGGTGGCCAGTTTTCGTGGCTTGCCCCACCATGCGGCTTATAGTGGATCGAAAGCGGCAGTTCGAAATATGTGCCAAGGATGGGGAACGGCACTCTATCGATACAATATTTCTGTATCTGCCATTTGCCCCGGATTTGTATCCAGTGAAATGACTGACGATAAAGACATTACCCAACCATTTAAGCTAGACACGGATGTTGCAGTCCAGAAAATTATTCGGGCCGTAGAAAAGCGGAAGAAGGTATTTATTTTTCCGTGGCAAATGCGGTTTTTGACCGTACCCCTTATGCGCTATGCCCCGGACTGGCTGGTAAGAAAATTTGGTATGTAGCAAAGACACCCCGATAAATCGGGATGTCGATATATTATAGATTATAATTTTTCGATTTGTGTCTTCAACCAGTCTGAATTCACAGCAATAGAAACCAAATGGGTACTGCCTAAACCTGAACCGGATGGTGCATTCAAAAATGCATAATCTAAGGACATATCCGCCCAACTAAGTCCGATACCTGCGGTGGTGGATCCGATTGCGTTCCTGCCCAATCTTAAAGCCACTTTATGATGATATACCACATTGATACCCATCAACATTTGGCCTCCATTTTTACCTATATTAAAATCTTCGTCAATAGATCGTCCGGAAAGGTCCAACACTACATTGGCCATGCCTGTTACAGAGAGGGGCCATTCAGATAATTGATAGGAATGGGATATGCCCGTAATAATGGTCGGCTTAAATCGCTCAACGGTTCCATTATCCCAAACTTGCCAAGATGTGGTCACATCCCGAATGGTCACTCCCAGCTGTCCTTCCTTCCACGGTGTCATCAGTAGTCCTACATCCAATCCAATACCCGTGCCAGAAAATTCCCCTAAGCTATGTTGGAGCATTTTTAATGCCAACCCAATTTCGAAATGCTCCCTTTTCCATGCGGTGCTAAGATGAAGACCCAATTGACGTTGGGAGAAATATTTCAGTTTTTTTTCATCGAGCCGCTCGCCCTCATCCAAAATGCCGTTACCCTCGCCAATATCACCGGTACCGGGAACGCCGTCTAGGCCGAAGTCCATGAGAATATGACGGGTATCAGGGATGTCATCAATCCCTTCATGGATAATGATGAGGTTTAATGGGCGATTCAAACTGCGGATGGGTAATCCAATGAGATCAGAATTGATCATGCCCGCCAATCGGCTCTGGTGGGTGTAATTGATATTGTGAATGCCCACGCGACTGGATGCAGCAGGATTGAACAATGGGGAAACGGATGTACCAAAATCGGTGACGGCAGCCCCGCCTAAAGAAAGAATCCGTGCATCTCCGGCGCTGTTGAAGGCTTGCCATCCGTACTTCACCCAGTAGGTTTGAGAGAAGCTTGCACTCATTAGAAATAACACTATTGTCATTCTGAGCCGAAGGTGAAGGATCTCAAGCATTCGTTAAAAGATCACCCTTTGCTTGAGATTCTTCGTCCCGCATCCTTCGCCGAACTCAGGAAGCAGGAACTCAGTATGACAATTTTTATTTTCCACCCCCCTTTTTATTCCCCCCTCGTATAAGGGGGGATTCTGCGGGTGGTTAAACTTACAGTCCATGTTTTTTCTTTAGCGCATCCAACTGACGAATGGCTTCTAAGGGGGACAAATTCAACACATCCAATTCTGCTAAATCTGCCTTCAATGCAGATTCCTGCTCAGAAAACATGGATATCTGGTGATCCACCGCTTCCACATCCAACTTCTGATCTGTCGGATGGTTCGCCAAATGATAATTCAAAATATCGGAAGCACGTTTAATCACTGGCTTAGGTAATCCCGCCATTTGGGCCACATGTATCCCATAACTCTTATCTCCCGGTCCGGGCAATATCTGGCGCAAGAAAACAATTTTATCTCCGAATTCTTTCACGGCAATGTGGTGGTTCTCTAATCGATCCAGGGTTTCTTCTAAATCGGTTAATTCATGGTAGTGGGTGGCGAATAAGGTGCGCGCGGCCACGGATTCCGTGTTATGCAAATGTTCTGTAATGGCCCATGCTAAGGATAGCCCATCATATGTGGCGGTCCCACGTCCAATCTCATCCAACAAAATCAGACTTTGACTTGTGGCATTATTGAGGATATTCGCAGCTTCATTCATTTCCACCAAAAATGTACTTTCACCGCCCGCAAGGTTGTCACTGGCGCCCACCCGTGTAAATAACTTATCCACTAATCCTATTTCGGCTGATGCAACTGGGACAAAACTCCCCACTTGGGCCATGAGAACAATCAGTCCCACTTGCCTTAGGTATGTGGACTTCCCTGCCATATTCGGCCCGGTAATGAGGTGTATTTGGCTATGCTTTGTATCAATGGTGAGATCGTTGGGAATGAACCGCTCTGTGGCGGGAAGTAACTGCTCCACCACCGGATGACGACCGCCTTTAATGTCGAGTGCGCCATTATTATTCAGTTTCGGACGAATATATTTATTGGATGCGGCTATGGCCGAAAATGTGGCCAATACATCCAATCGACTGAGGACGGATGCGTTTTCCTGCAAAATGGCTGCTTGGGATAAAATTTGGCTGCAAAGATCTGCAAATAATCGGGATTCAATTGCTTCTATCTTTTCATCGGCAGAGAGGATCTTTTCTTCGTATTCCTTTAAATCCGGGGTGATGTACCGCTCTGAATTGACCAATGTCTGTTTCCGGATATATTCCTCAGGCACCTTCTCGCTATGGGCTTTGGTGATTTCTAAATAATAGCCGAATACTTTGTTAAAGCCTACCTTCAAGGAAGAAATCCCCGTACGCTCCCGTTCTGTGGCTTGAAGTTGGGCAATCCATTCTTTACCCCCTGTACTCAGGTCTCGGAGTTCGTCTAATTCATCATCTACGCCGCCAAGGATGACATTCCCCTGTTTAATTTGTGTGGGCGCTTCAGGATGGAGTGTTTTTGTAATCAGATCAACAATGGTGTCCGTATGGGCAAATCGCTTATTGAATGCCTTCAGCGATTTATCCTTCGATCGATCTAATACTGCTTTTACTTCCGGGATTTCCTCTAAACTCAGTCGCAGTCCATTAATCTCTTTTGGAGACACTTTACCGCTATTCACCCGTCCCACTATTCGCTCAATATCAGATATCTGTTTCAAGTGATCCCGCACATCTTCTAATGGACGAATATTGCCATGAAATGATTCCACCACATCCAATCGGCTATTGAGGCGTTTTTGATCTGTGAGCGGACGGTTTAACCATTGTTTCAGCAAACGTCCGCCGCCGGCTGTGACTGTTTCATCCATCACATCTATCAATGTGCCGTGGGTCCCTTGGGTGGCGAGACTTTTAAATATTTCCAGGTTTCGGACTGTAAATCCGTCCAGCCCCATGACGTCTGCATCCAATACAGGATGGATGGCGGATATATGATCTAGGTTACCGCTGAGGGATTGGGTCATATGGTGAAAGATGGTCCCGGCTGCGGTAATGCCTTCTGTCAAGCCATCGCAACCAAATCCTTTCAACGATTTCACTTTAAAATGTTCAACCAAAGCCCGATGGCTTTGGTCGTAATTCAAAACCCAATCCTCCACTTTGGTGATGAAAGGCTTCAATTCGCGGTACCAATGGGCGGTAGAATAGACTACCGATTCTCCCACCAGTATTTCTCTGGGAGAAAATTTTCGCAATGCTTCGGTGAGCCGATCCGAATAACATTCGCCTAAAAAGAATTCACCGGTGGATTGATCCAAGACCGCATAGCCCACATTGGATTTTCCGAAATGGAGAGATGCTAAATATTGATTGGCTTTTTGATCCAATGCCTGTTCAGCAGTGATGGTCCCTGGTGTCACCACTTCGATCACTTCTCGCTTTACAATACCCTTGGCTAGTTTCGGATCTTCTACCTGTTCACAAATGGCCACGCGGTGACCTGCATTTACCAATTTGTGTAAATAATTATCGAGAGCGTGGTAGGGGAATCCCGCTAAGGGGACATCGGCAGCAGCACCGTTGGACCGCTTGGTGAGTACGATTCCTAAAATTTTCGCAGTGGTCTTGGCATCTTCGCTAAATGTTTCGTAAAAATCTCCCATCCGAAAGAGGACGATGGCATCGCTATATTCCGCCTTCACCTCGTTATATTGACGCATGAGGGGTGTGCCTTTATCTTTAGCTACACTGTTTTTAGGCACATTGCTCCCCTTTCCGCCGCACATCGCCTTCCCGTTCGGTGAAGCCATGCTTGTCGCAGTATTCCAACAAGGGAATGGCCGTTTTCCGGCTGGTGTTGGTCATGGATTTGAAATCCGCCACTTTCATTTCATCCTTAGATGCATAAAACTGAGATAATTCATCCTTCAATTTATCCAAAACTCCCACGTGAATCCACAATCCACGTGCCACTTCTATCACTTTTTCTTCATCCTTCAGAATATGGAGGATTTCTAATGCCTTTTTTGGGTTTTCTCCATGGATGTCCTCTGCCCTTGGGAGTTGAAATTCACAGGATTTTACCTTCGATTCTAAAGATGCAGACAATGCAGCATCCGCATCAGACAATACCACCGAATGAGATTTGAGCGCCAATCCCCCTTCAACGGTGATGAGTTCATTTTCCATTTTATCCAGCATGAAAGAGAGCCAATTACTGCTGAATCCCGTACCATCTTGAATGCGATCTTTGGAAAGTGATTTTTTATAGGGATTCTCTTCGTGAAACTCCGTCAATATTGCCCGAATCAAGGTTGAAGATTTTTCAATGGATTCATCAGTGAAAAGGAGTCCTTTTTCATTTCGGATATGTTT
>JAERSH010000026.1 GCA_016845785.1 Fidelibacterota bacterium
GAAAATAATTATAATCTCACCGTTGTGGGTCTCCCCAAGACTGTAGACAATGATGTTTATCCCATCACACAGACTTTAGGCGCATGGACGGCAGCGGAGCAAGGGGCCATCTTTTTTGAAAATATCGCCAATGAGAATACGACTAGTTTTCGCCAGCTTATAATCCATGAAGTCATGGGGAGAAGTTGTGGATGGCTCACGGCTTTTACGGCAAAAGAATATCATGACCGATTAAAACAGCGCAATTTTCTGCCTGAAATTTTAATCGAACAAAGCCGCTGGGATGTGGATGCAATTTATATCCCTGAAATGGACATTGATTTTGACGCTGAATGCACACGCCTCAAAGCATTGATGGATGAAAAAGATTCGGTTAATATATTCCTCAGTGAAGGTGCCGGAACCGATACCATCATTAAAGAAATGGAAGCGGCAGGCGAATCGGTTGAACGGGATGCATTTGGCCATGTAGCCTTGGATACATTGAACCCCGGTCAATGGTTTGCCAAACAGTTTACAGATCGCCTCGGTGCCGAAAAAACATTGGTGCAAAAAAGCGGTTATTTCGGACGAAGCGCTGCGCCAAATAAACAAGATTTGGATTTAATAAAAATCTCAGGAAAGTTAGGGGCCCAATTGGCTTTGGACGGTCAAAGCGGCGTTATCGGGCTGGATGATGATAAAGACAGTGAACTGAGTTTAATAGAATTTGAAAGGATCAAAGGCGGCAAGCCATTTGATTATAATGTGGATTGGTATAATGAATTATTGGCTGAAATCGGTCAAAAGTAAAAACTTAAGGAAAAAATATGTCCCATACGTTAAAGCCCGGTGTAGTAACCGGTGACGATTATCAAACACTTTTAAAAGCGGCCAAAGAAGGCCAATATGCAATGCCGGCAGTGAATGCTGTAAGTACCAGTTCGGTGAATGCGGTCATGGAAGCAGCGGCGAAAAATAAATCGGATGTGATTATTCAATTATCCAATGGCGGTGCACAGTTCTATGCGGGCCAAGGATGTCCCGATAGCTTTGAAGCGAAAGTCCTTGGCGCTGTTTCGGCAGCCCATCATGTACATCTATTGGCGGAGCATTATGGCATTTGCGCTATTCTCCACACGGATCATGCCAATAAAGCGTTAATCCCCTGGGTAGAAGCTTTAATCGGTTATAGTGAAGATCATTTCTCAAAGACCGGGAAGCCTTTATTTACCTCTCATATGCTAGATCTCTCGGCAGAAGATATTGACTTCAACTTGTCCGAATGTGCCCGTTTACTAAAACGTATGGCCCCTATCGGCATGAGCCTTGAAATTGAATTGGGCGTCACCGGCGGTGAGGAAGATGGTGTTGGCTCCGATGATGATATTGGTGCGGATAATCCACTATTGTACACTCAGCCGGAAGATTGTTTAAGGGCCTACGAACTTCTTTCTCCCATCGGCCATTTTTCATTGGCCGCATCTTTCGGGAATGTCCATGGTGTGTATAAACCGGGGAACGTAAAACTCCGTCCGGAGATTTTGAAAGCATCCCAGGCGTTGGTGGATGAAACCCACGGTACAGGAGTTAATCCATTGGATTTGGTTTTTCATGGTGGTTCCGGTTCAGAGAAGGATAAAATTTCTGATGCCATTTCGTATGGTGTATTCAAAATGAATATTGATACGGACACCCAGTTTGCCTTTTCAAAAGCAATCGGATCCTATGTAAATGATAATCCGAAAGCCTTTTTATACCAAGTGGATCCGGAGGATGGAACCCCATATAAAAAACAATACGATCCCCGAAAAATTCTGAGGGGCGCAGAAACCAGTATGGTTGAGCGTTTAGATGAAGCATTTGCTGATTTGGGATCTGTGGGGAAAACTCTGGCGCAATAATTCCACCCGCCCCTAAATAATAGAAATAGCCCTGATTTATCTACCATGATGAATTGTAGATAAAGGGGCTGTTTTTGTTTATTTCCATTTTTCATTAGATTGCCCTCACTATTGGAATGGAATAATCTTTTTTTCACATAAGGAATTGATCATATGAGTTTGAATTTGAATAATCTTGAAGCCGTTGCTGAGGCCATGACCGCTCCGGGTAAGGGTATCCTTGCGGCAGATGAAAGTACAGGCACCATCGGAAGTCGATTGGCGCAGATCAATACTGAAAGCACATTTGAAACCCGAAATGCCTATAGAGATTTACTCTTTAGTGCAGAAGGGATGGAGAATTATATCAGCGGTGTCATCATGTATGATGAAACACTTCGTCAGTCCTCACTGGCTGAGGGCACTCCCTATCCCGACTATTTAGCAGCGAAAGGTGTGATCCCGGGGATTAAGGTGGATGCTGGTGCACATGATCTCTCCGGTAGCGAGGGAGAAAAGATTACATCCGGGTTGGATGGCTTGGATGAACGCTTAAAAGAATACCGTCAAATGGGCGCGCGATTTGCAAAATGGCGGGCGGTTATCAATATTACGGAAGATAATCCCAGCGGATATTGTATCAGCACCAATGCCCATGCATTGGCCCGTTATGCCGCTTTATGCCAAGCCAATGATATTGTCCCTATTGTCGAACCGGAAATACTAATGAATGGGACCCACGATATTGATGATAGTTTCGTCGTGACAGAAGAAGTACTTCATACGGTCTTTTTTGAACTCTACTCCCAAGGGGTTCAATATGAGCAAATGGTATTGAAACCCAATATGGTCTTATCCGGGTATGACGCAAGCGATCGCGCCAGTGTGAATGAAGTGGCAGAAGCCACGCTCCAGTGTTTCTTTAGAACGGTACCATCAGCTGTGCCCGGGATTGCATTCCTTTCCGGTGGACAGAGTGATGAAGATGCAACGGCCCATCTCAATCGGATGAATCAAATCTTAGGGGACAATAAACCGTGGAATTTGTCATTTTCCTATGGACGTGCACTCCAGCAACCTGCATTGAAGGCATGGGGTGGCAAAGCAGAAAATGTATCTTCAGCTCAAGATGCATTTATGAAAAGAGCAAAACTGAATAGTTTGGCGACCACAGGAGAATATTCAGAAAATATGGAGTAGAATCGTAGAGACGTAGCATGCTACGTCTCTACGCTACATCAATTTATTTATAATTCGTTCGTCAGGCAGTGGATGGCACCTCCACTGAGGCGGAACTGGGTAGTGGTTTGTCACCATATTCGCCATTAATCAAATCTTATATAATTAGGAGGAATATTAATATTATATGAAATTCTCTTTAATGTTAAATAAATTTTAATAGAGAATTAATAAGGGAAATACCATAATGCCAGTAAAACAAAAACAAAAAGAATCGATAAAAATAAAAGACCCTAAAGCATTAAGTTTATTAATACATCCCGTCAGAATGAAATTAATGACTCATGTATTATATAATGCAAAAACAGCAAAAGAACTGGCTAAAATGGTTCAATTTGACCCTCCAGCCATTTATTATCATTTAAAATTGCTTTTAAAACATGGAATAATATTTGTATCGGAAGAAAATATAGTTTCAGGAATAATCGAGAAAAAATATTTAGCGACGGCAAAAAGGTTTAACCTATCCAAAACACTTCTAGAATCGAAAGATATGACATTCCTTTCTGAGTATGAGACCATGCTGATGAATCTATCTCAAGAAGCTGGAGAATTGCTTCAAAAGGCTATTTTAGATGGCATAATCACAAAGGAAGGTCCAACTAATTCAGCAATTTGGTTAAAACCATATCACTTAACGAAAAAGCAGATTAAATCATTCCAAGGGGATATGATAAAAATCGTTGATGGGCTTGAGAGGGCAAATTGTCCAGGAAAATCGGGATCCAAAAAACACTACTATTTTCATGCTCTTTTTCCGATTGAATAAATCTTACCACTAATTATAAAAATATAGTTGAGGTAGAAAGATAATAATTGGTGAGTAAATGCTTAATTGGCTATTAAAAATATTTTAATGTTGTAAAATATATAATATTAACTATATTCTAATACCTGATTTTTACAGGTAGAGATGAAAATCAATGGAAACCAAAGGAGGAAGCCATGAAAACTAATTCATCATATTTCAAATATTTTGGCATAATTATCTTAACCCTTATTTCTATCTTGTCTGCACAAGAAAGAACGATAAGTGGAAGTGTGAAATCCCAATCTGACGATTCAAACCTCATTGGTGTTAATGTCGTAATTCCAAATACAAATATTGGTACAACAACGAATACGGATGGAAATTTTACTTTGACAATGCCCCCAGGATCAAATACGATTACATTTTCATATATAGGGTATGAAGAAAAAATAGTTCAATTGAATGGGGAAGGTATTATAAATGTAGTCATGGCTGAATCACCTATTGAAATGATCGCAGTTGAT
Source organism: Fidelibacterota bacterium (assembly GCA_016845785.1). Taxonomy (GTDB): domain Bacteria; phylum Fidelibacterota; class Marinisomatia; order Marinisomatales; family TCS55; genus TCS55. The sequence continues at coordinate 4,377 of JAERSH010000026.1, forward strand.
GTCCAGGGCTTTGCAAATGTATCTACGCAGGCTAGGCGGCGAGTTGAAAACATTCAAAATATTCCCGAATCTGTTGTTGCCCTTACTTCAAGGGAAATAGAAGGATTAGGCATTGAAAATTTACCAGATTTTATAGAGCAGGTTCCCAATGTAAGTTTTAACGAATCCCAAAATTTAGGCACACTTGCAATCAGCGTAAGAGGTGTGACAGAAGTAAGAAATGGGGAAGTACCGGTCGCAATTGTAGTGGATGGTGTAAATCAGTCCATTCCAAACCAAGTAAACCAAGAGTTGTTTGACATTGAACATATTGAAGTCGTAAAAGGACCTCAAGGGGCCCTATATGGTCGGAATGCAGTCGGGGGTGCGATCAATATTATTACAAAAAAACCTACAAATAATTATCAGCAGTATATAAAAGGTGGTGCTGGTAATGGAGGGTTGAAAAAATTTATTTTTAGTTCAAGTGGCCCGATTGTAAAAGATAAAGCGTTATATCGATTTGCAGGGTCATTTAAAGATCGAGAAGGATTAATTAAAAATTCATTTACCAAAAAGTTTGTAGATCCATTTAAGGATGTATCATCATATGGTCAACTATTTTTAAATCTATCCAATACGATGAAACTTGAATTAACTGGTCATTACTCTAAAACCGAGGGGGGAGCGACAAACTACATCATTGGTGATCACCCATTATTAGGCGCTTTTGGCATACCCAAAGAGGATGGCGTTGATGCGATGGATGCAAATGATTTTAATGGATCACCTAGAGGTGATGAGCCCGGGGGAACGACCAGAGAGTTAAATGACTATTCACTTAATTTTACTTGGAATATGAATTTTGGAACTCTTACATCAACGACAGGAAAATCCTCTGTGAGTTCATTTTATCATGGAGATTTAGATTTTTCCCCAATTCGAGAATTGCTCCAGCAACAAAAACTGGAGACTTCCACATTAAATCAAAATATCATGATAAGATCTTTTTCAGATCAAAAATTCAGATGGATTGCCGGTGTGTTTTATCAGGATGTAAAACGTGATTTAACTACATTAGGTGAATTGTCGTCTGCGGGCATAGTCGCTGGACTATTTGGATTGCCAACTACTACATTAGCGAATGAAGTATTGTATCCAATCGTGGATGCCGAAGAATCCAATAATAATAATACGGTTGCGGCCTATGGTCAGGTTAATATGGATATCGGAACGGATATGGAATTATCTATTGGTGTTCGTTATGACAAAGATACAAAAGAGCAAACGAATCTAAAGGATAATAGTGTTCGCAAGAAAACATTCAGCGAAATTCAACCAAAAGTCAACATTTCGAAATCATTCTCAGATGATTTATTTGCTTATGCTAGTTATAGTAAGGGATATAGAAGTGGTGGATACAATGCACCATCAATCGTGAATTACCCGGAACTGTATGAAGCAGAGCGAACCAATAATACAGAAGTAGGATTTAAAACCAGTTTAATGAATGATCGGTTTATATTAAATGGGAGTTATTATCGAATCGATTTTGATCAACAGCAATACTATTTAGTCGAAATAGGTGGTGGTGGCCAAATTATTATTAATATTGGAAAGACAGTTCATTCCGGTATTGATACGGATATGAAATACAGATTATCCTCCAATATTGACTTATTTGCCAGTTTTGGAATGGTGAATGCTGAAATAACTGAAGATGGTAATTCTGTACCGAATGCAATGAAAGATAGTATTACCCATGTAGGTAATGTGTCGCCATTGCATTATGACAAGAGCGGTCTTGTTGCTGTACAATACAATACAGACCTTGGCAAGACGCTCAATTTATCTCTCCGAGTAGAAATGGAACATAGGGGTAAAATGTACTGGCATGCTGATAATGTAGATGTTCAAGATCCATTTAATCTAATGAATCTACGATTGAATTTAGTCAACAAAGGCAAAATGCAATATGGCGTCTCTGCATATATTAAAAATCTTCAGAATACAAAATATAACACAGAATATGTTGCCGTAGAATATTCAGGGGCATTATTTGGTGATTTGAGGTATCCCAATACGCCAAAAACATTAGGTGTAGACTTTTTTATTCGATTTTAAATCATAGAGGAAATATTGAAAACATATTCAATACAAGACCTTGAAAATATTAGCATTGGTGCATCTTTTTTAGGCAGTGGTGGCGGTGGTGCATTTTCAGATTCACAGGCAATATTAGATAAAATAGCATCAACTGGAACGACAGAATTTCCGATTTATGATGTAAGTGAAGCGGAAGATACAGAATATCTATGTGTTGCTGGCGGTATTGGCTCTCCCGATGCACTTTCAGGGAAGTTAGACGAATTAATTACAGCAATCGGTATCGCGATTACACAATTGAATACCTCCAGCAATAAAATAACCGGTGTTCTTTCAGTGGAGACTGGGGCTGTTAACACAATGTTATCTATTTTAATCAGTATTAAACTTAACCTTAAACTTTATGATTGTGATGGGGCAGGACGTGCAGTGCCCTCCCTTACAAATCTCACTTATGCCAATGATGAGTCATACCCGGTTTCACCGGTTTCATTGGTGTCTGCCCCGTCCTCTCCAGCAGCAAAACCTGAAGTAGAAACAATTTTAACCGTCCCAAGTGCGGGAGATGCAGAAACTATTATCAGACCAGTAATCTCAAATCCGGTGTTCGGACAAATGGGAGGGTTAGCACTATGGAGACAAACTGGCGCAGAACTAAAAAACTCTAATGTGGTAAAGAATACATTTGATTTAGCATTATCTGTTGGTGAAATCATCACTAAAAACCAAAGCGATTATTCTGCTTTAATCGATCAATTAGGTAACATTGTTGATATACAACTTACAGGATTGGGTGTTTTATCCAATTTTCAAGAAATCACGGGTGGTGGTTTTGATACGGGTGTGACGACTATCGCATATTCATATCCAAAGTGGGGCATATTCACAAATATATATATATTAAATAAAAATGAAAACTTAATAACCTATTTTGACAATTACCCGATCGTCATCTCGGCCCCAAATTTGATGTGTTATCTTATTAAAGAAGATGATGGGAAATTTTGGCCTTTAACCAATGGTGACCCTTTAGGTAAATATATCGGAAAAGAAATAGGATTATTTATTTTAAGTGCAAATGATAAACTATATGATACAGATACGGGTATGCTTCAGTCATTCAATAAAATACTTCAAACAGTGAACTATTATGGCCCCGTTATTCCCAATATTTTAAATCCTTCTGAATTTGATGATCAATTTAAATCGTTAATGGAAAAATTTAATAATGGAAAAAAATAAAAAAGAGACCAAATGGCCTTGGGAAGATATATTCGGTGACTATTCGCTAGTTCCTGTACCTAATCATGCTCAAAAATCTGGTGTGAGTATGCTGTTTGTTCTTGCGGGAATAATTGCCACGGTGGCAGTTTTAATGGGTGGTAGTGCCTTAGGGACTCAATTCAATGTTAACGATGCAGTGAAGGCCATAATAGGCGGATGTGCCGTATTAACATTTATTGGTGGGTTAATTGCTTATATCGGCCAACAAGCAAAAAGTACGACCTACATTTGTCTACGGTATTCTTTTGGAATGCAAGGTTCTCAATTGGTTGGATCATTGTTAGGTGGATTTATTGCATTGGGTTGGTTTGCAGTTCAGACTTGGATGTTTGGGTTAATTGTAAGTTCAATTGCGCCAGGATATTGGTGGTCAAGTATCGGGTTTGCATCTATATGGGGCGGATTGCTTATGATGACTACAGCTTATATTGGGTTTAAAGCATTAACATGGTTAAGCTATCTTGCAGTTCCATTTTTCATTTTATTATGTTTAGTAGGATTATTTATTGGTGTTGATAAGGTTGGTGGTTTTGCAGAAGTATTTGCAATGGGTAATAAATCATCAGCCACACTATATGCGGGGATTACTCAAGTTATTGGCATGTTTATTGGCGCTGCGATTCTCATTCCAGATATTTTAAGATTTGCAAAGACGGGACAATCAGCGGTATTAGCATGGGTGCTAAACCTTGCTCTCCTTGGTTTGATGCTGATTGGCGCAGTAATTATGACAGCCTCCACTGGCGCTGCCAATATCGCTGAGTCCCTAATTTTGGGTGGGATTGGATTAGGCGCATTTCTATTTGTATTTCTAGGTCAATGGACAACCAATGACAGTAACTTATATATAACCGCACTTTCCTTTAACACATGGATTCATGTTGAAAAAAGATACCTAACGATTGCAGCTGGTATTGTCGGCACCGGCATCGCAGCTTATGTTGGATTTGTTGAAGGTTCGAGTCTCAATCCATTTATTCAGTTTCTAACCGTTTTGGGAACTTATGTCCCAGCGATAGGTGGAATAATGATTGCAGACTATTATTTATATCGTGGGGTATTAAAAGAACCGATGAATACCCGTTATAATATGAATCCAGGGATGACCTTCTCTAAATTAAACTGGATTGGATTATCGATGGCGGTTGTGGGTGGGTACATCGGTGGGTCTTTAGTAGAGATTGGTATTCCAGCTATTAACTCATTGGTAGTAGCGGGAGGTCTTTATTTCGTTTTATCCTATTTGTGTGATCAAATAAAAATACCCAGAGAGATTGGGAATCATTCAATTAATAACCAAGGGATATAGAGAGGCTCGAAATGGACAAGGTTAAAAATATGTTAATGTTGATTACAGTTCTCTTTGCAACCGTTTTAGTCTTGGGAATATTAATTAGAGATGACAATATATATGCGGCAATTATTTATGGAATTGTTGGTGTTTCAGCTGGATGTTTATCGGGATACTCCTACTACGAATTATCAAACCAAACTGACCAAACGAAATGTGGAAAGATTATAGTATTTTCTAGTTGGATGATCATTTCTTTATCTCTAGCAGGAATGTGTTTATTCCTTTCTGACTTTTTGATGCCGGCTGAATCTGGCTTTGCATACATCAGTTTTTCATTATGTTTTGTCGGGTTCATTGGATCCATTTATGACCTGATTATTACATCAAAAGAAACTGATACCCCTCTAGCAATATAGTTTTAGGATTTCATAAATGAGAGAACTTGGAAAACAACAAATAGAGGATATTGCGCTCGGCGCTACTGTTTTAGGTACTGGTGGTGGCGGTGATCCATATTTGGGGAAACTCATGGCATTAAATGCCATGGCGGAATATGGTAACGTAAAAATGATTACCCATGAAGAAGTACCAGATGATGCCTTGGTTGTCCCAATTGCTTTTATGGGGGCACCTGTTATTTTAATCGAAAAATTAGCGAATGGGAATGAGGCAAAGGATGCCCTAAAAATGTTGGAAGAAAAACTGGGTAAAAAAGCCTTTGCTCTTATGCCTATAGAGGCTGGAGGAATGAACTCGATGGCACCATTGGCATTGGCTGCTGAATTAGGATTACCTATTGTGGATTCAGATGCAATGGGGACAGCTTATCCTCAACTTCAGATGGTAACTTTTACATTGCATGATATCCCATCAACCCCTCTTGCCCAGGCTGATGAGAAAGGGAACCGTGTTCTTTATGAAACCATTTCAAATCTTTGGAGCGAAATTCTAGCCGGAAATGCGATTATTCCCATGGGAGGCGCATGTGTAATTGCATGTTATCCTGTTTTAGGGAAACAATTAAAAAAAGCAGGGATTCACGACATAGTTACGTATTCGGAAGAGATTGGTTCTGCAATTCGAGAAGCAAAAAATAATTCATTAAATCCGGTTAAAACATTGATTGAAAAAGCGAATGGTCATCTTTTATTTGAAGGTAAAATAACGGATGTAGTACGAAATACTGAAGGTCGATTTTTGAAGGGATTAATCAAAGTTGAGGGGTTAAATGACTTTTCAGATTCCAAAATGGATATTGATTTTCAAAATGAATTTTTAATGGCCAAGGTTAATGGAAAAACAGTGGCAATGGTTCCAGATTTAATCACAATTGTTGACACCGAAACAGCCAAACCGATTACAACAGAGACTATAAAATATGGGTTCAGGATTTCAGTGATTGGAATGCCGGGGAATGAACAATGGCGAACTGAAAAGGGTTTAGAAATTGTAGGGCCGAATGCTTTTGGTTATTCGGAAGAATATCAACCTGTAGAAAAACTTAATCAATAAATATGGCAAAGCAAAAAATTGGAATTGATGTTGGTGGCACTAATACAGATGTCGTTGTATTGGATCAAAAAAATAATGTAGTCGCAAAAGTTAAAACGCCGACCACTGGCGACATTACTACGGGCATTCTCCAAGGGTTAAAAAAAGTATCCATTTCTAAATCTGTTCAAAAAGAAAATGTTACCCACATTATGCTTGGGACGACACATTGCACAAATGCAATCGTTCAGAGAAAGGGGCTTGCTAAAGTTGCGTCCATTCGTATAGGGAGTCCTGCAACACATTTAATTCCACCAATGATGGATTGGCCAGAAGATCTTAAAGCGGCTGTGGATGGTCATCATTTTATTATTGGTGGTGGATATGAATTTGACGGTCGACTATTAAATAATCTAAGTGAAGATGAATTAAATGAAGTATTTAATAGGATAAAAAACAAAGTTGATGCGATTGCAATAACAGGTGTTTTCTCACAAATTAATTCCGAACAAGAAAATGAGGTTTGTGAATTTTTTCATAAAAAATTAGGAAAAAATTTTCCTGTAAGCTTATCACATGAAATAGGATCAGTTGGTATTCTTGAGCGTGAAAATGCTACAATTCTTAATGCAGCATTATATCCTATTGCCCGAGATTTAACAGATGCTTTTAATATTGCCGTTTCAACAATGGGGTTTAATGCAGAAATATTTTTTGGGCAAAATGATGGTACACTTATGTCCGTTGACTATGCTAGAAAATATCCAATATTTACGATTGCATGTGGACCAACAGATAGTATCCGAGGTGCTGCATTTTTATCAGGGATTCAAGATGGCATTGTTATTGATGTAGGTGGTACAACAACGGATGTAGGTGTATTGGTAAATGGTTTCCCGAGGGAATCAGCAGTATCAGCAAATATTAGTGACGTAAGAACAAACTTTAGAATGCCAGATGTTCTTTCAATTGGATTAGGCGGGGGGACAATTATAAAGACTGTAGATGAACAGGTATCAATCGGTCCAGAAAGCGTGGGGTTTAAATTATCAGAGGAAGCAATCGGTTTTGGCGGAGCCACGGCCACACTAACAGATATTGGTATCTTATCCGGAAAAATGAATATTCCTGAAGCAAAAAGTATAACTCAAATCAGAGATCAATTAGAATCTAAATTTAGTAAAACTGATGAATTTGTAAAAAATGTATTAGTAAAAATTGCCGATTTAACAAAAGATGTTATCGATTCATTAAAAACGAATGCGGAGGACATTCCGGTTATATTAGTTGGTGGAGGTTCACAATTGATGCCAGATAAAATATCGGGGACTTCTTCTATTACAATCCCTGAGCATTACGAAGTTGCTAATGCAGTCGGTGTAGCTATCGCTCAAATTAGTGGTGAAGTTGAAAAGGTTTACAATATTGGTGGGACAACTAGAGAACAGGTAATTGAAGAAACAAAGTCTCTCGCAATTAAAGACGCTATTTCAGCCGGTGCGGATAAAAAGACGATTGAAGTTATTGATTCTGAAGATATCGCATTAGCTTATTTACCCAATGCATTAAAAGTTAAAGTGAAGGTTGCCGGAGATTTATTAGTTTAAATTTTTTATAATTCATTCGTCAGGCAGTGGATGGCACCTCCACTAAGGCGAAATTGGGTGGTGGGTACAGTGATGTGCATGACACCTAATTCTTTAAGTAATGGTGCCACCTTGTTTGATCGAAACCGTGTGGGGCCCACCAAATAGCCGGGGAGGGGCTCGCAGTTCACTGCGAATTCACCCAATTCATTTTCAGTCCCAATGGCATCTTCCGGCGAGACTTCTACCAATTCTATATTTTTTCGCTTGGCAAATTGACGGAGGTTTTCTGCTGAATCATTTTCCATGAGCGAGGTGCATCCGATGACAGCTACCAATTTATTTTCTTTATTGATGACGGGAGTGAATAAGGTATCCAAGTGAAAGGCATTGGATTTCATTATGACCAATTCATCCACATTAAATTCTTGAGCCACCCACTCAGCACCTTCAACATTATTCCGACAAGCACCGGAAAATAATACACCATCACCCGGGCAATAGTAGAATTCACCGCCTTCCGCCGTGGCTGTGGAATCATCCGGAATGCGAATGGTTTTATATCCCATAGAATCCAGCATAATCTGCATAATGTCCGCTTCCACTTGGCGTGCTTTTTCACGGAATTTTGAAATGATAACTTTACCATTTTGGTCACTGACGAAAAGATCGCGGACAAAAACAAAATCATGCTGACGTTGATCTAAATTTTGCTGATCTAAAAAGTAAGGGAAGTCAATTTCAACAACTTCGATAGGAAGTCGATTGAACAATTTTGACATTAAAAACATTTCGATTTCCACCAATTCCTGGTTGGGGACGACCCCTTCTTTCATGGCAGGATTATTTTCGTAGATGGGTGTACCGTGGCCCCACCAATTATGCTTCGGAAGTTTTGAAATTAAAATTTTCATAATCTAGATTGCCAATTTAAAAACAAATGTATATGCTGGCATCCATGTACCATCATCCAATGTTTGATTGTATTTATAATAGATAGACCACTTTCCCAATTTTCCTTTGGGTAAATCAACGCCCGCTTCGATGCGATTCACATAGTATTCCCATGGATCAGTGGTGAAAAAGAATTCATTACTAATGAAGGGTGTCAGTCCGAATTTTGTTAGTGGCTGATTCGACTTGATTTGAAATCGTGTTCGATTTCGCATTGCATCATCTTTTCTTTCACGGATGCGATAATCCATGCGAGAACGGATTTGCCATCTGATTTTAGTCTTTTTTATTGTTTTAATTACTTCCGCTTGAGGGCGTTGTTCCAATTGCCACCCATCATCACTGGTGCGATACATTTGTCTGTATTTAATACCGACCTTCCAATCATTTTTAAAAGGATAGTGTAATCCCATATCAATATGCTTGTGAAAGAATCCGGTTTCGTTGGTGCGACCATCTAACTCGAGGATATAGGTGGATTGACCCAAAGGTCGTTTAAACACCAATTTATCCTGATGGTTGAATTGCCCAATCAGGAACGAAAGGGAAACAATAATTAATATGAATGGGCGAATCATTAGTCCATTTGCATAAATGTTGCGCCGAAATTCTCATTATCGGTCATAAAAACCAAATGCCCTTTATGAAACATCATGGCTTCCACTTTTTGTCCACCAAATACCATGATCGGTTGTTGCAGATTAGGATGAATTGGCGTGAAAGTGCCCGCATGATTAATCTCCCCCAATTCATAAATGGCAGTGGTAAATGGTCCATTATTCCCCGGATCTGAAGTGGCAGCAGTCCACACACTACCATCGGCTTTGATTGCCAGATCCGCAATATTCCTTTTGTGTTTTTTGGGTATCGGTAAATCAAAAGTGAATTGGTTTACCTCGTAAAATGTTCGTTTCTTTGGATTGAAAAATGCAGT
>JAERSH010000027.1 GCA_016845785.1 Fidelibacterota bacterium
GAAGAATAGGACGGTGTGAATTTGTGGACGTGGTCAATCTCGGACTGAATCACTTGGGTGCCGCCGTTCAAATCGATATGATCCAAATGATGAAGCAGATTGAATTTTTCTTCTGCACCCAGTACTATATCCACCCCATCGATGGCGGCGATATCTTCTGGCTTCAACTGGGCATAACAACCAATGACCGCAACCGACGAATCTGGATTTCGACGTTTGGCTTGGCGAATGAGTTTCCGAGCTTCTTTGTCTGCATTCTCGGTTACGGAGCATGTGTTCAATACGTAAATATCCGCCGTGTCTCGGTAATCGACCTTCTCAAATCCATGGCGAATAAATTCGCGAGAAATGGTAGCCGTCTCCGAGAAGTTCAGTTTGCAACCCAATGTATGGAATGCAACGCGTTTGGTTTGTGTACTCATTTTCTTTAAGTGTTCACGTGTTTAAGTGGGGGCGTATTCAAGACCGTGAACACCTGAACACCCACAAACTTTAACACGTAAAATTCGGGGCGGAAATTACAAATTATAAATCACTTAAAGACGGATTAGAATCAACAGCAGACCGTTTGTTTTTCCGTGGTTGAGCAGGATGTCTCTTCCACCGTTTCCATCTCATCAGTGATGGTATAGACTTCCCAGCGATTACCATCCGGATCTTGCACCCAAACTTTGTCCTGTTTGGCGTAACAACAGACTTCATCCTTTTCTTCTTTTAAATGAAATCCCGCTTCGCTTAATCGATCGATGGCCGCTTCTACATCATCCGCGGTAGGGACTTGAATCCCCAAATGGCTCACCTGCCCTTCCCCCATCTGAAATGACTTCCCTTCCTGGATGGCCAATTTCAAAGGTGGATCATTCAAATCAAAATTGGCATATCCCGGACGTACTTTATGGGCCGGTGATTCTAAAAAAGTTTCATAAAATTTTTGTGATATCTTCACATCGCTCACATTTAAAGAAATATGCACTTTATTCATTTTGTGCTCCTAACAACATTTATTAAAACTGGTTTCAAACAAAGAGACAAATCCATCTCGAAGCTGTCTCATCTTTTCCCGATTGATACAGTAACACACCCGCGGTCCATCCACTTGTCCTTCAATGAGCCCCACGTCTTTCATGGCTTTCAAATGCTGGGACACAGTGGCTTGCGCCAAAGGCAGTTCCCCCACAATATCCAGACACGTACAGGAATTCTTTTTCACCAACTCCTGTAAAATTTGGATTCGCGCGGGATGGGATAGCACTTTCGCATAGGATGCCAATTCCTGCAATTCCGGTTTGAATTCTTCTGATTTATTAATCATATTTATCTTTAGTATATCGTAAATATACGATTAATGAAAAACTTGAAGCAAACCCTTTTTATCATTCATAACTATTCTGTACTTTTTTAAATGAATCCAAAAGAGAAAATCAACCAACTCCGCCAAAAGATTGACGAATTCGATAATCAGATGCTGGATTTGCTGGTTCAACGGTTCGCCGTTTCCAAGGAAATTGGTGAAATTAAGGCATCCCATGGATTCAATGTGGGTGACCCTAACCGAGAACAGGAAATCATTGACCGACTGACTGAAAAGCTCGAAGGCAAATTAGAAAAGGATGATATTGCAGCTATATTTGGTCCCGTTTATCACATTTCAAAAAAATTGCAAAAGAAATAAAATAAGGTTGGTTACCGTTTATTCCTGTCCTTAATATCCCCGCCCATGATTAACATGAACACAAAGAATTTTTACAGCTGGTATTGGTTTTTTAGCCAGGAAGGGGTTTCATAGTCCCAGGGATACCCGTACACGCTGACTATGCTTAAACCCCGACATTGATCGGGGTTTTTTTTTGCTCAAAATGGATAAAACACAACTCACATACAACGAATTCAAAGACTTGGTCTCCCAGGGATGCCAGACCATTCCCGTGTATAAACGCATATTGGCGGATCTGCTTACCCCTGTGGCAGCTTGGGTTCATTTATCCCAAAAAGCGGAATATGCATTTCTACTTGAGTCCGTGGAAAAAGGCACTCAATATGCTCGTTATTCTTATGTGGGTATCAATCCCCAAAAAATTTTGATGCACAAAGATAGAAAAACTACTATCACAGAAAATGGACAAACAACTCAAGTGGAGACACCATTTTTGGATTTGCTCAGGAAAACTCAATCCCAATATAATATGGTGAAGCTCCCCGGAATTCCTGCATTTACCGGTGGACTTGTGGGCTATCTCGGTTATGAAACCATCGCTTGGGTAGAAGATATTCCTACTCACACCAGTTCTGCCATGGATGTCCCTGATGCAGTTTTCATGCTTTTTGAAGATATGATCGCCTTCGATCATTTGAAAGGATCTGCCTTGGTGATTTCAAATGTGAATGTGGATACAAATCAAGACTTGAAAACCCAGTTTGATGTCGCCCATGCTCGGGTGGATGTGATAGGTGAATCGCTCCATTCTGATGTGGACTACCAAACACCGGTCCGAGTTGAAAAAAGTAACGATTCATCCAATTTTGACCAGGTTGGTTTTGAGTCCGCCGTACTGAAGGCAAAGCAACATATTGTGGATGGGGATATTTTTCAATTAGTATTGAGTCAGCGGTTTGAGCGGAAGTCATCCGTAGCGCCTACTACCCTTTACCGTGCTTTGAGAAATATCAATCCATCGCCTTACATGTTTCATTTAAAAATTAAACATTTTGACATCATTGGCGCATCTCCTGAGCTCTTGGTAAAAGTGGAAGATGGTACAGTAGAGATTCGACCCATCGCAGGCACACGCCACCGCGGGGATTCTGAAATAGAAGACAAAGCATTGGCGGATGATCTCATCAATGATGAAAAGGAATGCGCCGAACATCTCATGCTTTTGGATTTGGGGCGAAATGATGTAGGCCGTGTATCTGAATTTGGATCTGTTACTATTCCGGAGAATATGGTGATTGAGAATTATTCTCATGTTATGCATATTGTGTCCGATGTGAAAGGAAAGCTCGCAAAGGATAAAGATCCCTTCCATGCGCTCATGAGTGGATTCCCGGCAGGAACTGTGACAGGCGCTCCAAAGATCCGTGCCATGGAAATTATTCATGACCTTGAACCTGAACGGCGGAACATTTATTCCGGCGCGGTGGGCTTTTTTGATTTTACGGGAAATGTGAATACCTGCATCGCCATACGCACCATGATTATGAAAGATGGTACGGTTCATTTTCAATCCGGCGCTGGTATCGTCCATGGTTCGGATCCAACCAAAGAATTTGAAGAAACGGTGAATAAAGCCAAGGCTATCATGGCAGCCATTGACTTTGCAGAAAATGGTTTAGCGGCATGATAAAGACTATTTTAATGACCCCCTTTTATTCCCCCTATTACAGGGGGAAAAGACTTGTTGAAATCCTTCCAGTCCCCGCCTGTCATAGGCGGGGATTTAGGGGCGGTCAAAAAATAAAGGGTCATAAATAATGATTTTGGTCATCGATAATTACGACTCCTTTACCTACAATTTGGTCCAATACATTGGGGCTATCAATCCAGATGTTAGGGTGGTGCGAAATGACCAATTTAAATTGGATGATATTGAAAAATGGAATCCGTCTCATATTGTAGTTTCTCCCGGTCCGGGCCGACCTGAAGATGCTGGTCATTCCATTGATGTGATTAAAAGGTACGGATCAACTATCCCCATACTGGGCGTTTGCCTGGGGCATCAAGCCATTACAGTTGCCTATGGTGGAACGGTGATTTATTCATCAGAAATCGTCCATGGCAAGACGGCAAAAATTCAGCATAATGGCGTAACCCTTTTCAATGAAATGGATAGGCCTTTTACAGCAACGCGGTATCATTCATTGGTTTCGGAAAAGGAATCACTCCCGGATGAATTGAAAATCACTGCTCAATTAGACAATGGATTGATCATGGCAATTGAACATGAAACACATCCTGTATTTGGTCTTCAGTTTCATCCCGAGTCCATTGCAACAGAGAATGGAATGCAGATTATTAGAAATTTCTTATTAATAACAACTACGAAACACACAGAACACACGAAATGAAAAATAGGGTAAATATTTTTAGTGTGCTTGGTGTATTCCGTGGGCTATCTAAAGGAGCAACACAATGACTGAATTAATCTACAAAGAAGAAAGCTATAAAATTCTTGGTGCCTGTTTCGAAGTATATAAAGAAATGGGCTGTGGCTTTTTAGAACCTGTTTATCAAGAATGTTTAGAGAAGGAATTGACTCTTCAGCAAATTCCTTTTGAACCCCAGAAGATTGTAGAATTGAATTACAAAGGTGAAAAACTGGACCATGTATATAAACCAGATTTTTTCTGCTATGACAAAATTATTGTCGAAATAAAAGCCGTTTCAAAATTAAATGATGAGTTCCGTGCCCAAATCATTAATTACCTTCATGCCACGAACAAGAAACTAGGTTTACTGATCAACTTTGGTCACTTTCCAAAAATTGAACACGAAAGATTTGTATTATGAAAAAACCTTTCCGTGTTTTTTTTGTGTTCCATGGGGATAAAAACCCCTTTCCGTGTGTTTAGTGGGAAATAAAATACTTTTCCGTGGGAATCAATAAATGAAACAAATATTAGAACAGTTACTCGATAATCAAAACCTAACAAGAGAAGAATCATTCAACGTCATGCTCTCTATTATGTCCGGGGAATATAACAATTCACAAATCGCAGGGTTCTTAATGGCGCTCCGATCCAAAGGCGAAACGGTGGATGAAATCACAGGGTTTGCCCAAGCCATGCGGGAAAAAATGGTTACTGTTCCATTGGATACACCAGCCATTGATATGTGCGGTACCGGCGGAGATGCTTCTGGGACATTCAATATTTCTACCGCCGCAACATTTGTAGTGGCGAGTGCCGGGGTCCATGTGGCGAAACATGGAAATCGCTCCATGACATCGAAATCGGGATCTGCAGATGTGCTTCAAGCCTTGGGCGTTCCCATCGATAAACCGGTGGAAGCATCCGCAGAAGATATTGAACAGATCGGTTTAGGATTCATGTTCGCCCCTGCTTTCCACCCTGCCATGAAGCACGCCATCGGCGCACGGACTGCTTTGGCTACACG
>JAERSH010000028.1 GCA_016845785.1 Fidelibacterota bacterium
CGCGAATTTGCAGATCGCTTCCATGATCTTGATATACTGGAGGGCCGGATTGGGTTCTTCTTTCATCACTTTTGTGAATACATTATTGATCTGATCCAAAGCAAAATGCATAATACCATGAATCAAATTCTCCTTGGTGGGAAAGAACTTATAAATGGTCTTTTTGCTCATGGCCAGTCGCTTGGATAGGGCATCCACCGTAAAAGCACGGACGCCACCATCAGAGACGGACTCAAAGCCTTCGCTCAAAATTTGATCAACTTGTGGTTCTGGTTTCATAGGAAAAGGAAACGATATTCGTATATTTCGTTTCCGAGTATAAATAATTACACCAATTTGAATCAAACCCTTTTTTATGAATTGTGACATTAAAGTCCATAACTTTATGGACTGAAAATGGAAAATTCATTCAAATCTCCAATCGTCATCCTTGCCAATGGCGCCTTCCCCACCCACCTTATTCCATTGGAAATATTGGAAGATGCCGGCACGGTCATCTGCACAGACGGTTCAGCCAATACGCTGGCCAAACTGGATCTCACCCCCCATGTGATCATCGGTGATCTCGACTCTATTGACCCCAATTATGAATTCCATGGTTTAGAAATCCACGACCCCAATCAGGAAAATACAGACCTTGAAAAAGCGCTGGATTGGGCGGTGATGAATGGGATAGAATCGGTGACCCTTATCGGTGCTACGGGACTCCGAGAAGATATGACCGTGGCGAACCATTATATTCTTTTTGAATATTTTGAAAAATTGAATATCGAAATAGTCACTGATCACTCAACCATTACCTGCCACAGAGGCCAACGATCTTTCGATTCATTCCCGGGTGAAACGGTCTCCCTTTTTCCCCGGCGTTTTGGTACAGTGGTTTCTACCACCGCTCTGAAATATCCATTAAATGAAATGGTATTGGATCCTTCCGCTCGAGCCATATCCAATCAATCTCTTGGCGCCACTTTTTCTGTGGATGCATCCGAACCCATCCTCATTTTTCGCGGCCACCCCGAAAATTAGTTCATGCACTGGCTCGATCTTTCTGTACTGATCCTGTATATAGGTCTGCTTCTGGGATTCGGTTTTTACAGAACCACCCAGTCGGGAAAGGACCCGGAAGAATATTTATTGGCGGGACGAAAACTGAGCCTCCCCGGTTTTGTCATTACGCTGGTGGCCACATGGTACGGAGGCATTTTGGGCATTGGCGAAAACACCTATAATAATGGCATCCAGACTTGGTTCATTTTTGGTTTGCCCTACTACGTCTTTGCCCTTCTTTTCGCTTTTTTCATTGCGGGTAAAATCAATCGCCTAAAAACCATTTCTCTCCCGGACCAATTTCATAATCGGTATGGAAAAACGGCCGGCATCATTAGTGCCCTCTATATTTTAATCCTAGCCAGTCCTGCACCCTACATTCTCAGTATTGGCATTCTCCTTCAGTTCACCACTGGGATGCCCTTTGGATATGCCCTCCTCACCGCCACAGGAATCAGCCTCAGTTATATTTGGATGGGCGGTTTCAAGGCCGTGGTTCGAACCGATTATTTTCAATTCGGATTTATGTTTTTGGGCTTTGTCCTCCTCCTCATTTTTTCCATAAAAACGGGTGGTCCAATCTTTGAATTGAATTTGTCGGAATCACATTGGAATCCCACCGGTGGTGCATCGCTTCAATATATTTTGGTTTGGTTCTTTATTGCTTTGTGGACATTCGTTGATCCAGGATTTTACCAACGCTGTGCCGCAGCTAAGTCACCTGAAACAGCTAAAAAAGGAATTCTCATTTCGATCGGATTCTGGTTCATTTTTGACATGATGACCCTTTCCACCGGCCTCTATGCGAAGGCACTTCTGACAGCTGGTGACCCTTTGTTTGCTTACCCTCGACTGGGTGCAATGGTCCTCCCCCCTTTGGCTTATGGCATTTTCATCACCGGTTTGCTGGCCATTATTATGTCCACCATTGATTCCTTAGGGCTTATCAGCGCCATCACATTTGGCAGGGATATTCTATGGCGAATCCAATCTCCCACCACTAAAGATCAGATTCAATGGGACAATGCATCCACAGGGTTTGTGCGGAGAGGATTAGGGGTGACTTCATTTATCGCTTTGGGATTGGCATTCAGTGTCCCCTCTGTGGTAAATCTATGGTATGGCCTTGGATCAATCTTAGTTCCGGGATTGGTGCTTCCTTTTTTATTGTCATTTAGAGATAATCGTCCAACATCAGGGATGACATTAATGATGGTGGCACCTGTGACTGTTGGCGCAATGTGGATGGCTATCGGTAAATTTACAGGGGGCTATCCACTAGGGCTTGAACCATTTTACCCTGGGATAATTACATCAGTACTTATTTATGGAATAAAAGAAATAAATGGCAATTGAAATAGAACGCAAATTTTTGATGGATTTATCCCATTGGCCCAGTGATGAAAAAGGAGTTCCCTATAGGCAAGGATATCTGGCTGTCACTGAAAAAGGGATTGTTCGTGTCCGCATAAAAGGCCCTATAGCCACGCTTACAATCAAGTCCAGTGGTATTGGTATATCCAGGGATGAATTTGAATATGAGATTCCAATGGAAGAAGCGGAAGCACTTCTGGAATTATGCCAAAATGATATCATTGAGAAAACACGGTATAAAGTTATGACCGAAGGCAAGCAATGGGATGTGGATGAATTCCACGGGAAAAATGAGGGACTTTGGATCGCAGAAGTGGAACTTGAATCGGAGGATGAACCAGTAACTTTGCCAAAATGGGCAAATGAAGAAGTGACCGGAGATGAACAGTATTATAACGCTTATTTATCCAAACACCCATATTGCGATTGGAAAAAATGAAATTAATTGCCCTGTTAATTCCACTCTTTTTGGTTGGCCAACCAACAGAAAAATGGATAACCATCCATGGTGACCGACTCTATTCTGTGAGTGGCATTGCTGCATTTAAAGATGGTTATTTGGTGGTCCATGATAATAAGAAAAAAGGGCAACCGCGAATCAGTTATATCGACCGTGAATTGAAAATCCATCCGGTGGCATGGCCCGAGGCAAAACTCCCCTACGATCTAGAAGCCATCATCGCCATCCCGGGAATGAATGATCGTTTTATTCTTATGGAAAGTACAGGGAAATGTTATGAAATGACCATAAACCCAAACACGATGTGGACCGATTTGATTCAGTCATTTCCGTTACCCAATCTGGAACCCAATATGAATTTAGAGGGACTGACCATTTTCCCATCGGGGCAAGGGCTTGTATTTATCTTTGGCGATCGGGGATCAGACAAACGGAATTCCACCTTATTCACTGCATTTTTCAATCCAAAGAAACGAACATTTTACGAGGTAAACCAATTCACTTTTGATTTACCGATACCCAAAAAACACAAAAGGAATATTGCGGATCTGGCAATCAAAGCCGATGGTAGTGTGTGGACTGCTGCCACT
>JAERSH010000029.1 GCA_016845785.1 Fidelibacterota bacterium
CGATCACGAAAAATCCCCACAGTTTTTTCTCAAGATGAGGCCAAACAAATTATCGCACAGTTAGAAGGTCGAAATGCCTTAGTGGTCAAATTGTTATATGGAACGGGGATGCGAATTTCTGAATGTTTACAACTGCGCATCAAAGATGTGGATTTTGATCAAAGCCTCATTGTAGTCCGAGATGGGAAGGGAGAACAGGATCGTGTCACCATGCTGCCCGAATCATTGCGAGATTTAATTAAGTATCAAATGGACCGCGTGACTTATCTCCATGAATTAGATCAAAAGAATGATGTTCCCGGTGCATTTATTCCATTTTCTATAGAAAAAAAATATCCAAATGCGGGGAAAGAATTGGGATGGTATTTTTTATTCCCCGGCAAATCATTGAGTAAAGATCCGGTGACCGGAATTGTGAGACGTCATCATGTGCATGAATCAAATATTCAGCGTTCTGTAAAAAAGGCTATCCGTAATACAGGAATTCATAAACAGGCAGGATGTCATACCTTTCGCCATTCATTCGCCACACACCTATTGGAAAATGGATATGACATTCGTTCAGTCCAAGAATTACTCGGTCATAAGGATGTTCGAACCACTATGATTTATACACACGTGATGCAAAAAGGACCCTTAGCTGTTAAAAGTCCATTGGATAATTAAAGTGACACGGACATCTTTGTCCGTGGAAAACAAACGAGAAAGGATATCATAAAATTCATGAAAAGGATTTTTGATTAATGTACCAAAGGATTCCCAATTAATGCCCGAGCATGATGCTCGGGCCACTAAAAAATGAAAACGATATATCAAAAAGATTTACCTCATATTCAGCCGCCCGGGGCCACACTATTTATTACCTTCCGACTTGCCGGTAGTCTGCCCAAAGAGATTGTTCAAAGTATTTCTGATGAATATGCAATGCTGACACACATTATTTCGAAAGAGGGCATTGATAAAGCGGATGCAGTAAAAAAGCGGTTAAAATTGATTTTCAAATATGACAAATATTTACACAAATCAAACTTAGGCCCTCATTTTTTGAAGCATCCTGAAATTGCAAAAATAGTGTGTGATTCAATTCATTTTCACGAAGGCAGTATGTTTGAGTTATTTGCATATTGTGTTATGTCAAATCATGTTCATATCGTATTAAAACCAAATCATATCAAAGATGATGAATATGTACTCATGTCAAAAATTTTGCATAGTATCAAAAGTTATACCGCATCAGAAGCCAATAAAATTTTGGGGAGGAAAGGGCAGTTCTGGAAGAATGAAAGTTTCGATCATTATATCAGGTCCGACCAAAGTTTCAATCGAATAATAAAATATGTAATGGATAACCCAGTAGAAGCAAACTTAGTTAAATGTGTTGCCGATTGGCCCTGGTCCTATTCAAAAATATAAATGTCCCACGGACATCTTTGTCCGTGGAAAGTATCACGATAATCTTTGATCGTGGGGAATGCACGACCACGGATGGTCGTGCCACTATTTATGATTGAATTCGCGCGAGCAAGGATGCTTGTGCCACTTTTTCTATTCCCATATTTGAATATGACCATGAACACATTAATTTTATCCTTAGTTAATATTTAATTCATTCAAAATTCGAGGATAAAGATGGCACATCTTTCAAAAGTGAAACATAGTTCAGCCGATTGGCGCAAGATTAAAGCGGATGCAGTTGCGGTGGGAATCTATGACGATTTAAAACTGTCCCGCCAATTTCAAGGCGTTAATCGTGAATTGGGCCGGGGACTTTCTAATGCATTGGCGGCAAACCTCATCAAAGGAAAAGTGGGCGAAGTCAAAACAGTTGTGGGCAAAAAGGGAGCCATTGCTTTTGTCTTTGGTTTGGGTAAACGAGGCGAACTGAATGCAGAAACACTGCGCCGAGCCGGGGGCGGTGTATCCAAGGCTTGTGTGGCGAACAAGGTAGATTCGGTCGCTTTTCTCATGCCCGTAGATGCGAAAGACAATTATCATTCACAAGGGGTGGCTGAAGGGTTAGTCCTTGGCAGTTACCAATTCAATGAATTCAAAACAACAGATGAAGATCCTTTTGAAATGAAAAGTGCCACCGTGGTGGGTGGTCATAAAAAATCTGTAGAAAAGGGATCTGTCATTGCCAATGGCGTTTGTTTAGCCAGAAATGTAGAAAACCGCCCGGGGAATGTAGCCACCCCAACCCACTTAGCCGAAAATGCAAAAGAAATTGGTAAAACCGGCGGCATGAAAGTAACAGTATTCGATCGGGAAAAATTCACGAAGATGGGTATGGGCGGTCTGGCCGGTGTGGCTTCCGGAACGGATGTCCCTCCAAAATTCATCATTATGGAATATATGGGCGGGTCCAAAAAGCAGAAACCGAAAGTATTGGTGGGGAAAGGACTCACCTTTGACAGTGGCGGTATATCCATCAAACCCGCAGCGAAAATGGATGAAATGAAATATGACATGTGCGGTTCCGGTGTGGTCCTGGGTGTTATGTCGGCGGTGGCTGAATTGAAACCAAAAATGAATGTGGTGGGCATCATTCCTTCTACAGAAAATATGAGTGGTGATAAGGCCTATCGCCCGGGGGATGTCCTCACTGCTTACAATGGCAAAACCATTGAAGTGTTGAATACGGATGCAGAAGGGCGCTTAATTCTTGCTGATGCCCTGTCTTACGCCACCAAACATTATGATCCGGAATATATCGTGGATTTTGCCACCCTCACCGGCGCCGTAGTTGTCGCCTTAGGTCATGTAGCCACTGGAATTATGGGGACGGATGAAGCACTTGTTGGTGCCATCAAATCTTCGTCGAAAACCACGGGTGAAAAGGTATGGGAATTTCCCCTTTGGGATGAATATATCGAACAGGTGAAATCTCGAATTGCCGATGTGAAAAATGTAGGTGCACCCATGCAGGCGGGGACTATTGCCGGCGGTGCCTTCCTGAAATCATTTGTGGGCGAAGATATCCCATGGTGCCACTTTGACATTGCAGGAACGGCGTGGGGTGATAAAGATTTGCCCTATCAAAATAAAGGGACGGCTACGGGTGAAGTGATCCGATTGGTTGTAGATTTATTGGGTGTATGATGGCGGCGCTTCCAAACAGGGATGATGCGATTGCATTGCTTCATGAGTACACAAAAACGGATAGCCTTCGCCGACACGCATTGGGTGTGGAGCAGGCCATGCGAAAGATGGCGGAACAATATGATGGGAATCCTGACGAATGGGGATTGACGGGACTCATGCACGATTTTGATTATGAAATGTATCCATCCCTTGAGGATCATCCTTATCGCGGAAACGAAATCCTGATCGAAAAAGGATGGCCGGAATCTATCACGCGTGCCATCATGGGTCATGCCACCTATACAGGCGTGCCCAGAGATTCAGACATGGCCAAATCTCTTTTTGCCGTGGATGAGTTGACGGGTTTCATTTTTGCCGTAACTTATGTGCGGCCATCCAAGTCTATTTTTGAAGTGAAACCCAAATCCGTGAAAAAGAAATTGAAACAAAAATCATTTGCAGCATCTGTTTTGCGTGAAGATATTTTCCAATCTGTTGAAGAGTTAGGCGTGGATCTAACAGAACATATTCAATTTGTTATTGATGCATTAAAAGAGAAAGCGGATGTGTTGGGTTTAAAAGGGAGCGTAGACGCATGACTGCAACCACAGGTATCATTTTATTTTTAGTCGGTTTTGCTGCTGGCGGTGGATTAATATGGTTTATTCGGCAGAAGGAAGTTGAAGCGGCTCAGTCCAGCCGAGATCAAATCAAAGCGGAGTTTGGCGATCTATCTAAACAAGCATTAGACCAAAACCTGGATACCTTTTTGAAATTAGCGGAAAACAAATTCTCTGAATTGGTAAAATCCTCCGATGGTCAATTGGACCAGAAAAAAGAATTGATCGACCAGTCCTTGGGCGAAATGAAAAAGAAACTGGAGGGGTTGGATAAATCCACCAGTGAATTGAAAGGGCAAGTGGCATCATCCCAAAAAGGGATTGGCGATTTAGCGGAAACCACGTCTCAACTTCAGCGAGTTCTATCCAGTTCTCAAGCGCGGGGACAATGGGGTGAACGGATGGTGGAAGATATCATCAATTTTATGGGATTGGTTGAGGGTATCAATTTTGAGAAACAAGCCCAAGCGGGAGAGGGCCGTCCGGATTTCACATTTAAACTGCCGGATGAAAAACGCATCAATATGGATGTGAAATTTCCTTTAGCCCATTATGAATCCTATCTCAATACCGATAATGAGAATGAACAAGCCGCAGAGAAAAAAGCATTCTTGGCAGATGTGAGGACCCACGTGAAGGCCATCGAAAAACGGTCTTATATTGATCCCGAAGGGGGCACGGTGGATTATGTGCTCATGTTCATTCCCAATGAAAGTATTTATGCTTTTTTAAATCAAGAGGATCGTGAACTGATTGATTTTGCTCTATCCAGAAAAGTGGTCTTGTGTTCCCCCATAACGTTGTATGCAGTTTTATCACTCATCCGTCAAACTGCATCCAATTTTGCCATGGAACAGAAAGCCGGAGAGGTGCAGCAATTGGTGGGTGTATTTCGTAAACAGTATGAGAAATTTTTAGAAAAATTAGATGCATTGGGCAAAACATTGGGGACGGTTTCTACCCATTATGAAGAATTATCCGGTGTGCGTCGCCGTGGATTAGAAAAACCCATGGAAAAAATTAATGAACTTCAATTAGGAAGTGATGTGAAGGAAATTGAAGAATGAAGCGCCTTTTATCTTTATCCTTTTTATCTTTAATCTTGTCTTGTGTTGGTCCGCCTGATCCGGATCATGGATTGGTGGAAAACCTCCCGGCCATCATCAATACACCATCCGCTTTTTCATATAGCCTTCGCGGGGATAATCATCCATTGGAGGAATCCATCGATTTATCCCTAAAAATAAGTGATGGCAAGTCCGTGGCTTCCACGTTAATCGTCACCGATTTTAAGAGCAAGGATACAACCACCGTTCGGCTTGAAGATGGGAATGGCGGAAAGATTTACGAATATATTATAACAGGAAATGCCACACGTGTAGATGGCTCATCCACCTCCAGTCCAAAGAAAGCAATTATACAAGGAGCGAAATTCACCGGTATCCTCGAGTGGACGGTGACGGGGAAATAGAATTTTGATAGACAAAACCGTTTAAAATATTTTTGTGTATATTTACCGTATTGATTTAGGATTTAAGTAAGGAGTTATAGATGAAAAATGAAATTATACCTATTGAGCATATATCAGGGAAGATCCTGTTGATTCGAGAACAAAAGGTCATATTAGATCGTGATTTGGCCGAATTATATGGTGTTGAAACCCGGGCCTTAATGCAAAATGTAAAGAGAAATATAGGAAGATTTCCTTCGGATTTTATGTTCCAATTATCTAAAAGTGAATTTGAAAACTTGAAATCACATTTTGTGACATCAAGTTGGGGTGGCATTAGAAAATTACCCCATGTATTCACTGAGCAGGGTGTTGCCATGCTGTCCTCCGTTTTAAGGAGTCAGCGTGCCGTGGATGTGAATATAGCCATTATGAGAGCTTTTGTTCGTATACGAGAATTACTGTATGCGGATAAGGCGTTAGCTTTAAGAGTTGAACAAATAGAGAAGAAACTGGACATCCACGGAAAAGCACTTCAATCGGTAATTCAAGAAGTTTCAGATATGTTGAAACAGCCGAAATCCAAATCAAAAAAGATTGGGTTTTAATTAAAAAGGCCGCCCCTTTCGAGACGGCCTTTATCATTTTAATCTATTTGTATTGGTTTATATTCCTTGAATAAAGATAATTCTGCATCTTCTACCTTGGATTGATAGTCATCCCAATCATCACTGAAAAAGGCATTTACCTTTTCAAGCACCTTTTCTGTTTCTGATTCTGCATAATCCAATAAATAGGTATGGGTGTCATTTGGTCCTGTGATATTGCTGTAAAGATACCAGCCAATGGCGCCCACTTTTCCACTGAGTATATCCGGACTTCTCACGATGCCCTGCAGTCCCCGTTTATTCACAATAAGGTGCTGCAATGTATCCAGACTATCGGTCATGGCTTTGCCATCTTTCTTTAATGCTTTATGATCTTTATTTTTCATGTCTAGCATCTTATTCACCGATTCAATCGTCTTTTTTGCTTCTCGAATGCGGTCCATCATTGCCGTGACAGATTTTGTGAGTTCCATTTGACGATCATAGATTGGGATTAACCGTTCCAAATTTCGTCTATTGATGCCTACCCGAGGATCGGAAATCACATTCACAACTTGGGATGTTGTATCCTTGCCGGCAGATAGCCGAACAGTAAAGGTGCCGGGGAGGACTGGACGACCGCCTGGTTCCTGTGCATCTGGTCTGGTCTGTCTGGGTGCATTGGGAGAACGTACCCCTTTATGGCGTAATCCCCAATAGATGCGATTTAAACCCGGCTTTACATCATGTTTGATGGTACGGATTACATTTCCATCATCATCCAACACTTCCATTTTTACTTTTTGCTTTTTGCTACCCTTACCGTCCTTTTTACCCTTTTTATCTTTCTTGGATTTTTTCTCCTTTTCAGGATTATACACAAATGAAAGCATGGCGCCGCC
This sequence comes from Fidelibacterota bacterium, assembly GCA_016845785.1. GTDB lineage: Bacteria > Fidelibacterota > Marinisomatia > Marinisomatales > TCS55 > TCS55. The sequence continues at coordinate 6,641 of JAERSH010000029.1, forward strand.
TCTACGATTTTCACCTGAATAAATGGCGTTGGCTTCAAAGCGAGTCCCGGAGGCTTGTCGATTGATTGACATGACGGCAGTGGGCGGTTCAAATAGGTGAAGCTGTTCTTTCATTAAATCCGTTTTGGATGCAGCCATGGCTCGTAATGGACGAATATCATCCAATATGTAAGCCGCTCGGCCAAA
>JAERSH010000030.1 GCA_016845785.1 Fidelibacterota bacterium
ATTTCGCCCAATACACGGTGGGGTGGCCAATTGTATAAATTTTCTAGTGTTATATCAGTATTAACCTTTACCCATTTCTCATCATCAGCCAATTGTACAAACCAAGAAGATTCATGGCGACTATAGTCAAACGGCAAAAACCGGTATGAACCATCACTATATTTTCCAAAAAATGTTTGGGTACCCCCGCCATACATAAATCCACCACCCACCACAGCTTCAACCTGAACCACCTGTTCTTTTCTGTTTTGATCCACGATACGGAATTGATAAATCCCATTTTTGATTTCAGGATATACAGTTCCATCAGAAAATCGAATGGGCTTCCCATCAAATGGTGCAATTATTCGTTCTTTTGTTGGGAGTCCTCCTGCCTTTGCATGGGTGGAACTTGCCCATTGATCATATATATCCGGATGGCAGGATTGACAAGGTTTTGACCCAATAAAATCAGAAAATGAAACAGACGCTTCTTGTACTGAGAATGGCGGGAGCTTGAGCGCAGCTGTGGATTGGTTTTTTTGACCACACCCAAAGATGGTTAGATAGAACCAAAGTGGTATAAACCGGAGGTGATATCGGTTAATCATACCGATAAGTTAATCACGAATAGATAAAAAAAAGCCCCGTTCATATGAAATGAACAGGGCTTTTTTATTTTTACTTTTGATCTACCTAGAAACCAACGTTTAATGTAAATACGGTGTTGCCATCAAAGTACTTTGCTGGAATGTATGCATAATCGATAGATGCATTTATTCCGAGTACTTTTTGCAGGTACACAGTGCCGCCAAATGAAACACCACCAAAGATATTTTCAATCTCGGCTTTGCTTTCATCTACGGTTGTGGTTTCTGGATCATCTTCAAACTCTACGGTTTCCATGTCTGTTAAGAATCCTGCGCGGACAGCCAATAGACCTGGAAGGGTATATGAACCCATGAGTTTCAATTTATCCTGTTCAAAGTTGTTACTTTCATAGGAACCGCTCACATTGATCATATTGCCAATGGAGTAGCTGGCGCCCATTTCGAATAACATGGGTACATCTGCTTCTGCAGCTTGCACATTGTAGAACTGGGTCAGACGATCACTGTCTACAGCAACCGCTTTGACCAATAATCCGGATCCGCTAAAGCGCATTGGACGACCGAAGTTGCGTACTGCAACACCCACATCTAATCCGCTCACATTCAGGAAGTCGGCATATTGAACACCGGCATCCACAGTGACTGCAGTACCTTTAACCCGTCGGAATGCTTCTGTTGAAGTATTTACTGAAATCCCCATGCTTGTCTTTGCAGACATCATGCGGGAATAGGTTAATCCTGCCGTAAAGTTAGACGGACTGAATTTTTCGCCTGTTCCATCAGGTGAAAACACAGTGGTTACTGGAATTTCACCCACATCAATTGAACGAATGTTGATACTGAATGCATTGTTACCCATCTTAAGGGCAGCGCCTGCAAACAGCACAGACATGTCAGCGATGTATGTTCTATTTGAAAAGGACGTTTCCAAACTGCTTCCCATACGTGCAACACCTGCTGGATTCCAGTAAGAGGCACCAACGCCTGAAGCGCTAGCTACTGCACCGCCACCTGTGAGGTAGGCTGCACCCTGAGGAATCAACAATGCACTTGCACCGGCAGTACCGTTCCGCATACCGGAACCAGCTGTACCGCCACCGTAAAGCTCTGATCCTTGAGCCATTAGAGACCCAATTGATAAGGTCAATACGGAGGTAATTGCTACTATTTTTCTGTTTATCATAATCATATCTCCTTATGACCTAAAAGCGTTTCGCAAATTCGTCTTCAGTGACCATTGCAAACTTCAGCACTTTCGTACCATGGGTTCCCATATCAATATGAATGATATAGACACCACTAGCCAATGGGAAGTTATTTGAGTTTCTCATATCCCATTTTTGATACTGTGTGGTTGTATTTTTCTTGAAGTTTGCTACCATGGTACCTGCCATGTTAAATACGCGGAACGTTACATCTCCCGTTGTGGGTAGATGGTTGAATGTCACATATTTAGGCAATGGTAAAACGGAGTCGGTTCCTTCCAGATCATGGTAACCCATGTAAGGATTCGGGAACACATTTACCTTTTTCACATCATTCGCAATATTGGTTGATTCAACTTTTGGTGCAGTCACGGTGAATTCATCAGCAAGCTGGTTTGTTTTATTGGTAATGATTCGGACAACACTACCGAGTTCAAGACCAGTATTATCACCGACACCATCACCATCAACATCCTGACCTGAGAATGCATCTATTGACCCGTCAGCTACATCATCTAGATTCCAAACGAACCATACATTTCGGCCCATTAATTCAGAACCATAATTAGTTCCATAATAATCACCGCCATCAACGTAGTTACCATTTGCATCTGGGGCACCGCCACCAGCCGCAATGGAAGCAGCTAGCCATGCCTGGTATCCTGCCTCACCGGGAGACGTATCCTCCGGCAGACGTGGATAGATCCAGTCTGTATAAGGATCATTAGATCCACCAGAACCAGGGTGATCATTTGGATGCAAGCCCCAAGATTCACTCTCATCATAGTCATAGAACCATGGGCAATATCTAAAATCTAATGTTTTATTCCATATTTCAAATCCAACACGGACTAGCGAACCAGTTGTATAAGCAGCATAAGCGTAGTTATCATCATCCCAAGTCCAACGATACTCAATATCATTTGGAATGAGGTACTTCCACCCACTGCCTCGGATGATTCGCGCAATCATGGCGTCATAAGAATTACCACCAGCGCCACCACCATGGAAGAACCAACCTTTACCGTCAGATTGATTGACCCGTCCGGTGTAAGCAGTTGGGAATCCACCCCAGTCTTGAGAACCTTGACAAGGCGCTTCTTCAGTACAGCTTCCATCGCCATTTGCCACTACCAAGAAATCCTTGAAGGCATTAGGCGGACCAGTTACCTTAAAGGTCAGCCCATCAGCTGCAGGGTAGCCTGGATCAGCAAAAGTACTCCCTTGGTTATAACCACTTAATATTTTTGAACCTGCTGTCACATCAGTCACATTCCAAAGTAAGCTACCTTTGGTCGGTGAACCTGTAACGGTATCTTCTTCAAATGTAACTTTATAGTCATGACCAGTCATTACACCTGGATCAATAACTTCAACTCGCCCTTGACCATCCGATGTACCAGCACTATGGACCATATCAAAGTAATCGCCTGAGTCAACAGTATAAGCTGTTCCCGGGTCGGCCACTTTTGGCGTCACCGTCACAACAGCCATAGATGATTCAAGAGATTTAAATGGTGAATTGGCATTATCAGCTAAATATGAATATGCACTTACACCAAAGTAGTATGGCCTATCATTCGTGATTGGACGATTTCTAATTTTATCTTCTTTAACAACCACAACACGGCTAATGCCATTATCACTACCCACATGGGCAGGTTTTTCAAGAATCAGACCCGTTGCTGGATCCACTTCTTTTTCCGTAATCACCAATATGCCATTGGCAACATCGAACTGATTGATGAGCACACCATCAGAACCAGCCGCTAAAGCGTTGGGGAGTTGATAAACCTTATATCCTTCAAAAGCGAAACCTTTATTTACAGGTTCTTCTGTAGACTTATATGCAGAAGTTGCTGCCCAGTTAAGGGTAATATAGCCATCGCCTTCGAAGACACTTACTTCCGGTGCTTTTGGTGGTGTTGGTAGAGCGAATTTGTTATCGTATGCAAACTGTGCATAAATATCGTTGTATTTCAA
>JAERSH010000031.1 GCA_016845785.1 Fidelibacterota bacterium
TTGGTCTAGCTTGGACGTGGTTTATTGGTGTTTCGATCGTAGTTTTTGCTTTCATTACAACCCTTTTTGAAAGGATTATGAACTTATATGTCCGCCGTTGAAAAATCATTTTTAGCGAAAAACAGTTATAAAATTAACCCCGACCATATCCCTTATATTATTGTTGATAATTTTCCGCGCCTTGGATTTTTGACCTCACTCCGTTTTCTCGAGTGGGTGAGTGAAAACCCAGAAGGCGTTATCAGTCTACCGACGGGGAAAACACCGGAACATTTTATCAAGTGGACCAAGCATTTATTGGATAACTGGTCCGACAAAGAATTGAAACAATTGCGAGAAGAGAATGGGTTATTCATTACAAAAAAGCCAACCCTAAAAGATCTCCACTTTGTACAAATTGACGAATTCTATCCCATTGATTCGACCCAACATAACAGTTTTTATAATTATGATCAGCACTTCTATATGGATGGATTTGGTATGGATCCAGCAAAGGGACTATTTATTGATTGTAATACCTTGCCAAAAGCAAATGGTCAGCCATTATCTGAAATTTTCCCGGACTATAAAGTAGATCTGAGTCTGCGATTCCGTGATCCCATCTCACGGCTAGAGGAGACACAGCAAAAAACCATTTTTATGGTGGATCAATGGTGTTCGGAATTTGAAAATAAAATTGCGGATTTGGGTGGGATTGGATTTTTCTTAGGTGGCATTGGGCCTGATGGACATATTGCCTTTAACATTCGTGGCTCAGATCATAATTCTACCACCCGTTTAATGGCGACAAACTTTGAGACACAGGCTGCGGCTGCAACAGATTTGGGTGGCATCAATGTATCAAGGAATCGCCTCGTCATCACCATTGGACTTCAATCCATTACGGCCAATCCTGACGCAACAGCCATTATCATTGCTGCCGGCGAGGCAAAAGCAAATGTGGTAAAGGCATCCATTGAAAATGAACCTGATATCAATTATCCCGCATCTGTATTAAAAAAACTAAATGGGGGTAGGTTTTACCTAACCCATGGTGCAGCTTCTGAGTTAGATGCAGTCATTCAATATGAATTGGAAAATGAGGAATGGACAGACGAAAAAACCCAGCGAGCAATTGTTCGATTATGTGAACATAAAAAAATATTTGGCCGTCGGCTTACATTAGAGGACCTCAAAAATGATGATAAGGCAAGACTAATTCCTAATCTCAATGAAGACACTGTGTCCAATGTATTGGAAACATTTAATCAAAAGATTAGAAAAGGAATTTCAATTTTAGAGGATGAAACTTTTTATCATACAGGTCCTCATCATGATGATATCATGCTGGGATTTTTACCCCATATCATTCATTTAATTCGGTCACCAAAAAATAAACATTATTTTACCAACATGACGTCAGGATTTACATCGGTTACCAATGGATATGTAAAAAAGGTCATTCAACAAACCATTGATTTTTTAGATGATGGAAAAATCCAAATGACTCAATATCCAAACTTCTTTTCCGAAGGATATCAATTAAAAAAGGATAAGGATGTTTATCATTATTTAGATCGAATTGCCGCCAATAATTCAGAAGGTCAAGCCAGAGGATTAAGTCACCGTGTCGTGCGAGCGTTGGTAGAAATTTATGAAATTGAATCAGTAGATGAATTAAAACAAATTATGTTTCAAGTCCTCTCGATTTTAGATGAATATTATGATGGACAGAAAAACAGTATTGAAATTCAAAAATTAAAAGGAATGATTCGCGAATTTGAGGAAGAACTGGTTTGGGCCCATTATGGTGTTCAAGTCAAAGACGTATTCCACAAGCGATTGGGCTTTTATTCCGGAGATATTTTTACAGAAAATCCGGAAAGAGAAAGGGATGTGGAACCTATCCTTGATCATTTAAAAGAATTAAACCCAACGATAATATCTCTGGCACTTGATCCGGAAGGGAGTGGGCCGGATACCCATTATAAAGTATTACAAGCTATTGCTGAAGCCGTTCGATTATGGGGAAAAGAAAAAGATTTATCTTCCCTGAAAGTTTGGGGATATCGAAATGTATGGTATCGATTCGACCCGGCTGAAGCAGATATCATTATTCCTGTTTCATTAAATTCATTGGCCATGCTTCGAGATACCTTTATGAATTGTTATCTCAGTCAAAAAGATGCATCATTCCCCAGCTATGAAATGGATGGACCATTTTGCGATTTAACGCAGCAGGTGTGGGTTGAACAACATAACCTTATGCAGTTGGTTCTGGGACGAGATTATTGGTATCAGAACCCTCATCCGAGATTGCGCGCAACCCATGGGCTGGTATTCATTAAGGAAATGACAATTGAAAAGTTTTTCCATGAAGCCCAACGGTTAGAAAAATCTATGGAAGGACAAATCCAATAATTCACAGTTTAATGATAAAAAGGATAGGCCTTTCTCTTTTATTTATAACCATTTTACCATTTCAATTATTGGCACAAATATCTGTGCCTCAAATAGATTTCACACCAAAACGGTATGTATGCTTTAAAATATCATCACCCATTCAATTTGATGGAAAGTTAGATGAGGCTTCGTGGGAAAAGGCAGAATGGACACCCTTATTTGTAGATATTGAAGGTGATATTAAACCCCGGCCATTTTTCAATACAAAAGCAAAAATGCTCTGGGATAATGAATATTTCTATTTTGGATTCGAGATGGAGGAGCCACACCTTTGGGGCACATTATCCAAGAGAGATACGGTCATATACTACGATAATGATATTGAAATATTTCTCGACCCTGATGGGGATACACATCATTATTATGAATTAGAAGTAAATGCCCTTGGGACTGAATGGGATCTTTTATTAACAAAACCATATCGAGACCCGGGGAATTCAGTTAATAATGAATGGGATATTGAAGGCCTCATTACCAAGGTGCATTTAAATGGGTCATTGAATGATCCATCCGATATTGATCAAAATTGGACAGTTGAAATTGCCATCCCTTGGGAAGCCATAGATGACCGAGATTATCCATCAGACGGAGATCAATGGCGAGTGAACTTTTCCCGTGTGCATTGGGCTCGAGATGTCATCAATGGAAAATATGTAAAGCAGGAAAAGGAACCCTACAATTGGGTATGGTCACCTCAGGGATTAATCAATATGCATTACCCGGAAATGTGGGGATTTGTTCAATTTTCAGATCAATTGGTTGGAAGCGGAAAATCAGAATTCTTATGGGATTCAACTGAAAATGCAAAATGGGCATTGCGGCAGGTTTACTACGCCCAAAGGAATTATAAAGGGAAGAACGGTATTTTTTCAAATAGCATTTCTGCCCTGAATTTAGATATGGAGAATATTCCGGGGTTTTTATGGCCACCAGATATAGAAGCTACGTCAAGCCAGTATACAGCCAAACTGAAAGAAGACAACTCGAATAGAATTGTATTCATTAAAGAAGATGGTAAAGTGTGGATAGAAAAAAAGGGAGATTGAAATCTCCCTTTTTAACTTTTAAATCTAATTTGGTTTTCGATAACTGACCTTCATTCGGTCAAAGCGTTTATATTGCCAATCCATCCTTGAGGTAAAGCTCTCATAGTCCCGATCTTGTTCTCGGGACCATAACACTTCTGCCATGGCACTCATTCTAGGAATGGCCATGTATTCTACTTTTTCTGGAGTGCTAATATATTCAGTCCAAACATTGCCTTGCCCGCCTAAAATAAAGTGTTCCTTTTCAGGATCAATGCCCGGTGGAACCGGGTCAAATTCATATACTTTTTCAAGAGATAGAAACCCACCAATGGCTAGTGGTTCATTTTCTTTATCTTCAGATTGATAATAATCAAAATAGGCATGGGAGGTGGGAGACATAATGACTTCATGCCCTGCATTGGCCGCAGCTATACCACCATCCATTCCTCGCCAAGATTGAACAATTGCATCAGGAGCTAAACCCCCTTCTAGAATTTCATCCCACCCAATCAAATTTTTTCCTAATCTATCTAGAACGCCTTCGATTCGTTTAATAAAATAGCTCTGTAATTCGTGCTCATCCTTCAATCCTTCAGCTTGAATCCGTTGCTGGTCAAGGTCATGTTCCTTCCAACGATCTTTAGGACATTCGTCACCGCCAATATGGATGTAAGGCCCCGGGAAAATTTCTGCAACCTCAGTTAAGACGGTTTCAAGGAATTGGAATGTTTCTTCTTTTCCTGCACAAAACACTTCTTTATGAACACCCCAAAGTTTGGCCACGGTGTGTGGTCCGCCGGTGCAGGATAATTCGGGGTACGCTGCCAAAACAGCCCGCGTATGTCCAGGCATTTCTATTTCTGGCACAACAGTGATATACTTCGATTGTGCATAAGCAACCACTTCGGCCATATCTTCTTTTGAATAGTAGCCACCATATTTTTTCCCATCCCATTGGCGTGGTTTATCTCTGTAATGGCCAATAAGGGATTCATCCCGGAAGGCACTAATTTCTGTCAATTTTGGATAGGCATCAATTTCTACCCGCCATCCTTGATCTTCAGTAAGATGCCAATGGAATACATTCATTTTATGCAGAGCCAAATAATCAATATACTTTTTTACAAAGGACACATCGAAGAAATGGCGACCTACATCCAAATGCATACCACGCCATTTGAAACGGGGTTCATCTGTAATGGTAAGATGGTTTAAATCAATCCCACTATCGGATGCTTCACCAGAATCCAATAACTGATAAAGAGTTTGAATACCGTAGAATACGCCATTGGGGGTTGACCCGGAAATATTTATTTCATCATCTGAAATCGTAATTTCATATCCTTCCTTGGCCAAGCCAGATTCTACATTTAGAAAAATGGATCGACTACTCCCACCTGAAAGGCTAAGATTGTAGTTCGTCGCAAGAGCCGTTGATATTTCAGATGAAAGTGTTTCTAGATCATCGTGGCCTCCATTATGTTGGATATCCCATTGATCCGTTATCGTTGTTTTATGATCAGATAACGATATTGATTTAGGCAATGGAACGAGCCCCAATTCGTTAACCTCTGGTTTAAGATTACATCCCATCATAGAAATTAATAACAAAATAGCGATTGTGTTGATTTCCTTTTTAAACATTTTTTATATCCTCATTTTTTGGCCAGGATTTGCAATGTTAAATCCTGAATTAAGTAAATCTTTTCTTTCATCTGAATCTTGAATGAGTACAGGGTTTGTATGATTGAAATGTATGAAATGAATTCCAGATTTATCCTTTAACTCACGAAAGACTTCCATCGATTCCACAATAAAAGGATGGGGGATCTCCGACATATCCCGCCCAGGAATTTCACTATTTTGATAAAATGATCCATCAATCAACGTATAATCATTTTCTGACGCGACCTTTGCAATATCCTTTTCCCATTTTTCCCATTTATCTATATCGGGAATAAAAATAAGGGACTTAGACGGCCCTTCAATTTTATACCCCACTGTCTCTGAAAATTCATCACGATGGGGTACAGTAAATGGCGTAACCGAAATACGATCATTAAGTTTAATCGATTTTTCGTTTTTCATTTTGTTGATATCAATATTTTCAAGATCAACCAATTGACTCCATGGACCATTTGTTTTCAAAAATTTTGCCATTTTAGGCATGGCATATACAGGAATAGCTTGAGCGCCCATGACTTCTCTTCCCAAATGGATCAGTCCCGTATAATGACCAATATGGGCATGGGTGAGAAAAATCCCTTTTAATTTATTTGGGTCATCACCCGTTAGCAAATCCAATTGTTTTGGAAAATCTGGCGTGGCTTCAATCATCCATGTCTCATTGGAGTTTGGATCAACAATCCCAAGGGATGTGACCATTAAATGTTTGCTTGAATCATTCCAGCGATCTACGCAGCAATCTTTTTTACATCCAGCTTGGGGCACACCTGCATCCTGGGCAATGCCCAAAACCACCACATATGGATCTTCAACAGGTGTTTGACTGCATCCTGTAAGTAAAAATGATAATGAAATAATTAAAATAATGTGTTTCATGATTGGCTCAGTGCGGTTACGATTTGATCTTGGAGTTTACGAAAGGGTGACGATGAACCGGTAAATCCATTCATTAATATGGAGAAGACAATGACGTCGTCATTGTCCTTAAATATATAGCCAGATAAAGTGGTGACACCGGAAAGTGATCCTGTTTTCGCATATACTGTTTCAGGAAATCCTCTATCTTTTAGTGTTCCGTTGATGCCGCCATTGGGGAGTGTATTTATAAATTGATTCCGCATCGATTCATTATCATAAGCCCATGTTAAGAGTCGAATAAATTGATCTGGGCTGGCATAGTTATATCTGGACACACCTGATCCATCTTTCATGGAAAAGGTGGTGGTGTCTATCCCAACAACATCGTGTAGAAATGTGCGGACTTGAAAGAGGCCGTTATTCCAATTCCCTTGCTTTTTGTTCGATTCAAATCCAATTGTTTTGATAAGCAACTCAGCGGTGAGGTTGTCACTCTCAACCATAAGATTTTTTACACTTTGATTAATGGGTTGAGATTGGTGGAAAGTAACCAATTTTGCGGATGGCGGTGTTTTCCCTTTTCGAATGGATTGGACCGAGGCGCCTTTTCTTTCAAGCATTTCGCGAAATAGGTGCCCAACATACATTGTGGGTTCTTCCACATTTCTATATACGGTGTCGGTTGAAGTTGTATCCATGATATGACCAGTGATGGTGAAATGATTGGTTCCATTTTGCCAATCCCGATCGATCTTTATCTTTTCAAATCCGGTTGTATCATTCACGGTCATCGATTCATTTTGGATTGTGTAATATGACGATTCAGGATTCGTTTGAATCTTGGCAGGCTCACCAGCATTTGCAGGATTAATTATAAAATCCACACAATTATCATTTACCGAAAGGGCACTGATCGGTGCAGAATACCACCATGCCCCTTCATCCCACATCCATCCTTCACCATAGGTGAGTGAATCGTGTCGAGTGTCGTCCACAATCAATTGATCTACAGTTAGATTGGATTTGGTCACAACTGATGCCAATGAATCCAATGAGGATAAGGATAAATCCGGATCACCGCCGCCAATAATGTATAATCGATTTTTCTCATGGCGAATTTCTGTTTGAAACGTGTATCCCGTATCCAAAAGGGCAAGGGCGCCAATGGCTGTAAATATCTTATTATTGCTGGCAGGATTGAATAGGGAGTGGCTATTTAGATCCACCAATACTTCTCCCGATCGAAGTGAAACTGCCTTGATGCCCATGTTGGTAGAAAGCCCGGAGTTGTTAATAATGTTATTGATTTGTTTTTCTACGGCAGAGTTACCTTTACCATGGTATATAGCTGGAGATTGGGTACAACTGTAAATGAAAAGAATAAATATATATGCAAATTTTGGTATCGACTTTAAATGGTTATTCATATAAAAAGTACTCCTTGGCATTATTTTTAAAATGGTGTATTTCTTTTTCAGCATTGAAAGTGGAAAAATTATGATCGTTTATTCCCCACAACCGATTCATACCCGATGTTTTAATTTGCAATTGAGTTGGATAAAGTTTTTTCAACGTCTCAAAGATGATTATGCCTGTAGAAACACTTTTATAGGCATCACGATCTGTGACTTGTATTTCAATACCATGACATACTTGATTTTCAAATTTTGGATTATTGGCCATTCCCGGGATATCAGTAGGGATAAAGGAAACTGCTTTGAAATCGACGCCGGGCAGATGTGCATCCTGAAGGGATTTTAACAACATATTTTTATTGATCCATGGTGCGCCAAACCGTTTGAATGGTTTATCCGTTCCCCGACCTTCACTCACATTGGTGGCCTCCAATAAGCACATCCCGGGGTAGAGGATGGCTGTTTCTAAATCGGGGATATTGGGTGATGGTTTTTCCCATGGGATATGGGTTTCATCCTGCCATTGATTTCTTTTCCATCCTTCGACTTTGATCACTTCAATGTTTGGTAAAGCATTTATCCATTTTTCGCCAATTATCATTTGAGCCAACTCGCCCGCGGTTAAACCATATCGAATCGGGATGGGATATTTCCCCACGAATGATTGATGGGTTAAATCCAAAATAGGGCCTTCAACTTTTGTCCCGGTGATGGGGTTTGGGCGATCTAAAATAATGACGTTCACACCGGATTCGGCTGCGGCTTCCATGACCAATCCCATGGTAGAAATATAGGTATAGAATCGAGCACCCACATCTTGAATGTCATATAGAATTACATCCAATCCATTCATTTGTTCTGGAGATGGCTTTCGGTTCTTTCCATACAGGCTTACCACTGTCGGCAGTGTTTTTACTTGCCCATTATAATTCACTTTTTCTCCTGCAGCAGATTCTCCGAATAGGCCATGCTCCGGTGAAAAAATGATTTTGAGATCAACATCCTTTATCGCGAGCAATCTGTCATAGTTCGGATTCCCATTTTTATCCACACCGGTATGATTGGTGACCAATCCGATAGTTTTTCCAGCGATTAAATCATGCTGTTCTTCCAGCAAAATATCTAATCCTACTTTACCTTTTGGTGGAGAAGCAATCGGACTAGGAGATTGAGGTGGGACAGATTGAGGGGGTGAGGTACATCCAAAAAGTAGGATGATTATCCAAAAGAAATATCGATTCATTATTTTAGTAAAGTAAATTTTTTCGTGACAAGTTGATTGCCTTGAGAAAGTTTTGCAATATATATACCGGATGGTGCATCTTGACCATTTTGTAACCGACCGTGCCATGAAAATTTTTGTGTTTTTGCTGCCAGAGGTTGCACAGACATTTTTAACACTTCACGACCCATAAGGTCTGTGATGGTAAGGTATGCAATGGGCGAAAATTGTTCTACCCGAAATTCAATAGAAATAGATTGGTTAGACGGATTGGGATAAAGAGAAATGATATTAAGATTCGTCGGTAATACTTGGTCATCCTTTTTAACCGATGCGATGGGTCCATCTAAATATTGGAGTATTACATTCATGACATCATTTCGTTTTTCCTCGGGGTATACAGCCTCTAATCCGAATGATAAATAGATTAAAGCACCAGGGATAGAACTGTCGGAAAAGCCACCGCTATATGCAATTCCTGCACCTCCGTTTTGATCATAGTCAGCGCCATCAAATTTTAAGATTATCGACGCATCATTCACAGGCTTAATGCCGTCAGGCCAGTCCACATCGTAAGTGCCATATGTACCGTCATCAAATGATATGGACATATTTTCAAAAATAGATTCTGGGACCCCCGTGGCAGAATAGGTGCCCTGTTTACCCGCAACAGCATCCGATAAATATTCAGTTTTCAGGATTTGGTCATAAAACAATTGGTCGGTGACATTTCCTTTTTCCACCAAATCATATCCGATTTCAGATCCGGAGACAAATAATCGTCCACCTTTTTTCATATAATCTTTTACTTTGGATTGTTCATTTTCATCGAATGATGAAGTGGAGGTGCCCTCCTCACCCAAAATCCAATTCACAATTGAATAGTCAGTTAAGTTTACTCTACCATTTATAATGGCCTCGTTTGAAGCGGAATCAAATGTATAACCATTTTTATGAATGGCCTCACCATGCCTCTTAATGAAATCAAAGGTGTTTGTTGTTCCGCTGATTCTATCAAACCCATTGACGATTAAAATCTTCGATGTATTCGCAGAAGGTGTAATGCCCAATACTTCAGTTGGACTGCTGGATCCAATTTCGTTTGCTGCCTTTATTTTGAAATAATAGGTTGAATCCACATTGAGGTTTTGGAGCAGAATGGGGGTGGTGGTGAATGTGCCCAAATCTTCTTCTTGAGTTGTATGTGGATATACTTGAGTGACTGTATAGTTTGTAGCGGTACTTGGCCCTGTAAAATCAATGGTGACAACACCACTTCCCAAATTACTTATATTGAGATTAACGGGGGTAGGAGGGGCGGTTTTTGCACCCAATTTTTCTTTTAAAGACTGCCATAGTTTTTGAGACCCCTCGTCATATCCCAATGCCCACATACCAACGCCCCCCAAATTTTTGGATAGAGCGAAGTCATATTTTTTTGATAAAGATAGTGAATCGTCATACCAAGTTTGATACCACCCATTGTTTTGATATTTATACCACGGTGTCTTAGATGCATCATCCCATAATCGTCCATAGGATTTTGCATTATTTTCTGCATTGGCATAGATAACAGCTGTACCTGAGGCAGTCGTATTCGCACCCTTGTTTCCTGAATTGGCTGCCCATTGATAGCCATAATAAGGGATGCCAAGTATAATCTTTTCTCCATTATTTCCCGTTGCAGATAAATACGTATTCACTGTTTTGGTTACATTATAGGATCCGCCTTTCAATGGAGAAACGGGGCCAGCCGTACTACTGCCTTTCCAATGGTAATCATATCCCATAATGAAAAGACCGTCACTTTCATTGGCCAATGCATTAAAATCCCAGGCGCTACTCCAATCCACCGCCGGTGTGGCTAAGGTGACTTTTGCATGGGATATTTTATCACGAAGTGCTTTCCGTAAATCTTTTACAAATGTAACCAAGTTAGATTTTTGCGATGCAGGAAATGCTTCAAAATCAATATTGACACCATCCGCATTTCCATTCTCAACTTGTGTTACGAGATTATTGATTAATCGATTTCGATTGTCGCTACTGCTCAATAGCGTTTCCAAATCTGTCTTATTAAATAGGGTAACGACCAGGACAACCTCAACACCATTTTCGTGTGCCTTGTTAATGAGATCTGTTTTGGGCCATCCATGGAGGTTGGTTAGGTCACCATTCCCATTGGCTTCTGCAGAAAAATATGCAATGGTAGTTAAGAGATCATAATTATAGTTTTGCCATTTGGATCCGGACCAATAGGGGTGGTAGCCAAATACAGTCTTTGATGGTCCACCAAATCTTTTTTGCAAGGGGATGGGTTGCGTTGATACCGGTTTATGAGTGGGCTCCAAATAATAAATTTTATGGTGCTCTAGTTCAATTTGATGAATGCCTTTACGCTGATCATCTTGCCCAACCCCAATAGAAAGTAAACAAATTATGATGATAAATCGTTTAAACATGACATCCTGAAAAAATATCTTCTATGGTTTCTCGCCGACGAATCAATTGATGATGCTTTCCATCCAATAATACTTCAGCTGCGCGGGGACGTGTATTAAAATTATGGGACATGGCATATCCATAGGCACCGGCATCCATTATGGCAATGTGATCACCTTCTTTTAGGGCTGGGAAAGCTCGGTTAAATGCGATGCGATCTGTATTTTCACAAATAGGACCCGTAAAATCATAGGTGCCATTATTTGCCCCCTGATTACCAATTCTATACATCCGATGATATGCCCCATATAATGCAGGCCGCATGAGTGTTTCCATTCCGGCGTCAAGACCTACATAATTTTTATAACTATTTTTTAAACCCGTGACTTGTGTCAAAATAAAGCCGGCGTTGCCAATTATGCTTTTCCCAGGCTCGATCCACAGTGCCGGCGCCGAATGTTTATCTTCATAATGACTATACAATACATGTGATAAATTCTTAAATAAAACATCAAAATCTAAAGGTGTTTCTTCATCTGTATAGGGAATGCCCCAACCACCGCCCATGCTGACAAATTCAAATTGGACTCCCAATGCTGATTCAATCTTTTTGGTGTTGTGAATGATGGCCGTAAGTAATTCAATAAAATAATCTCCATCCAAATTTCCTGAGCCGGCCATACACTGAAGGCCAAATTTTGTAATGCCGGCTTTTTGTGCTTTGGCATAAGCATCAATGATCTTCTCAGCAGGGATTCCAAATTTTGCATTTTCTCCTGCCGTAGTAATTTGAGAAAAAGTGCCTTTCCCAAACCCCGGATTGAGGCGAAATGAAATTCGGTCCGGCATGCCAATAGCTAATAATCTTTCCAGAGATGTTTCATCATCAAGATTAATATAGCACCCCTTTTCAAGGGCGAACTTTAAATCCGATTCCGATTCATAATTACCGGTATACAGACAGTCTTTCGGATCGATCCCTGCCCATTTAGCCGCATAGATTTCGCCCGGACTTGAGCAGTCGCCACCCATTCCAGGATGGAAAGATTTCATTAATTTTAATAAGTTGGGATTGCTGTTGGCTTTCACCGCATAACAAATATGAGATCTATTGAAATTGGTTTCCAGCGCATGATGCAGGCGATTAATATTTTGCTCAATTTGATCCTTCACATAGATATATAATGGCGTACCATAGGTGGCGGATAATTCCGCCATCAAGGGTTCATCATTTAATAATTCTCTCAAGGGATGGATGTTCACAATAATTTCCTTAAAAATTGAATCAATAACTTATTCAAAATTCGATATAAGTCATAAGTGAAAGTGGCAGTTAGTTCGTTTAATTTCTTTGATGGAAAATTGGATAAAAATCCGAAATCATCTTTGGATCTATATTTTATGTATTGGATCATTAAGTGGGCAGCCCATTTCATTTTCATCCATTACAGATGGACTTTCTCAAACGGTTTCAAGCCGAAATTCACAAATGATTCTGCTGGGTGGAGTGCTCGGGAGCGGTCTTGCGTCACAATATGATCAATCATTTCAATCGGATGTGTATGCCAATGGATTGATGCCCAATGGATTGGCAACAGTTGGAGACTATTGGGGCATTACCGGGCAACTCCTCTTGTGGGGATCATTTTTGAAAAATGATGATAAACATCATCAACTGGGGTATGCATTGAATGCATTTGCGGCCAATGGCTTCATCACTTATGGGTTGAAATTTGCAGTGGGTAGAGAGCGACCCGATCAATCCAATACAAGGTCATTTCCATCCGGTCATACATCCAATAGTTTTTTAACAGCCACCATCGCCCATGAGATTTACGGAAGTAAAGTTGGTGTACCGGCTTATATGCTGGCTTGTATTACAGGATTAAGTCGGATCCATGACAATAAACATTATGTAAGTGATGTCATATTTGGTGCTGCGTTAGGCACGGCGATTGGAAAAGGATTTGGGTCCATTTATCGAAATAAGGTTGATACGAATGTAATGATCATTCCGCCTTCAAAAGGGTTTCGACTGAATTTGACCTGGGCATTATAAAAATGATAAAAATTTCAGGAAAAACAATAGTCATGACTTTCCTTTCCATTTTTGGAATGGTTGTCATTTATGTGGTTTATCATATGATCCAAAGAGGGTGGTTGTAGAGGGACATCCCTGCCCCTCTACGTGATGGTGATTTACTTTTTAGGCGGATGATTCAATACAAGGTTCAATTGTGTCGAATCAATTGAATCATTCGGGTTGACCAATTCATCCGCTAAACTGGTGGTATAGGATTTTCCGTTCCATTCAAAAATAGCGCCGGGACCTCTCATCCGTCGTGCCTCTGCGAATGCTTCTGAGAAGGAGAGAGTTATAGGTGATTCTACTTTTATTTCTACCAATTCAATTGATGATTCATCGTCCTGATTTAATGCCATCATTTCTGTTGGCATGTCATGAATCATTTCAATTTCATTAGGATGTTGAAACGGGTCAGTTAATTCTACAGGCGGTTTTCGAAGAAATCCGTTGGCAAGAATTGCAATTCCGGCAATGGTAATCAATCCAATGGTTAATCCATCTGTTTTATTTAGGTGCATGGCGTGCTCCTCTGTAATAGGGTTAAAAAAAAGAGGGAATGCCTTTCGGCACTCCCTCCATGGTTTTGTAGATTGTACCCTGCGAATTAAATAAAAGTTCCAAAAATGAAAATTATCATTCCATTCATCGCTATTTCAGGATTGATCCATATCTGGGCCGATCACCATCATCGACATAAAATGTCACTCCTGTTTAAACCACTTACGATGGTACTGATAATTTCAATCCTAATTGGTAATGGATTCCCAAATAAAGGATTTAGCAATTATATATTTTTCGGACTCTTATTTTCATTAGTCGGTGATGTGATGCTATTAAAGCCATGGTATAAATTCAAAATGGGCCTATCCGCATTTTTCATCAGCCATATTTTCTATATTTTTGGATTTGTGCAATTAAATGGATTTAATTGGGAATTTTTGCATGTACTTCCATTTATTGGAATAGGATTATGGTTATATTGGCAATGTCTTCCAAACCTAGGCAGAGATAAAATTCCGGTCGCCGCATACATATGTGTTATTTTGATCATGGTGTGGCAAGGTACGACCATCAGACTTCCCGAGATTCCCATGGTTGGGGTGCTAACGGGCTTGGGTTCATTCATATTTTGTGTATCCGATGGATTGCTTGCGTATAACCGCTATAAACAACCGTTTAAGTATAGCAATATACTCGTACTAGGTACGTATTATATCGCACAGTCACTTATTGCATTTTCTGTAAATGTATACACAAATACATAAATATACACAAAATGTTTATACAAAAAATGGAGAACTCATTGTTATTTGATCATCAAATAAAAAAACCATTCTAATAAGGAAAATTGACGCATTAAATTCGCAACCATGTTTTCAGCAAATACGTATCAAAATCGAAGAAATGTCCTTTGTGAAAAACTCAATGAAGGAATAATTCTATTGCCGGGCAATAATCCTGTGCCCATGAACTATCCATCCAATTGGTTGCGGTTTCGCCAAGATAGCAATTTCTTATACTATTGTGGTTTAGATCATCCACATCTTAATCTGGTGATAGATGTGAAGACCAGTGAATCAACTTTGTTTGGTGATGATTTGACCGTAGACGAAATTGTTTGGGAAGGTGAACGGACCAAAGTGTCTGAAATGGCTCAATTGGCAGGGATTGAACATTGGTTACCATCGGCAGAACTCCAATCATTTCTTAAAGATCATAATAACCATATTCACTATTTACCTTGTTATAGAGGCGATCAGCAGATTTTTGTTGATGGATTATTAAATGGACAATCCAAAGGTGCTTCAAAAGAATTAATACAATCGGTCATTCAGCAGCGATCCATAAAAACAGATGAAGAAATTGCTGAAATTGAAGCTGCGCTTCAAGTCACGGCTGAATTTCATAAAATCGCCATGCAGTCAACCCATCCAGGCGTGAAAGAGCAATCTATTGTAGGTCAAATCGAAGGCCATGCTTTGTCTGAAGGCAGACGCTTGGCTTATCCAGTTATTTTTTCCGTAAGGGGAGAAATCCTCCATATGAATGAATATAATAATGTCATGGCTGGTGGCCAATTGGCATTGAATGATTCCGGCGCGGAGTCTCCTCTTCATTACGCCAGTGATATAACACGAACATTTCCTGTGTCGGGAAAATTTAATGATCGGCAAAAAGAAATTTATGACATTGTTTATGACATGCAAGAAGCTGCGTTTACTTACTGTGCGCCGGGGAAATCATATAAAGAAGCCCACTTAGAAGCGGCCACAATCGCTGTTCGTGGATTGAAGAAATTGGGACTCATGAAGGGCGATGTGGATGAAGCAGTAAAGGCTGGCGCTCATGCATTATTTTTTCCACATGGACTGGGACATATGTTAGGGTTGGATGTTCATGATATGGAAGGTCTCGGGGAGGACCTTGTTGGCTATAATGAAGATGAAGGCCGTAGCGATCAATTTGGGTTGGCATATTTACGACTGGCAAAAAACCTAGAGCCTGGTTTTGTGTTGACGGTTGAGCCAGGCATTTATTTCATCCCTCATTTGATTGACCAGTGGCAATCCGAGGGAAAACATGAAGCCTTCATTAATTATGATGCATTGGAATCCTACCGCGATTTCGGCGGTATTCGCATTGAGGACAATATTTTAATCACAGAAGATGGCTTTCGGATTCTCGGTCCACATATTCCCCGAACGATTGAAGAAATTGAAGCTGAAATGGCAGAGAATAATGCGTAAAATAATCTGGCTTTACCTTTCTTCATTTGGCATCATGTTTGCCATTATTTCTTGGCTACAGGAATCTGGTTTATTCCCCACGGATATCGGTGCCCTTAAAGGTGTAACGGCGCTATTGGCTGGTACTATTTTATATTTTACGGTACCGCGTTTCCTGGACTGATTCCTTTTTGTCTCTTCCCCTTGGTGAATTAATTTCACCGACATATTATGAAGAGGGATTAGGGCATCATCAAAATAATTTTCAAAGTTAACACATCAATTTGTCAGGAATGGCAATGCCCAATTCTGCAATGATGACGTTTCAGTCCTCATTCTTCATCATGGAGAAATGGTATAACCCAATTGAATAAATATGACTCAAAAGTGGTGGGCCTGAATGTGGGTCTTCTTATCGGAAAGTTTTTCATGGAGACTGAAGATCTCCACTATGGCTATTGGCCGGACGATAAAACTGCCACTGCCCAAAATTTTGCTGAAGCACAGCAAAGACATTCCCAACTCATTATTGATCATATCCCTGAAGGAACTAAGCGAATTTTGGATGTGGGCAGCGGTTCGGGCAACTTGGCTAAAAATCTGATTGGATTGGGATATGAGGTAGATTGTGTGATCCCGAGCGAATTTCTGGCGGAAAGAGTCCGGGAAAAACTAGATGAAAAATCAATAATCCACGTTTGCAAATTTGAAGAATTAGATACCTCTGAATCCTATGATTTAATCTTATTCAGTGAAAGTTTTCAATATATCCC
>JAERSH010000032.1 GCA_016845785.1 Fidelibacterota bacterium
GTTCTGTTCTTCATGCAAAGCAAAAAATAATTATACGTAAGGGCGAGGCATGCCTCGCCCCTACAAACAAATAACAAAAAGGAGTAGATCATGAATCCATCACTTCCATTTCGGATCTTTGGCGGTGTGTCTTTTCTAAGAGCCGCACTGTTCCTATTCATGACGGAGCGCTATTTGGCTTCAGCCGGCGTCACCGTTTCATCGGACACGTTCGTCCTTGCCCAAGGATTGGGTGTCACAACATTATGCTTGGGAATTCTAGCCTGGCGCGCACCGGATATTGCCGGTAATGCGTTAAACGCATTCGGACAATTGTTTGGTATTGTACTTGCAATATATGTGGCCTTCCTCGGCTATAATATTGTGACAGGAACAGTAAGTGGTACCACCGTTTACGTTCTGATTGTAGTGCATATTGCGTTGGCGGCCATGTTTTTTATGAATAGCAAAAAATAACCAAACCATGTAGAGACGTAGCATGCTACGTCTCTACACCACAATAACTAAATAACGTAGCTGCGATCCGCCAGCGGTTGGATTCGCCCCTACAAACAAATAACAAAAAGGAGTAAATCATGAATCCATCACTTCCATTTCGAATCTTTGGCGGTATGGCTTTTCTAAGAGCCGCACAGGCCCTATTTATGACGGAGGGATATTTGGCTCCAGCCGGTGTCACCGTTTCACCGGGTACGATACTCCTTGCCCAAGCATTGGGCATCATTACATTATGTTTGGGACTCGTTGCATGGCGAATCCCGGATGTTGCCGGTGATGCGATGAAGCCATTGGGACAATTGTTTGGCATCGTAGCGGCAATTTATGTGGCCTTCCTCGGCTATAATACAATAGTAAGCGATGTGGGCGGTGCAACTGTTTATGTATTGCTTGCGGTGTATATTGCCCTTGGCGCCATGTTTTTCATGAATAGTAAAAAATAACCAAACCATGTAGGGGCTAGGCATGCCTAGCCCCTACAATTCATAAACATAATATTGTAGAGACGATCCGGTGGGTCGTCTCTACTAAAACAAAGGAGGATTCAATGAATCTAAAACTCGTATTCCGCATCTTCGCCGGTTTCGGCGCTTTATTTGGATTGGTAGGATTGGCCAT
This sequence comes from Fidelibacterota bacterium, assembly GCA_016845785.1. Classification (GTDB taxonomy): domain Bacteria; phylum Fidelibacterota; class Marinisomatia; order Marinisomatales; family TCS55; genus TCS55. Next base: position 1,117 of record JAERSH010000032.1, read on the forward strand.
GCCGGAAGCAATGGCAGAAGGCTATGGCATGCCATTTAATGATGATATACATCTTATTTTTCAGTTTACTATCATGATGCAATTCATGATGGTCATCGTTGTGTGGCAGCTTCCCGATTGGCTGGGGGATAACCTGGCGAAAGCGGGCACCACCATGATGGTGGTGGCACTGCTGCCGGTGGCCGTGAATATCTTCCATGTGGTGACAGGTGCACTGCCTGCATCCGGTGCACAGATCGGTGAAAGTGTAATGTGGATTGTTTTTGCAGGACTGTTTTACACTTACAGCAAAAAATAACCAAACCATGTAGAGACGTAGCCACGCCTATTGGCGGGTAAACATGCTACGTCTCTACGACACGAAAACATAATAATGTAGAGACGATCCGGTGGGTCGTATCTACATTCGAATAAAGCCCCGACCTGTCCAATGGAGAGCTAAGATAGGCGGGGCTTTTTATATTCAAAAATGATGGGATTTACAATTAAGTTCGATTTCTATTGACTTAAGCATCCTTTCATTTCTATACTTTGACAGAGGCACAGCGCTTGAAAGATTTGAATCAGGAGCTGTAATGGCATATATCGACACCATAATCGGGGGATTATTCAACGAGGAGACTCCTCCCCCCGGCGATGGAGTACCATCTAAAACAGCCTCTCAATTCCCAACCTTCCACACATGGACCCCACAAAGGTTCGATCCATATACTGTAAGCCAGCACCTTTCATTTAATCAAACAACAAAAAGGAAAATCCCATGAAAATGAGAACCCCTATCATATGGGCCATCATGACTATCTGTCTGTTTGGCCAGAAAAACCCTGATAACCATGTAGTCACAACTTCAATGTACTATTTGAAATTCAACCCAGAAGGATCATGGGCTGAATTAACAGAAATGATGGAAGAAGAATTCACAAAAATGAACCAATTAGATAAAGAATTGGTGAGTTTAATGGTTTTAGGCCACCGCTGGTCTGGATCATTAAATGAGATCGTTCAAGTTGCAGAATGGAAGTCCATTGCAGACGCTGATAAGAGCACTGTTAACACAGGGGCCATGCGTAGAAAAGCACGACCTAATGAAGATAAGCGAAAAGCCTTTTATGAAAAATATGGAAAATATTGGAAATCAAAACATACCGATCTTGCTGTAGAAGAATTGGTTACCAGTCGAATAAAACGAAATAATAAAAGAACAACTGAAAATACAGTTGTTACTGTGATGGAATATTATTTGAAGCGGATAAGTGATGTTGAAGGCGGATCACTTGAAGAACGTGAAGCTTTATTTGATGAGTTCTTCAACAAGGTGATTATGAAAAATGATAAAATCCTTAGTCGACGAGAATTACATCACTATTGGTCCGGCACCTTATATGGTGACAAAAGATCGTTTACAGTGATCACGGAGTATGCAAATTTGGAGGATGCGGATAATATTTCAATAAATGCAGAAGCAATTAATAAGGCCTGGCCCGATGAAGATGATCGTAAAGCATTCTTTCAAAAAAGGAACAAATATTTAGCATGGGGCCATCGTGATGTTGCTTTACACAATAACCTAGTTAATCTCAATAAACGATAAACCAAATTGAGTTGGGGCTGCCAATCCTTCTAAGGTCCTCAACCTTGATAACCTCCTCTGGTGGCCCCAACGAAATATTAACAAAACGATGTAGAGACGTAGCCACGCCTATTGGCGGGTAAACATGCTACGTCTCTACAAAACATAATATTGTAGTCGCGATCCGCCGGCTGGCGGACTCGCTTCTACATGAATTAAAACAAAGGAGAAAACGATGAAGAAACTAATTTTTCCTCTGATGATAGGTATGATGGTCAGCGGATGCAATACACCGCAAAAATCCAATGGATTTATCACCAATTATGAAGGCTACTCTTGGCATATTAGCGGTCAAGAATCAGTCGATCTTGTTGTGGCCTTGGATAAAGTTTGGGGCAAGGATTACGATGCCATGAGAACATTTTTTTCCGACACGGCCAGTTTTTCATT
>JAERSH010000033.1 GCA_016845785.1 Fidelibacterota bacterium
CGTAAATCCTGTGGCATAAGCGGGTGCATCTGAATCGTGCCAATAACTTAAATCACTCTCCCCGTGGAGATCACCCTTCAAATCTATATTCACCGTATTGGTAATGAGGGCACCGGAACCCACATCCATATTGTTGTAATGGACCAAGGTAGGCTCTACCACCACACCGCTAACGCGATAGGGTACATAGGCATCATGATATTTTTTAATCACTGTAGAATCGGCGCCGGCCACTGTGGTTAAACTGCTGTCTCGGGCCACATCCCAAATGCGCAGTTCATCAATATTGCCGCGAAAATGGTTCCCGGACGAACTTTTTCCAATATATAAAGAATCGGTACTGGCAGCCACTTCTGTCACAATCAATGAATCTTTGCTCGTATTGAACATGATTTTTGATCCATTCACATAAAAGCGGTAAACCGCATTGCCACCAGAGGATGTCTTTTTCACCATAGCCACATGGTTCCATGCATTGGTGGAGATGGAATTATCACTGACCATAACCTCTGTCCCGTTCTGGGAATAGGTGAGATAATTGTAAGACTGTACTGCTTTTACGGCCAATTGCCAATTGGTGCCTTTACTCAGGATGACTTGGGTCCCATCCACATCGGGCGTATTAAACCAGACTTCGGTAGTAAGGGTGTCATGACTATTATTGGCGGCCATATCAAAAACAGAATCCGCTTTAAATGCAGCATAATCATCGGTACCATCTAAGAATAGTGATGATCCCCAGTTGGGGGTCGCTTTCATCCGCACATTGGGAATATCCGTCCCCAAGGTGGTTTCCACAAATCCTGTAATGGTACCGTTGGTGGATGTTTTACCAATCACGGTTGATCCTGTGGCATCGTAGCCAAATGCGTTAGAGCCCTTCACTGTATAAGTGTATTCTGTGCCGGGCGTGAGTGCTGAACCGGAATTGGTTTCATTATCCGTATAAGTGGTATTGGTGAAGGTCAGGTTGTTACGTATTTGGGACGAACCTCTCCAAATATTATGTCCGTTACCGCCTGTGGTTGCCTGGGGTTTGTTGGCATCGTAACTCCACCCCAGGTTGATTCGGTCTGGGAAGTAGTCATAAGAGGCCGTCAATGCGGGATCTTCAGGCCGCCGTCTGAATCGATTCCAAAATCCCAATTCTACTTTTTGATTCGAACCGGTCATTTCGTCTTCTGTCTGGACGATTTGCCCTACGGTAAAGCTGATGGTACCGTTAAAGGCATCCTGCCCCGGGGGTGCATCCAATACGCCGGAAACTGTGCCTGTGCCACCGGAGACCAGTTTAATATCGACTTGTGTTTGCCCAAAGCCAAGACTGAGGAGAAACAAAGTACTGATTAAGTAATTCTTCATTTTTAATTCATAATTATTCATTTTTCTTTCTCCTTTCTTATCTGACGTAAAACGCCACGTTATCCACACCAAACGATTCATCATGTGAATTTCCATTCAAATGCGCATCTACGGCTATAGTGACATTTCCTGATCCATCCCATTCACCAAAAATGACCACATTTATATATCTATCCGCATAGTCGCTTCTACTACATAAATTTTGGCCATTTGAATGATGAATTCTTGGGGATCGAAAAGCTTCCATATTATTTTTCCAATTGCCTTCTTTATACACAAAAAATATCTCATTATCCCAGCTGTCTAAGGCATAGACTTCCATTTCAATCTTTATAAACTGTGTACCTGAGGGCGGTGTCCAAGACTTTCGAAGCACTTCAGAAGCAGCAGCTTCATCACGTCCCCCATAGATTGAACCACCACAATTGTAACGACCATCGGATGCAGCGCCAGTCCACCCTTCATTTCCGGAATCAAAATTATCAAAATCATGGAGTTTCCACTGCTTTACTTCATCACTCCCCACCTGCTGATAGATTCGGTCATCCACACGTAAATCACCAATGAGTTTGACACCGCGGCCCACGCCCGTTTGGTCATTATTGGAGCCACCTGCAATGAGAATATCTCCATCTTGGCTGGTTCGAATTCGAACCCCTTCGCTGGAATGGGTTTGAAGTATCATCCACCACGGGTCAATATCACTGTCATAGCCAATCCAATGGTAATCAGTGGGGGCACCATTGTTCAAATCCCAGGTAATTTTACCATAATCTGCATTATTGCCACCTTGGCCCAAATAAATGTTCCCATTATTGATATGGAGTTTTTCTTCCGGATTTTCAATATTAATCCCCACATCACCGCCACTTTCTATACTCAACTTGGTGTTATGGTCATGCTGAATCAATAGACGTCCATCCCCTTCTGTTCTGATATACCCATGACTACCGCCGTGGCCAATTTGTGTAAATTCATTTTCATTGGATGCATTGGCTGCACGGACTTTTCCAATAACCGATAATTTCGTATCCGGAGAAGTGGTACCCACCCCCACACTCCCAGAACTGGGATACACATTGGTGACACCACTCTGGGCTGCCAATAATGCATAAGGGGTTACCACCAGTTTCGTTCGTGGCGAAAGTTCACCGTTGGAACCAATCTCAAGTGAAAGCCAATGGTCATTATTGAAATTCAGACTATTCATGTCTGTAACGGCTCCCATATTGGCGGAAAAAACACCATTGGTCACCGAAAGACTCTGGTTTTCCGTCCATGCGGCGGTGCCGCCTGTGGATGCGGTGTAGAGACGAAATACGAAATTGTAAGTCCCATCCGGGAGCATATTTCCATCATGGTCCCTGGCCATCCCTTGAATATTTAAGGGCTGAGAAAAT
>JAERSH010000034.1 GCA_016845785.1 Fidelibacterota bacterium
GACTTGCGCCTCTTCACCAATCATGCTCATATTCCCGCCGTTCTTTTTGGCCCCGGAGACGTTCGTCTTGCCCATGCGGCCAATGAATTTGTAGAAATCGAAGAAGTATTAATATGCGTCAACATTATTGCCAACATGATCATCAATTGGTGCGGAGGTACCATTGAGTAACACTTTCGGCTGCCAGAATATGGTGGACCCCATCCGCCGTGTATTGGTGAAACAACCCAAGGATGCCTACCAAAACCAGGCCAGAGTCAATGCCCAATCACCTGAACTCAATTATTTCGGTGTCCCGGATTTTGACAAGGCCCAATCCGCTCATGAATCACTGGTCGCATTTTTAACATCTTCCGGTGCGGAAGTGCATTTTCTTCCGTTAGATGATGCTACATCACTGGATTCCGTTTACACCCACGATCCCTGTGTCGTCACAAATGCAGGCGCGGTTCTGTGCACCATGGGAAAGGAACCCCGACTTCCGGAAGCAGATGCAATGAAAGTGTATTTCGAATCTATTGGGGTACCCATTCTTGGTCAGATTGAAGCGCCCGGCACATTAGAAGGTGGCGATGTGGTTTGGATCGATGAACGGACTGTGGCAATTGGGGAAGGATATCGATCCAATGCAGAAGGAATTCGTCAGTTCAAAGAACTTCTGGGCGATCTTGTGGATGAAGTAATTTCCGTTCCCCTACCCCACTGGACAGGCCCCGCGGACTGTCTCCATCTCATGAGCAATGTTTCCCCAATAGACCACGATCTGTATTTGGTCTATTCTCGATTACTTCCGGTTCCATTCCGGGAATACCTTATACGCCGAAATATTGAATTAATTGAAGTCCCGGATGAAGAATATGACTCCATGGGATGTAACGTTTTGGCCGTGGCACCGAGAAAAGTGATTATGGTTGAAGGCAATCCAATTACAAAACAACTATTAGAAGCCGCCGGTGTGGATCTCCATACCTATGATGGGTCAGAAATTTCATTGAAGGGCGCTGGTGGCCCAACGTGTTTAACACGGCCATTTTTGAGATCAGCTGAATGAGCTACAAAAACGAATTCACAGGAATTACACAGTTAAGGCTGTCGCCATTTTTTGAGCGGACGTCCAAACTGAATGAACCCCAAGAATGGAAACGTTGGGGCGGTTATCTGGCGGCTACCAGTTATGAACTCCATCATGATAATGAATATTTTGCCATCCGAACCAAAGCGGCTCTTCTAGATATTTCACCCTTAAAAAAATATATCATCGAAGGCCCCGACGCACAAAAGTTTTTAGATCGATTGGTCACACGAAATATCAAAATCTGCAAAGTAGGGCAAGTCATGTACACCCCATGGTGCGATGAAGATGGGAAGGTGATTGATGATGGCACAGTTCAGCGATTATCGGAAAATAAGTTTCGCATTACCAGCGCCGAACCCAATTTGGACTGGATCCAGCATAATGCCGCAGGGATGGATCTCACCATTACAGATGATTCTTATACTACAGCAGCATTGGCTTTGCAAGGACCCAATTCCCGAGATATTTTGAATGCGGTGGCATCTGATTCCTTAGATAGTCTCAAATTCTTCTGGATGATGGATACCACTTTCGATGACATTCCTGTCTCAATTTCCCGCACAGGATACACGGGCGATTTGGGCTACGAAATCTGGATGGACCCAAAAGATGCATTAAGCGTTTGGGACCTATTATTGGAAAAGGGAAAATCGTTTGGCATTACACCCACAGGACTCAACGCATTGGATATTTCTCGGATCGAAGCAGGGCTCATCCTGCTGGATGTGGACTATGTTTCATCCCGCCATGCCATTATTGAATCACGGAAATCTTCCCCATTTGAAGTGGGATTGGGCTGGGCCGTGAAAATGAAGAAAAAAGATTTTATCGGTAAAAAAGCATTGGAAGCAGAATTGGCTCGCGGTCCGGAATGGAACTTCGTTGGTATCGAAATCCAGTGGCATGAATTGGAGCAACATTACCGAAAAGCCGGTCTGGCACCGGGACTCCCCTGCACAGCTTGGCGAACCAGCACACCGCTCTATAAAGGAAGCGAACAAGTTGGATATGCCACCAGTGGGGCATGGTCGCCCATCCTGAAACGATACATTGCTTTGGCCCATGTGAAATCGGAATATGCCAGCGAAGGGTCCGAACTCATGTTTGAGCTCAAAGTAGAACATTTTAGAAAACTCACTCCGGCAAAGGTGGTCAAAACGCCTTTCTTTGATCCGGAAAGGAAGCGCTCATGCCCAGTGTAAAAAAATACGATGCCATCGTTGTAGGTGGCGGCCATAATGGACTCACGGCAGCGGCATATCTTGCAAAAGCAGGGAAAAAGGTATTGGTGCTGGAGCGGCGGTACGTTTTGGGTGGGGCAGCTGTAACTGAAGAAGTTTTTCCAGGATTTAAATTTTCGGTCTGCTCTTATGTGGTGAGTCTCATGAAGCCCAACGTCATGCGGGAACTCATGCTGCCCAAATTCGGGCTGGAGTTGCTCCCCCTTGAAAGCACCTTTACACCACTGGATAATGATTATCTCATCCGAACTGCCGATGCCGATGAGACCTATCGTGAGATCGCACGCCACTCTGTTCGGGATGCAGAAGCTTATATGCGTTTTGGCCCGGCCATGGGTCAGATCGGGATGGCCGTCCGACCGATTTTGGAAACGATTGCACCCAATGCCATTCGCCCATCTTTATCGGATTTGTCTAAAACCAAAAAATTGTTGGATCATTTTAAAACCCTTTCTTCGGAACAATTTGAATATTTGACCAAGCTCATGACCATGAGTTCAGCGGATTTTCTGGACGAATGGTTCGAGTTTGAACCATTGAAAGCATCCATGTCTGCCAGTGGCATTATCGGTACGTTCATGGGCCCCCGCTCTCCGGGCTCGGCTTATGTGATGCTTCACCATTATATGGGTGATATTGACGGCTCATTCCGGGCATGGGGATTCCAACGTGGCGGGACGGGTGAAGTAAGTATGGCCATTGCCCGATCTGCCAGTCATTTTGGCGCCGAAATCATGACGGAAGCACCGGTTGAAAAGGTCATCGTCAAAAATGGAAAAGCCGTCGGTGTCGCTTTGGAGAATGGGGATGAGTATCAATCTGACATTGTGATCTCCGGGCTCGATCCAAAATTGACATTTTTGAAAATGGTGGATGAAAATGATCTCCCATCTGACTTTGTCACTGACATTAAAAATTTCCGCATTCGCGGCTCATCTGGAAAAGTAAATCTGGCTTTGGATGGACTCCCGGATTTCACCTGTCTCCCGGGCGAAGGACATCATCTCCGCGGGGCCATTTCCATCAGTCCCAGTTATGATCATCTTGAGAGAGCTTACGACGATGCCAAGTATGGCAATTTTTCTCAAGAGCCTTACATGGATATTATTTTGCCATCAGTCCTTGATCCTGAAATGGCGCCACCTGGGAAGCACGTCATGTCCTGTTTTGTTCAGTATGCGCCCTATGATATTAAAGGTGGCTGGAATGACCAAAAGCGGGAAGCATTCGGGGATGCAGTAGTGAATACCATTGCCCGTTTTGCGCCCAATATCAAGGATATCATTTTGCATCGGCAAGTGCTTACGCCGGCAGATATTGAATCTACTTTTGGCCTAACAGAAGGTAATATTTTCCACGGTGAACTAACGCTTCAGCAATTGTTTGCCCTACGACCGGCAGTGAAATGGGCGGACTATTCCACACCCATTCGAAATTATTACCAATGTGGATCCGGCACACACCCGGGCGGTGGTATTACCGGTTCTCCCGGTGAAATGGCGGCAAAAAAGATATTGGGGGTTTGGAAATGAACCGGTTTGATGTAATCGTTATTGGCGGTGGCGTAAATAGTTTGGTCACCGCAAGTCTCTTGGGAAAAGCCGGTAAAAAAGTGGTGGTCCTTGAAGCGCGGGATCATATTGGCGGGTTGGCTTCTACGCAAGAATTCACTCCGGGATTCAAATGTAATGTATTCAACGATACCATAAAATGGGTTGATTCGCGAGTGCAGGATAAACTGGATTTGAAGTCCCATGGATTAGAATTAATTCAACCGGATGTTGTGCGTATTGCACTCGATGAAAATGGAAATCATATTGCCTTCCATCGTGATGCCGAAGCAACAGCAAACTCCATTGCCAGCCATTCAAAAAAGGATGCAAACGCTTGGGAAGGATTCAATCAATACATCCAAAAGCTGGCCCAATTTTTAGAAAAACTTTATGCATTAACGCCCCCAACTTTACCAAACATTGGCTTATCAGAAGCATTGGGTATGCGATCCATGTTGGGACCCATCAGAAAGCACGGCACCCGCGGATTAGTAGATCTCATGCGGGTGGCACCCATGATGATGCCGGAGCTGGTGGATGAATGGTTCGAGAATGAATTGCTCCGGGCGGCTGTTTCTACAGCAGGGATTCACCATTTATCTTTCGGACCATTTGCGGCAGGAACGGGTTACAATCTTTTGCATCAACACGTTCATAGTGATGGTGTTTTTCACAATGCACAATTTGTAAAAGGCGGTAGCGGGAATTTGGCCAAAGCGTTACAATCATCTGGCAATTCTGCCGGAGTGGAAGTCCGCACAGGTGTTCTTGTAAAATCCATAGATGTAGAAGATGGTGTTTGCAATGGTATTATTTTGGCCGATGGAGAAACGATCGAAGCAGATCAAATTGTATCCGGCCTTGATCCCAATAATACATTTAAGCATTTGGTGGGGCCAACCAATCTCAATCCCAATTTTAATACCCAACTGAACAATATTCGTTATCGCGGTAGTGCGGCTCGAATCCATTTTGCCTTAAATAGTTTGCCCGAAATTCCCGGGGTGTCCCAAGAGCAACTGGGAACGATCTTTTCCATCGCACCGTCCATTGAATATTTGGAACGGGCGGCTGATTCAGTCAAATACGGCCGACTCCCAGAAGCGCCATATGTGGAGTTCACCATTCCATCTGTAATGAATTCGGATTTTGCATCCGATGGAAAGCACGTCCTTTCTGCCACGGTTCAGAATGCCCCTTATACACTGCGTAATCAGGATTGGTCTGAAGATTTAAAAAATCAACTGACCCAAAATGTGGTTCGTGTTTTGGAACAATATTTACCCGGATTTTCATCCAAAATTGAAACGTCATCTCTATTAACTCCCGTTGATATGGAAAATCAATTCGGTCTAACTGAAGGTAACTTGAATCATGGTGAAATGACGCTGGATCAATTCATGTTCATGAGACCCACCGCAAGCGCTGCGCAATATAAAACACCCATTGAAAATCTTTGTCTTTGCGGTCCCGGCACCCACCCCGGTGGGGGGCTCCATGGTGCCAATGGATTCAATGCAGCACGGGAGATTCTAAAATAATGGAGAAATGGAGTGATGGAGCTTTGGAGTTATGGGGAAGCAACTTCCAAAGGATTTGAGTGCATTACTCCATTACCCCAATACTCCACCAATTTAATCACATGAGTATTGAGCCTAAATAAAGATGACGTTCAAAAAAACAGCCGAAACGTTGCCCAAAGGTGCCCACACCTTGGAACGGGATTATTATGTAAATCCTGACATTCTTCAAAAAGAATATGAAAATCTTTTTCTGAATAATTGGATCTGCGCCGGACGGTCAACAGAATTGAATGAATCCGGGCAATATAAAGTGATTAATATGGGAACCGAAAGTGCCATTCTTTTACGAGATGAAGAAGGCAACCTGAAGGCCCACACTAATGTCTGCCGCCACCGCGGGACGCGGATCTGCGAAAAGGAAACAGGGCAATTTTCAAAATCCATCCAGTGCGGATACCACGGCTGGACCTATGGATTGGATGGAGAACTCAAGGGCGCGCCACACATGGATGCAGTGGAAGGATTTCAAAAAACGGATTACCCACTTTTATCTATACCTGTGGCTGAATGGGAAGGGTTTATTTTTATCAATTTCAGCGATAATCCTCAAGATTTTGACACTGCCTTTGCACCATTATTCGGCCGCTTTAAGGATTGGAACATCAGGGATCTTGTCCCTATGAAAACCATCAATTATGAAGTAGCGGGGAATTGGAAACTGGTGATCCAAAATTATTGCGAGTGTTATCACTGCCCTATTCTTCATCCTGATCTTGCGGCCATTACCCCATATTTGGGTGGACGGAATGATCTTCATGAAGGTCCTTTCTTGGGTGGATACATGGATTTCAATGAAGAAAAGGAAAGTGTCACGGCCAGCGGCCATTTTTGCTGTCCGCCTTTGAAAGATCTGAAAGAAGATGACCTAAAACGAGTTTACTATTATTCCATATTCCCCAATATGCTCTTGAGCCTCCATCCTGAATATGTTATGTACCATACTGTTTGGCCCGATGGGGTGGATAAATGCAAAGTGGAGTGCACATGGCTATTTGCAAAAGATGTTGTGGAATCAGAAAAACACCATACTCAAGATGCCGTCGACTTCTGGGATATGACCAATAAACAAGATTGGCACATTTCTGAATTATCTCAATTGGGGATTCAGTCTAAACGATATTCGCCAGCTCCCTATTCCGGTCAGGAGAGTCTATTGGCGGCCTTTGATCAGTATTATTTGGGTCAATTAGATAAAAATAATTGATCAGCTATTTTTTGGACTTGTCCAAACATATTGATAATTCCTTATCAATATCATTATACAAAAAGCACCTGCCCTTTATAAATTCTCAACCTGTTTTCAGCTGATTATTTTACAATTCTAAACGACAAGAAATAATTCCCCATGTCCCCTGACATTACTCAAGATTTTTCAAGAAGGCACATTGGACCAAGCCCCTCAGAACAAACCCAAATGCTATCAGAGCTGGGTTTTGAATCAATGAGCGAACTTATAAATCAAACACTTCCTGAATCTATTCGAACAGACTCTACTTTAAACATTGGTGATGGACTCAATGAGTTTTCCCTACTTAAAACCATCAAAGAAGTGGCCTCGAAAAACAAAGTGGCTCGATCATATATCGGCATGGGTTATTACGGCACGATCACCCCGCCGGTTATCCAGAGGAACATTTTAGAAAATCCCGGCTGGTATACCGCTTATACACCCTATCAGGCAGAAATTTCACAGGGACGCCTTGAAGCTTTATTGAATTTCCAAACTATGGTGACGGATTTGACGGGGTTGGACATCGCCAATGCATCCCTATTGGATGAAGCTACTGCGGCGGCAGAGGCAATGGTATTACTTTTTCGTGCCAGTCGAAAACGTAATCAATTTTTAGTGGCTGCTGATTGCCATCCCCAAACCATTGATGTATTAAAAACACGTGCCACCCCTATTGGTATAGAATTAATCATTCAATCAACTACGGATTTTGAATTTGGCCAAGATGTTTTTGGCGCATTAATCCAGTACCCTGCGACAGATGGAAAAGTATCAGATTATTCAAAATTGTGCCAGCAAGCCCATGACAACGGTTCACGGATTGCGGTGGCGACTGATCTCTTAAGTTTGGCAATTTTACCATCGCCAGGTGAAATTGGTGCGGATGTGGCCATTGGCAATTCTCAACGATTTGGTGTACCCATGGGATTTGGGGGACCTCACGCCGCATTTATTGCTGCTAAAGAAGAATTTAAACGGAAAATGCCTGGCCGGATTATTGGCGTATCCCAGGATAGCCACGGTAACCGTGCCCTTCGAATGGCCCTTCAGACACGAGAACAGCATATCCGCAGAGACAAGGCAACATCCAATATTTGTACGGCTCAAGTTTTGTTGGCAGTGATGGCAGGCATGTATGCTGTTTATCATGGCGCTGAGGGTATTCGGGCAATTGCAGAAAGAGTTCACAGAAAAACCCAAGAACTGGCCAATGCCCTTTCCCATAGTGGCCACACCATTATTCATGATCAATTTTTTGACACTATCAGAGTGAAGCTAGGTGGCATTACATCCTCTGACCTAAGAGAATCGGCAGAAGCTCATAATTTGAATTTTCGTTATTTTGATAATGGCGATGTGGGTATTTCACTGGATGAAACCGCTTCTCCGGGAGATTTGGCCGATATCCTCTCCGTATTCAATACAGAAGAAAGCGGGCGTAACAATGGGTTTGATTTGAGAATCCATCGATCAACTGATTATCTCACCCATGACGTGTTCAATGCTTACCATACTGAAACAGAAATGATGCGCTACCTCCATCGGTTAGAGGCGAAAGATCTGACCTTAAATACCAGTATGATTTCACTGGGCTCCTGTACCATGAAGCTCAATGCAGCTGTAGAAATGATGCCCATCACTTGGCCAGAATTTGCATTTTTACATCCATTTGCACCACCTCACCAAACAGATGGATATAAAGAATTATGCGATTCACTTGCAGGTTGGCTGATGGATATTACCGGCTTACAAGGATGTTCTCTTCAACCCAATTCCGGTGCTCAAGGGGAATTTGCCGGATTATTGGTCATCCGCGCTTATCATTTAGATCGTGGGGATACCCAAAGAAATATTTGCTTGATTCCGGCCTCTGCCCATGGCACCAACCCAGCTAGTGCCGTTATGTGCGGTATGGATGTGGTGGTAGTCAAATGTGATGACAATGGCAATATTGATATTCATGATCTAAAATCTAAAGCTGAACAACATAGTGAATCGCTTGCGGCAATTATGGTCACCTATCCTTCTACCCATGGTGTATTTGAAGAATCTATTGGAGAAGTTTGCGACGTTGTGCATTCACATGGCGGACAAGTTTATCTGGATGGGGCAAACCTAAATGCAATGGTGGGCTTAGCCCGTCTCGGGGAATTTGGCGCCGATGTCTGTCATATTAATTTGCATAAAACTTTTGCCATTCCACATGGGGGCGGTGGACCGGGGATGGGACCCATTTGCGTGGTAGAACATTTAGTCCCATTTTTACCGGGACACCCTATTTTAAATAACAATGAAAAAGCGATCCATGCTGTTTCTGCCGCACCATTAGGCAGTGCCGGCATCCTGCCCATCTCTTGGGCATATATTGCCCTATTGGGAGATGAAGGACTAAAGGCATCCACGGAGACCGCCATCTTAAATGCCAATTACATGGCTCATAAATTAGAAGCACATTTCCCCATTTTATATCGTGGCGCGAATGGGTATTCTGCCCACGAGTTTATCTTAGACCTTCGTCCATTGAAAAAGGAATCGGGCATATCTGATGAAGATGTAGCCAAGCGGTTAATTGACTATGGATTTCATGCGCCCACCATGTCTTTCCCTGTACCGGGGACACTCATGATTGAACCGACTGAAAGTGAATCAAAATCGGAATTGGATCGGTTTTGCGATGCCATGATTTCTATCAAAAATGAAATTATGGATGTAGCGAATGGCAAATTTGAATCAACCGATAACCCATTGGTAAATGCACCCCATACCGCAATATCAGTCACATCTGATGAATGGACTCATCCATACTCCCGCGAACAAGCCGCCTATCCTATGGATTGGTTAAAAAACCATAAATATTGGCCTTCTGTTGGAAGGGTAGATAATGCATATGGCGATCGAAATTTGATCTGTACGTGTCCACCAATAGAAGATTACGAAAAATAAAATTTTACCATGTTCTGGTTTCTAAAAAATGACATCCTGAAAATTCTGGATGGAACACAGGGTGAGCGCGACCAACTCCAAAATCATCCCATTTATCGAAACATCAAGACCATCAATCATCTCCACCTTTTTATGGAGAATCACGTGTTCGCCGTGTGGGATTTCATGTCCATTCTTAAGTCGCTTCAAAGCCAACTTACGTGCACAACGGTGCCATGGATTCCCGCTGGGAAGGGCACACCTGCAAGACTGGTGAATGAAATTGTCATGGAAGAAGAGTCGGATGTAGATCGGTACGGCCAGCATGTGAGTCATTTTGAAATGTATTGCCATGCGATGGCACAGGCTGGTGCGAATACAAAACCGATTAATCATTTTTTATCTGAATTGAAAGTATCATCCGTTACCGATGCATTACAATCCAGTGATGCGCCAAAACCAGCAGCAGAATTTGTGAATGAAACATTCCGCATCTTGGATGGTGCACCATCCCACGTGGTGGCAGCCATGTTTACCTTTGGTCGTGAAGAAGTGATTCCAGACATGTTTCGTGCCATTATTAAAGAAATGGATCGATCGCTAAAAGGGAAACTCAAATCATTCATTTATTATTTGGATCGGCATATCGGATTGGATGAAGATGCGCACACCCCAGCTGCATTAAAAATGGTAAAAGAACTATGTGGCGATGATGAAAGAAAATGGACAGAAGCCACAGAAGCTGCCCGTGCCGCAATGAAAGCTCGGATTCACTTTTGGGATGGGATTTTGAAAAACATTGAAACTTGAAATTTTAATAGGATCTTTTTCAGTTCATCGATTTTGCTCTGAAGAAAGAATTCCAGCCCATGTTCTGAATTCTTCATTTTACTCTATCACAAAAACTGATGAAGAATTATCGATTGTTTGCCCTTCATCAATCCATGTTTCAGCGGATCATTCCGAAGCAGATTGGTCCTGCATAAAAATAGTGGGGCCATTAGATTTTTCACTTACAGGAATAATAGCAAAGATATCAACCCTTTTGGCACAAGTAGAGATCAGTATCTTTACTATTTCTACCTATGACACCGATTATATTTTAGTAAAAACAGATCGATTGGGTATCGCAACGAAAGTGCTCACACAATCAGGTTATACTTTTATTTAATCCTTCCTGTTCTTCCATCAATTCTAAATATTCAGCTTCCAGTGTATTCATGGCGTCCATGGTCTGCTGGAGCAATTCATAATCATTACCATTATCAGGATTTTGGGTGACGGCTCTTTGAGATTCTAATTCTGTTTCGATGGATTTGAATCGTTTTTCAATCCACGCCAATCGGTTTCGAATCTTCTTTCGTTCTTTATAATCAGATTTCCCTTTCGATTCCGTTTTAACTTTTAATTCTGTAGGCTGTGTTGATTGCTCTTCTTTCTTTTTCCATTCATAATATTCGTAATTCCCTTCAAACATGCGGATGCCGCCATCGCCCACTTCACAAGTCAAATTGGTTACTTCATTCAAAAAATGACGATCATGAGAAATACAAACAATGGATCCTGTAAATTGCTTTAACGCTGATTCCACCACATTCCGCGTCACCATATCCAAGTGATTTGTGGGTTCGTCCAACAACAATAAATGAGAAGGTTTCACTAGCATCCGCGCCATGGCAACTCGTGCCTTTTCTCCACCAGAAAGCACCTTCACATATTTTTCAATCTCATCGCCGGTAAACATGAAACTGCCCAAATATGTTCGCATTTCAGTTTCGCTCCAACCAGGACTCACTTTTTGGATGGATTCAAACACCGTCTCATTAGGATCCAATGTTTCCAATTGATGCTGGGCATAATAAGCCCTATCCACACTGCCACCTATTCGAACTGCGCCTGAAGTGACCTGTTCTACGCCTGCTAACATTTTTAACAAAGTTGATTTCCCTGCACCGTTGTGGCCAACCAACCCAATCTTTTGCCCACGTTCCACCACCAAATCCATATCATTAAACACTTCAATATCCCCATAATGTTTGGTCACATTTCTGCAGGATGCCACATTTAGCGGGGGTCGGCTCGGTTGGGGTAATACCAAATTCACCGATCGATTATCTTCCGTTGGTGCTTCCACTTTCTCCATTCTTTCCAGCATTTTTACTCGGCT
>JAERSH010000035.1 GCA_016845785.1 Fidelibacterota bacterium
TTTTGGTGCCTTCATTACTACATCCAATGATGAACAGTATGAAAGAAAGGATTAAGAATTTGGTTATTGGTTTCATTTGAATTCCCCGCAATTAATGTTCAAAGCGGATGAGTTTAAATGCTTGATGCAGCATAATGCCAGCAATAAATCCACCCACGTGGGCAAACCATGCCACTCCGCCGGTGGTGTCTAACCCCAATGATCCGAGGCCATTGGTGAGTTGATTAAAGAACCAAAATCCCAATACAATAATTGCAGGAACACGAATGGTGGTAAAGAAAATGAGAATAAATATAAATACATGAACCCTCGCCTGTGGAAAGCGAATCATGTACAAGCCCAACACACCGGCAATGGCGCCTGAAGCGCCCACCATGGGGATTTGAGATGCGGGATTCATCAACACTTGGCATAAGCTTGCAGCCACACCACAGAGGATATAAAATATCGCATATCGCACATGCCCTAAGGTGCTTTCTACATTATCTCCAAAAATCCAGAGGAACCACATATTTCCCATAATGTGAGCAAATCCGCCATGGAGAAACATAGAGGTGAACATGGTTAAGATTGAAAAATCCGCTGGGATGAGCCCAAATGTATATATAAAGATCGCTTCTGCCTCAGGATCTCTCATCCCTGTACTGAATTGAAAGGCAAATACAAATAGGTTCAGACCAACCAATCCATATGTGACGTATGGAATTAGTACCCGCGGGTTATCATCTTTATAGGGGAAAATCATTAGTACACCGTGAATTCTATGTTGCGAGACACTTTATTCCCCGCACGATCTCTAGCCGTGAATTGTATGGTGTGTGTGCCGATCGGCAAAGGTTGATCTAACTGATAAGATATTTCTTTTGTCTTGGGTTGAAAAGCATAAATGAGCGGCTGATGATCCAGTTTGAATTCGAATGAATCTTCTACAGGTTCAAACCCGGAAAGGGTGTCATCAATTTTTATTTTAAACTGGTGCAATTCGAGCGTAGGGTATTTGCCATTATGTCCGGGGTGCATGGTTTTTATTTTGGGTGGCGTAGTATCCTCAATAATGGCCACTGCATCCAAATGCTTAACGGCGCCGGTTAGCACTTGCCGCTCTTTATTATTTTCAGTGGGGATGAAGGACCACCCTTCTTTTTGGTCATAATAGTAAAGGTGGATTTTTTCTCGATCCTTGAGCTTGGCTGGATATCGAATACCAATATTCACTGGCTTCAATAGCGGTCGTTCAAACGGCTGGAGTTGATAAACGCGTGAAAGAAGCTTTCCATTTTTTACTTTCGCATGTTTATGGACGGCCTCAATCCACATAAGTGTCGGTTGAGAGATAGATGATTTTTTCGTTCGAATGGAGCAGAAACTATCCTTGGAAACAACAGTAACGGAGGAATCTGGTACTGCAACAGTGTATGGAAAATCAAATCGGATCTGCCGTTCGATGGAACCCTTCATAATGGCTTCAATTTGATTCACATGGTTAAACATAAGGGGATCGATAGGTGGCGTCAAATAGACCGAGGGTTGAATGTGATTGAGTGGAATCGTTTCATATTGATATTCACCCTTGAGTCGAAGCGAAAGATCAGCCTTCACCACTTGTTCCGGCTGGACTTGTACATATACACCGGCGTCTGTATGAGAAATATCCATATCCACCATGACACTTAAATGGTCGCCTGTATATTTTTTATCTACCCAGTGGATGGGTTTTGAGTACGTCCCCAATTTATTTTTTGCGATGAATTGGATTGCCTTCCGTTCAGCCTGCTTTTTTGATATGGTAATAATTCGCCCTGTCTCAATGGGCTCTGAAGATTGGATATTTATCTGTGCTTCTGCAAATCCATAAGGGGTGAATGAATAAGCAATGATTGATTCTATGGGGACGGTGATACTCTTTGGCTGAAGTAAGAATGAAATGAGTTCATCCGTTTCGCCCAGTTTTTCGAGGGTAATGTCAAATGGCGGCATTTTGAAAATAGTACCATGGACAGTTCGTGTATTTTTTAACACATCCATGACGAGTATTTTTATGTCATGGAAACCCGGCGTAAGGTCCAATATTCCGTTGGTTGAATCTGCATGAATGGGCACCCTCGGATCGGTTTCATGTCGATAAAGATTAATGAAATCTCCTAGATTTAACCGCGCATTGCGATAATCTTTTATATAGTTGGCTGTAGGAAGCCATTTATAATCTAATCGGTCAAATTGCAGGGAGTGATGAATGTTACCATCAATATAAATTTCTATATGATGGGGTTGATAAATATTGTTAGTGCCCTGAATTTTATCAAATGTTTTAATGGAAAGACCGATTAATCCAGCAATATTAATTGTGTCCGGAAAGTGGTACTCTCCCTTTTTATCTCTGAATAATGGAAAATTTTGCGGAAGTTGATTGCCATTCACCCAACTGTCGGTGCGTAGTGGAATGAGGGCAACTTCTTCTACGACCGGTGCCAGTCGATCTGCTTGAGAAAGACCATTGGTGAGTGGGTTCAATGTTTGTCCATGTTCATTGCGGATTTCAAAATGAAGATGGGGGCCGAAAGAAAATCCAGTATTACCAGAATATGCAATTACATCACCTTTTTCAAATCGAAATTCATCAGCCGTTGGGAAGATATTGGTCATATAAGATTGATTGGCCGATTGTACTTCTTTTAATCGTGCTTCCAGTCGTGGAGTAAATTTGCTTAAATGAGCATAGACAGCTGTTTGACCGTCATCCATTTTCAAATATAGGGCACGGCCAAATCCAGAATAATTGGTCACAATTCGTGATATATGTCCACTGGAAACAGCATAAACAGGATGTCCTGTAGTTCCTTTCGTTTTCATATCCAATCCGAGATGGTATCCCGTGGTTCGAAATTCACCAAAGTTGGAGGACAAATGTTTACCGACATCCGTTGGCCAGGTGTAATCCTGTGCCGAAAGGAATGCAAAGAGTAATGATAAGGTGCTGATCAGTCTCATAAGATAAATTGTTGAGAAGGGCGCCAATTTATCTCAGATAAGGGATGTGATAATAGTGGATTGAAATAAAAAAGGCCCATCCCAATTGTTGAGACAGGCCTTTGTGAAGACTCAATAAATTAAAGTGGAGGCTTATGATTTTTTGAGTTTATTAACTTCCTTTCGGAGTTTTTTCAATTCCTTTTTCAGTGCGTCTAGTTCTTCCCGAAGATCATCATTATCTATAGGACCAACCAATCGCATTTTATATTTTTTATGTTCATGGAGGTCATCGGAGGACTCCATCAGGTGTTTGTTATGGGCCTTGAGGTGTATCTCATTATGGTCATTTTTTCTGTTTTCCGGAGAAAAGAAAAATACATTATGGTCTTTATCTCCCATTCGCATCCCGGGCATTTTACCTGTCCATGAAAAATTATTTTTTTGACTACCAAGGGTTGCGGTCATATTTCTTTGCCGCCCTTTGCGGACAATGGAAAGTTTGACTTCAGATTCAGGATCTTGACGACTAATGGCCCGCTGTAATTCGGAAGTGGTAGAGACATTATCACCATTCACTGAAAGGATGATATCCCCCGCTTTCAGTTTGGCCTTTTCAGCAGGACTGTCTTCTACCACTTCTGAAATCAAAACACCGTTATCATCCTTCACTTTAAAATATGATCTTAAGCCGTCGGTTAATTCTTGAATTTGAACACCTAAATACCCACCGGAATGAATTTTAAATACATTATCATCATCCATAACCATTGTGCGGATATTTACATCCAAATCGGCTAATTTTTCTTTAACCTCTTTTAATGCTTTCTGATCACCTAAATCAATCGTGTATTCTTTTTCTTCACCATCTCGGGTAACCACGATGGTCATTTCATCACCGTCAGTTTGGACATCCACATCAACGGTTTGTTCTTTATCCCCTTTGATTTGGGCTTTCTTTTTTACGACAACTTTTTTCTGTTGGCCGACCGCAATGCCGGCAATGAGCAATAAGCTTAAAATCCATTTGGACATTTTGTATTCCCTTTCAAATAATTGTG
>JAERSH010000036.1 GCA_016845785.1 Fidelibacterota bacterium
ACAGGGTTATTTTGATGTTGAAGAAGATAGGGGCTGGATTCTTTTGCCAGTCGATTCACGTATTTTGCTTTCTGGTTATTTTCATTAGAAACGGCTTGCCCCCACAATGTTGAGGCTATACCGAACCAAATCAAAGTTGAAATAATTTGGAGGCATTTTACACCTAGGCTTGTATTTCGCATAGCCCAAAATTAATTTCATTGCTTCATCTTAACCAAGGCAGAAGCATTTCATGATTCATTTAACCGTAATCCTCTTATATCTATTCACTTTGATCGGAATCGGCTTTTACAAAGCGAAGAAGATCAAGACCCAATCTGATTTCGCAGTAGCAGGGCGATCACTTACCCCATGGGTATTGGTGGGGACCATGTTGGCCACATGGATGGGTACAGGATCCATCCTTGGGAATGCAGGCAAAACCTATGACACAGGGATGGCAGCACTCATTCTACCTTTAGGTAGTGTGTTAGGCATTATCATTCTGACCCAAATTGCGGGTAAGGTTAGGTCGTTTGAAAAATTTACAGTTCCTGAAATTCTTGGAGATCGATTCGGTCCAAGTGCACGGTTATTATCTGTAGTGGCATTGGTCATCGCCTACATGGTGATTGTGAGTTACCAGTATAATGCGGGAGGTGCCGTACTTCACACCGTATTGACCAATGACGCAGGTATTTCCTTAATTTCGGTTGAAACGGGTACCATCATCGCCGCTTTGTTTATTATTGCTTATACCATGCTAGCCGGATTGGTAAGTGTGGCCTATACAGATGTTGCAAATGGAATCATTATTGTAATCTCCTTCATTATCGCCATTCCAATTTTTCTTGTAGAGGCAGGTGGCTTCTCAGGGATGGCTGCTTCATTCGAAGCCATGGGTAAGGCAGATCATATGGATTTCTGGGGTGTCTATTCCACCATGGATATTATCAATTTCTGTTTACCGCCATTTTTACTCATCATGGGCGATGCCAATATGTACCAGCGATTTTTCGCCAGTAAGAGTGCCGAAGGGGCGAAGTCTGCCGTGAAAGTCTTAATTATCGCCGTCACCGTCGCTGAACTCATGATCATTTTTGCTGCGTGGGTGGCATCTAGTATGATTCCTGATGCCGAAGTGGGGAAATATGTCCTCATTTATGCAGCCCATAAATTCCTCCCTACTTTTATTGGTGCCATCATGATGACTACGATTGTGGGTATCATTATCTCCACTGCGGATAGTTTTCTGCTCGTGCCCGCCACAACCCTTATGCGGGATGTGTATTTGAACTATGTAAACCCAAATGCTGATGAGAAAAAAATCGTTCTGTTGAGTCGTCTATTGGTTTTAGGGCTTGGTATTATAGCATACATCGTATCCCTCGGTTTTGCAAAATCAGCGGGATTTTTTGAAAGGGCTCTCTATGCCTACACCATATACGGTGCAGCCATTACGCCCAGTCTCGTGGCAGCTTTATTTTGGAAGGGGGCAACCAAGGCCGGAGCAGTGGCTTCTATTGTTACGGGTACGGTGACCACACTATTATGGAAAGAGGCCACGTTTATACAAGACATAATTCCTGCCAATATATACAATAATATGGATGAGGTGTTGCCGGCCATTACCCTATCAGTGGTTTCACTGGTGGTGGTGAGTTTGGCGACGAAAAAAGATTAAGTTCGGGTAATTAGCGGCGGATTATTTTTTAGGGGAGATTTCTCCGTATATAAATCACGGCGATAATATTCGAAGGATTTACCGGTCCCTTGCCAATTTTCAACGCGATCGACAATTCGAATATCTCCGGTAAATCGAGCGGAGACTCCATTGATCACATGGCCTGTCACATAATGGATGTTTTCTCGTTTCCCTGCCCAGCTTAAGAAAACCCGTTTAAGCATTTTAGCATAACCATTCCCTTTATATTCGGATTGAATGACAAACGCATAAGTGTAGAGCGTATTTCCTTTTCCAAAATTTTCATCCATTCTAGCCCATGGCTCGTGGCTTAATACTTCAATGGGGACACCAATTATATAACCAATTATTTCATTTCGATATCTGGCAATAAAAGGTAGGGAACCGGATTTATTAAAATATTTATGAATAGTCGTTTTAGTTAGAACTGCTTTTTCGCCATAATCTTTCGCCAATGATTTTGATATTTCGATTAATTGGGGATAATCGGATTCACCCACATGTTTTAATAATTCGATTTGAAAGACACCACTGGATGCAATGACTTGGGCTTCGGATTGGGCTGAATTTTGAATTGAAAGCTGATTCATGAAGGCTGAATTTAAATGGATAAATTTATTTTAATCATATTTCATACAATCCTTTTTCAGGTTCATGGTAGACGACAGTAAATTCCGGGCTAATGATTCCATTTAATTCACGACTTTCATCCGTCATCCAAACGAAACATAGCCACCTATGCGTGGGATTAGACTTGAATCCCGAAGCATTGGGTGCATCTCAGGTATCTCTGGATGCGTTAAAATCACATGCATTTAAAGTGATTGATGCGACCCATGATTTGGCCGCTGCATTTAAACCAAACCTTGCATTTTTTGAACGATGGGGCAGTGCCGGATTTCAGTGGTTAGAAGAAACCATGGATCGTTTTGGCAATGACACCATTATTATTGGTGATGCAAAGCGGGGAGATATTGGCAACACCGCCAAACAATATGCCCATAGTCTTTTTAATCATTTTGGATTCGATGCTGTTACTTTGAGTCCTTACATGGGTGCAGATTCTATTGCACCATTTACTTCTGATCCTGAAAAAGGCGTTTTTATTCTATGCAGGACGTCCAATCCATCGGCGATTGATTTGCAGAATCAACCCATTGGCGGTGAGTGTCTATTTGATAAAACAGCCCAGCTTTGTGTGGAGTGGAACGACAATGAAAACGTTGGATTGGTCGTAGGGGCAACGGCGCCGGAAGAAATCAGCCGCATCCGAAAACAAGCGCCGGGATTACCATTCTTAATTCCAGGGATTGGTGCCCAAGGTGGCGATCTTGAGCGGAGTATGACAGATGGTAATTCAAATGGAGATGCGCTTATAAACGTTTCCAGAGGTATCAGTTTTGCAGGGGATATGAGTGAAAAGGCCATTCGCTCTGCAGCCCAGGACTATGTAAACCAAATGCAAGATATCATGGCCTAAAAAAATAATTTATCCAAAACCCATAATCATAGATAAACAAAACCATGGCAGATTATATAGATATATTTCGAAAAACCGGCGCCTTATTAGAGGGGCACTTTGTATTAACCTCCGGAAGGCATAGCGCTTCTTATTTTCAATGTGCCAAGGTGCTGCAGCATCCGGAGCATTTGAATCAATTTTCTGAAAAAATTTCGGATCATTTTTCCAGTTTTGACATTGATACAGTAATTTCACCGGCTGTAGGCGGAATTGTGATTGGGACGGATGTAGGTCGCGCCATGAATAAACGGACTATTTTCGCCGAGAGAGAACAGGGTGAAATGACCCTTCGGAGAGGCTTTAACATTGAGCCCGGTGAAAAGGTATTGGTTGTAGAGGATGTAATTACCACCGGTGGATCGGTAAAAGAAGTCATGAGTGTGGTAGAAGAATTGGGTGGTATCGTGGTAGGGGTAGCCGTGATTGTTGATCGAAGTAATGGAGCAGTTATCCTCCATAAAAATCAATATTCGCTTGTCCCCATGGAAGTAAAAAGTTATGAAGAACATGAAATCCCGGAAGCATTGGCAAAGTTGCCAGTCGAAAAACCGGGGAGCAGGAGTTTAAAATAGTGAAAAAGTTAATCAGTTTAATATGCATTGGAGTTTTATTTATGAGCTGTGCAAAAGATGATGATGTGGCAGTAATCTCCACAAAATTCGGTGATATGGTAGTGGAATTTTATCCGGAGGTTGCGCCTATGCATGTAGAGAGTTTTCAAATCCTTGCCAAAGAAGGCTATTTCGACGGCACCACCTTTCATCGTGTGATTCCCGGATTTGTTATCCAAGGAGGCGATCCCAATTCAAAAGATAATGATCGGATGAACGACGGTACCGGCGGCCGTGCAGGAAAATTTTTCGGCATCGGACGTGAAGATGATCCTGATTCATGGCTAATTCCGGGGGAGTTCAATGACTCTCTCCACGTGAAAGGAACCCTCTCCATGGCGCGAACAAGAAATCCGGATAGTGCATCCAGTCAATTTTTTATCTGCCATGGTCCTGTACCTTCATTGGATAAACAATATACTGTATTTGGGCAAGTGATTGAAGGCTTAGGCGTGATTGACCAAATTGTAAATGTAAATCGACCCAAAAAAGAAAACCCCATGTATCAGGGTCCAGACGGAGACAATCCTTTTGAAAAGGTTGAAATGTCAGTGAGAATCATGAAACGCAGCGAGGCGATCGCGGACTAAATGGCTCGGCCAATCATGGGCCTTGCATTGGGGGGCGGGGGCGCCAGAGGTGCGGCGCATATCGGCGCACTTCAGGTCTTAGAGTCCAATCAAATCCCAATTGATAAAATTGCCGGTACGAGCGCCGGTGCAATTATCGGTGCCATGTATGCAGGATCCATGGATGCGAAATGGGTTGAAAATCGGTTTCGACAATTTCTAAAAAGTAGGGCATTCAAAGATCTTGGGACGGACCGGGTCAATGAACAAGCCCCAGCAGCAGGGACGGCCTTTGCCCAAATTGCGAAGAAATTTAAGAATCAGGTGGTTTTGGCTATGTCTCTCCACCGGGATTCAATTATTAAAAAAAGCCGGTTACAAGAGGCATTCGACTTTCTCATTCCCGTTAAATCATTTGAAGAATTGAAAGTGCCTTTACAGGTGATTGCCACCGATTTGAACACTTGCAGCCATGTGGTCTATGACTCAGGTGATGTGGTAGAAGCGGTCACCCGAAGCAGTACCATTCCAGGGTTTGTTGAGCCGACGGAGGCAAATGGGTCTCTCATTGTAGATGGTGGTGCCAGTATGCCCTTGCCTACAAAAGTGATTCGAGATGGGGTGGACATATTACTCGCAGTAGATATTCGTCGTCGCGGTGTGAAACCTTTGGACGAAAAAAACATATATGAAATCATGATGCGTGCCGATATGTCCACTTATCAAAATTTGATAGACCATTGTGCAGGATTGGCGGATGTGCTGATCTCCCCGGAAGTGAAAGACCATCCTTGGTCTTCTTTTGAACATTTTGATTTTTTCTTTGAATCAGGATCCAAAAGCACCCATGAGGCTATGGGAAATATTCATACAGAAGTTTCGAAGAAAAATTCGATCATTTACCGTCTTAAACAATGGTTTGGTCACCAATCATAAAACGCTTATTTTCGGCCCGAATTCACGGGGGAATCTCACCCAATTCACTATGAAAAAGACATTTTTTACCTTAATCCTCTGGATGACAGCCCTTTGGGCCCAGTTCGAAACGCCTGTCACCCTGTCTGCTGAAGCAGAATCGTCGACTCGTTCAGGAGAAGTAGTTAACATTATGGTAACGGCCTCTATGGAGGCCGAATGGAAGGTATATGCCCTGCGGGATCAGGGTGAGGGACCCATTGCCACGAGAATTGTTGTTACCGGCGATGCTGTGGAATCTGTTGGTATGGTTGAAGAACCGGAGACAGAGCCAAAATATGACGATGGATTTCTCACCAATACAAGGACCCATCAAGGGGGTGTTACATTTACGGCACCGATTCGAATTAAGGATGAATTATCACCGGGGACTTATGCGCTAAAAGTGGGTGTCTTGTACCAAGTATGTAATGAATCTTTATGTTATCCCCCCACTGAAGAATTTTTAGATATCCAACTTACTGTGGAGGCTGGCGAACCGAGAGAAGATCGAATGGATATGGTTATGGTGGCGGACGTATTTGATCGATCTGGAAATATTAATTTGGATGCAGCCATCGATCAGGGGTTCTTTTCCTTCGTGCTATTGGCCATCTCCATGGGGTTCCTAGCACTATTGACGCCTTGTGTATTTCCCATGATTCCCATTACCGTTTCTTATTTCACTCATCAAGGTGAAATGGGTGAAGGGAAGCCCTTAAAAAATGCCATCATTTATACGTTGGGCATTATTGGTGCATTTTCAATTTTAGGATTTATTCTTGCCCTTTCTTTGGGAGCATCCGGTGCCAATCAGTTGGCTTCTAACCCGTGGGTGAATCTATTTATTGCAGCATTATTTATCTATTTTGCACTGTCTTTATTTGGGATGTATGAAATTCAAATCCCGGAAAAAATCAGACAATTGTCGCTTCAGCAAGAAGGTCGCGGCGGTGTGGTTGGCACCTTATTCATGGCCGTTACATTTACACTCACCAGTTTTACCTGCACGGTTCAGTTTGTAGGATTATTGCTTGTGGCTGCATCTCAAGGTCAGTGGTTCTGGCCCATGGTAGGTATGGTGGTCTTTAGTGGCGCATTTGCATTGCCATTTTTCTTTTTGGCATTATTCCCTCAATATTTAGCCAAAATGCCCAAATCCGGCGGATGGTTGAATTCCGTTAAAGTGATTATGGGATTTTTGGAATTAGCCGCCGCATTCAAATTTATCAGTAACACCGATTTGGTATGGGGATGGGGATTTTTCTCTCATAATGCCGTTTTAGCTGTTTGGGCTGTACTCATGCTCTTGGCCGGTATATATTTATTGGGTAAAATCCAATTGCCTCACGATTCGCCAGTCAAATCCGTCAGTGTCCCACGCTTGATGTTAAGTACGGCATTTTTGACCTTCGGTCTATATCTTACATCAGGATTATTTGGCCAGCGGATTCACGGCATTATTTATGCCTATTTGCCCCCTGTAGTCGAAGGAGAGTCGGGATCGGTTAGAACCAACGGTGCATCCATGGCGGAGGAATACGAATGGTTTAGCGAAGTTGAAGATGGATTGGCCGAAGCACGGCGGACTGGGAAATCCGTATTCATTGATTTTACAGGATATACCTGTACCAATTGCCGGTGGATGGAAGCAAATATTTTTACCAAACAAGAAGTGAAGGATCGGTTTGGAGAAATGATTCTGGTCCAGTTATATACGGATGGTGGTCCCAACCATAAGGAGAAACAACAATATGAGATTGATCGGTTTGGCACGGCCGCCTTGCCGTTTTATGTCATATTAAGTCCGGATGATGAAGTGATTACCACCTTCCCGGGCATGACAAGAAATTTAGATGACTTCCTCGACTTTTTAGATGAAGGATTAGCTGGATAGCAGAAAGATGAATAGAATGAGAATTATCGGAATCATGTCCATTTTATTGGCCATTGGATGTGGACAAAAAGATAAAATGAAGTTGGCTGTTAAACCGGCTGAAAAAGCACAAGCGATCAATTTACAGGATCGACCCAAACGACCTGATTATGCCATCAAAGCGCCAGATTTTACCCTGAGAACCGTTCAGGGAGATTTATTTAAGCTTAGTGATTATAAAGGTAAAGTGGTGTTGCTCAATTTCTGGGGAACTTGGTGTGGACCTTGTCGTCGGGAAATTCCTGATTTTAATGAACTCCATAAAAAATATCAGAAAAATGGATTAGAGATTGTCGGCCTAACCATTACATCCGGTTCTCCTAAAAATATTATGGACTTTATGGAAGAATGGGATATGGAATATACCATATTGACTGACATTAATAACAATGAAACCCAAATGGTGACGGCCCAATTCGGCCGTGCAATTGGTCAGCCTATCACTGGATTACCCACCACATTAATTATCGATCAAGATGGTTATATCGTGAAAGGGTACATTGGTCCACGATCTGAAAATACATTTTTCCAAGATTTAAAACCCTATATCCTTCCCTGATAACCCAATCCAATTCTCCGTGTCTATTGTGCGCCAATTGACACCAAATCTTTTCACTCTGATGGATATCATTCCATCCCCAAAATAAAGCAGGATCATTCATGAAATCATTTATCCTTGTGTGTGCACTGAGTTTTTCATCTCTATTTGCAGAGGATTACTGGCAGCAGTTTGTTCAGTATAAAATGGATGTAAAACTGGACACATCCGCTCATACAATTGGGGGCCACTCCACGATTACCTATGTAAATCATTCGCCGGATACACTCCATCATTTTTACTTGAATTTATATGCAAATGCATTTCAAGAAGGGACAGTGAAACATCGGGAATATTTGGCTGGTTTAGGTCGGACCAGCAGAGGTGCAAGATTCAAGAAGGGAATGGACCCTTATTTAAGCAAATATGATATCAGCAACTTCACCATTCAACAAAATAGCACTTCACTTGCTGATACATTCCAAATTGACGATACGATACTTTCAGCCAATTTATCCCAAGGATTGGCCCCTGGTCAGTCCATGACAATCAACTTAGATTGGACCCAACATGTGGGTGAATTTTCTGAGCGGGCCGGCAGAATTGGTGAACAATATAATTTTGCCCAATGGTACCCGCGTGTGGTGGTCTATGATGAGAATGGTTGGTTTAATGAACCTTTCCATGCTGAGGGAGAATTTTATGGTGAGTTTGGGACTTACGATGTAACTATGGATGTGCCCAAAGGGTATATTATTGGCGCCACGGGCACTGTAACGAGCGGTGATCCCGGATGGGAAGAAGTGCGTGTAGATACATCGCAAAAATTTTCGGATTGGCATACATCATTTAAGAAAGATCGTAAAACTTATGATGCAACTGAGCGAAGGGTGGTTTCATTTCATGCAGAAAAAGTCCATGACTTCGCTTGGGTAACTACACCCAATTTTTTATATGAAAGTGGATCGTGGAATGGAATCGATGTCCATGTATTGTTTAACCAGAAGAATGGGAAAAAATGGACGAAAAAAGTAGTCGCCCGCACCGAACGATCCTTGGAATGGCTCAGTACTAAATTTGGTATGTATCCCTATCCGCAAGTGACCAATACAGATCGACTTGCCGGTGGCGGCATGGAATATCCCATGTTGGTGATGGATGGGAGTGAATCTGAAGGATTGATCCTTCATGAAGTGGGCCATATTTGGTTTTTTGGTATTTTGGCCAATAATGAAGTCCGTGAAGCGTGGCTCGATGAAGGTTTCACTTCTTTTCAAACTCGCTGGTATATGATGGATCGTTATGGTGATCAAGGGTTTGACCTTGCGGGTAGTAAATGGTACAAGGACTGGCAGAAAAAATATTGGAAATTTGGAAACAGTTTAGGCAATACCCAGTGGGGAATTATTGGCTTTCAAGCCAGCGGAATGGATGAACCCATTAGCCGTTCTACCTATATGTTTAAAGCCAGTCGTGCTGCCGGAGCCAATGCCTATACGAAGCCATCACTCATGCTGGATGAGTTAAAATATATTTTGGGTGAGGATGTTTTTTTGGAAGGGATGCAGGAATACTATCGTAGATGGCATTTGAAGCATACGAATGAAAAACGATTCATCGATGCCATGGAGGATGTGAGTGGTCAAGATTTGGATTGGTTTTTCCGCCCGTGGCTCCATGATACCCGATTACTGGACTATGGCATTAAAGGATGGACGAAAAAGAAACAACCGAACGGTACTTGGGATGTAACCCTTGATATTGTCCGTCATGGAAAACGGGATATGCCCCAATTGGTAGAAACATCCCTTGCCAATGGAACGAAACACCGCATCTGGTGGACAAACCATAAATTCCGCACCAGTGATTCATTTACATACAACGTGCCCGGCGAACCCAAATCCGCCATGTTAGATCCTGATGCCCAAACTATGGATATCGATTTTCGAAACAATTACACAGGGAAAATGCCCACTGAAAAAATGTTTTATCGACCGGGAATGCGATATACACCTCGAACCAAAAGCGTCCTCCAGTGGATGCCTACCGTTCATTATTTAGAAAAAGATGGTTATATGCCCGGGATTCGAAATCGTCGGACTTATGGAATTTTACAAGATGTGACAACTGCATTTAATGTAGGGACGGAGACGGGCAAAGTTTTTTGGGAAATATCCGGTTGGAGTCGAAATCTCTTTAAAGGGATGGATAAGAACCATTTCCATTTTTATAATTTAGGCGGTGTCAGTGGATATGGATTGTCTTCCACCAAATCATTAAATCCAACCCATCCTGAATATGGGGTGAATAGTGTTACATCCGGATTTTATGTGAGCGGTGTTTCCGATATGAGCCGGACGAATTTGTATGATAAAGGTCAAATGGTTGTATTGACAACGAAGATCAATTCATATGTAGGACCCTTCCAAAATGAAATTGGATTGGATTTTGCACCGGGTGGTCTTTCTGATTGGGCCTTTAGCCGATTGACTATTTCACATCGAAGCGAACGATCTTCTGGCCGATTTGGAACACGGGTAAGAAGTTTTATGGGCCGAACCTGGCATCAGGATGAGGGGGTCCCTATGCAGGAGCGTTTTACAGTTGAAGGGGCCGGTTCCGGTGATATGTATCGCAAATCCTATCTCAGAGATGAATCCAGTTTTTATGGAGATGCAGATTTAAGAAACCGTTATCATCTGGCCGGCGATGGCAACCTTCGGGCTTTCGGAAATCAAGGGTTCGTCGGGGTTGAACAAATTACGTCTGCCACTGCAGAATCGTTTATCACCCATTCTATTAAAGGGCTAAAAATTGAACTTGCTGCTTTTATGGATATGGGGTCACTTACCGGGTCAAAGTTGGCACAGGGTGATAATGGATTTAATTCAACTTTTCTAGTGGATTATGGCGTGGGGATTCGCCTATCCAAAAAAATATTTGGGCAGCCCTTTTATCTGCGGATTGACAAACCAATGTCTGCAACCGTGGATGGAGAATCCATCGATAATATGAATGATTGGGTATTTAGCTTTCAAAAGAGTATTTGATTTGGAACCAATTAAACTATCCTGCATAAAATTGAGCATCATGAAACAAAAGGATACCATGAAAAAATTATGCCTTATGCTGATTCTGGTGAGCGGATTGTCCGCCCAGAATAGCGTACTCAAACAATTCAGTGACCAATTTGCCGATATTGCAGAAAAAGCCAATCCCGCAGTGGTCACTATTTTAACTGAAAAGAAAATTGATTTATCTCAAACCCATCGAAATGTGCCGCAAGATGACTTATTTCGATTCTTTTTTAATCAGCCTCGACAAAGAGAATTTAGGTCCAATGCCTTGGGGTCCGGTGTCATCGTGGATGCCCGTAAAGGCTATATCGTTACCAATAATCATGTGGTTGAAGACATGGATGAAATTACCATCCGCCTTCTGGATAAAACGGAATATGATGCCACTATTATCGGCCGCGATCCAAAATCTGATTTGGCCGTTTTGCAGATTGATGCCAGAGGATTGACTGACCTTAATTTCGGCGATTCAGATGGACTCCGTGTGGGTGAATGGGTAATTGCTGTGGGCAGTCCATTTTCGGCCAACTTAAGTCATACAGTCACAGCCGGAATCGTTTCCGCCAAAGGCCGAGGCAATATCATCCAAGGGGATGTGTATGAAGATTTTATTCAAACCGATGCGGCCATCAATCCCGGAAATAGCGGTGGTGCCTTGTTGAACTCCGGTGGGGAATTGATAGGTATTAATACGGCCATTTATACCAATGGATTCGATCGGAGCAATAAAGGGGTGGGCTTTGCCATCCCTGCCAATATGGTGAAGCGCGTCATGGGCGATCTCATTGATCACGGAAAAGTGATGCGTGCTTGGATTGGCGTCCAAATTCAGCCCATTGATGAATCCTCTGCCCAAGCCATGGGATTAAAAACGCGAAATGGCGCTTTGGTGGCGGATGTAGTGGATGACGGTCCTGCAGAAAAAGCCGGGGTCGAAACCGGGGATGTGATTCTGGAATTCAATGGAATGAAAGTGAATAGTGTGGACCATTTACGCAATACAGTTTCGGCTTCAAAACCCAACCGCCGATATGATTTAATCATCGTAAGAGACGGCAAACGAAAAACATTAAAAGTAAAATTAGAAGAAATGCCCGGCGATGAAGTGCTTTTAGCCTCCAATCGCCCGGAACGAACCAATGAATTGGGCATCCAAGTGGCGGAGTTAACAAGAAACAATCGCCG
>JAERSH010000037.1 GCA_016845785.1 Fidelibacterota bacterium
TCAATCGAAAAGATTGCCGCGCCCTTCGGGCTCGCAATGACAAAGACGAGAGTTAAATAAACAAAAAAGCCCCGTTCCGATTTATCGGGACGGGGCTTTTTCTTTTAGTCTATTAAGATCTAATTCAGATTAGAATCTGACCGTCAGACCCATGTTGAAGTATCTTGGAATACCGAAGAACACTTCTGCACTGTCTGCATCATGATCTTTATCCCAACTATTGTACTGACTATTATCCGTTGCGTCTTGGATATATAGTGCGTCGGTTAGGTTGAATACGTGGGCAAATACCTGTAGGTTTGCACCGGCAACCTGCATGGGCAGATTGTAGTACATATGGAGGTCAACCTTATTGTAAGCAGGTGCCATCCATACCTGTTCTCTATCGGCAGTACTGCCACTAATCTCACGGGCACCAGGACTCCAGTCCGCATAGTTCTTATCGTAGGATTTAATAATCCCTTGAATGCTTAACCCTTGGATAGGTTTAAGCGTTGCGCCCACAACAATACCGGTTTGAGGCATGTCCCCAACCCACAGATCTTTAAGGGCGTATTCGTATTTTGTTTGTTCAACAGTACCCTTGTCAGTGTATTCGGTATAATTACCGGAAGCATCATCAACAAATTTCCAATTACCAAATGAAGCAGCAAAGTCTAACCGCAACATGGGCATAACCTGTGCTGATCCTTCCATTTCGATACCACTATGGGATTGATTTACACCAGTTAAGAAGATTACGTCGGTATCACCGCTTGAACCTTGTCCAGTTGTAACCGATTTGGTAAGGTTTCGATCCTTCCATTGGGTATTATAGTAATTGACTTTTGCAGCATATTTTTCGCTTTGGTAGTTCAATCCAAATTCCATGCTTTGGAATTTTTCATTCACTGGATCAGAGGCTTTTGTTCCATCATAATAAATGACATTATCCATAATGGGTGGTTTTTCAACCAAACCAAGATTAGCGAAGACACTTACGTTGTCGTTCACATCATACATAGCGCCACCTTTTACCTGAAAAGTACCAATGCCACCAGATTCAATCTTTTCTTTGGCAACGGTGAATTCATCTATGTAGGAATAGGATATAGTTGATGTACCAGCCATACCATAGGCATTGAGTGGACCGGAAACGTAATTGGCCTGCGCATAAAAACCTAGCCAATCCACAGTTGTATTATTATGATAAGCAATGATATCTCCTAGCCTTTTCATCTGAGAGTCCGTTGTGTTATCATTCTTGTTGCCTGTGTAAACATAATAGTCTCCACCGAGTAAATCACGCACTTCACGGGCATGTTCAATACCTGCGGTCCGCCAGTCAATACCCACCTGTGTTTTTAGATTATCATTCACATCATAGTTAAGTTTTGAAATGAAACCATAGGTATTTTGACGATTGATACTATTTCTGAGAATACCTTTTGAACGATTCTCAGAAGCATGGTATTTGGTATCCACGTTATTTGAGTTGGCTGCGATTGCCGCGTCCCAATCCCATCCCCAAGGGGCACTTGCATACCATTTGTTACCAGCAACAGCAGGTTTTCTGAAAGAACTTCCATAGGTTCCTGTTCCGCCACCGGAACCGCCAGACCAATAAACTATTGATGACAAGCGCATTTTATCATTGATGGTATAAAAGTGGTTCAGGTTCACTAATGGTTTATGGAAAAAGTTTTCACGTTCATTGAGAAAACCACTGTTATAGCGGGCCGTAGTCCTAGCACCATACATATACCAGTACTGTTTGCCGGTATAGCTGGAACTGACTTTACCCCAGTTTTGGTTGAAATTCCTGGAGCCATTACCAAACTTGGTTAGTGCTGATTGGTCATAATCATCTTGTTCTTTGGCAAAATCCACGGCATCTTGACCATAAGCAGCCATATTCTGTTTATACAGGTTCTGTCCATGACGCTGAGGGGCGCCAATGGCGTAGAGTTCAAAACGATTATTATCGCTTACTGCATAGCTTGCACCAAAGTAATATGCCCATGCATCAGTCCAAGTTGCATCAATGATGCCATCACCGGTTTTCCGTACGATAGTAGCACTGAAAGCCATTTTATCATTGATGAGGCCTGTATTTAAGTTGGCTGTGGTTTTTAAGAAACCACCTGCGCCAAATTCCTGTTTGAATTTACCACCTCGTTTTAGAGCAGTAGGGTCGGTAATAATATTCATGGTTCCGCCTATGGAAGGGGTAGCAAGGTTAACGGCAGAAAGACCACGCTGCATCTGGATAGAAGATGTGGCATCGCCTACACCATCCCAGTTGGACCAATAAACCCAACCATTTTCCATATCATTTTGGGGTACACCATTGATCATTACAGCCACGTTTCTCTGGTTAAAACCACGAACATTGATTCTTGCATCGCCTGCACCGCCACCCTGTTGGGTTGCGTAAACACTTGGTGTTGTATTTAAGACCATAGGAATATCCTGCGATCCGAGGCGTGCTTCTACTTCTGCTTTGGTCACGTTTGTAAACGCTACAGGTGTTTTTTCATCCGCCCGAGATGCCAGCACTTCTAGTGCAGACAATTCTAAAGCAGAAACCTCTAAAGCAAAGTTTACAGTTGTGTTACCACTTACATTTACAGATTGGCTGCCATTGGCATAACCAATTACAGAAGCAGTAACGGTATAGGATCCTGAAGGTACATTGTTGATGGAATAGGATCCATCTGCTGTAGCTGCAGCACCCATGTTTGTCCCTTCAACCACCACATTCGCGCCAGGAAGCGCATCACCTGTGGCTGCATCTGTCACAGTACCAGAAATGGTATTTTGTGCGAATACAAATGCAGGAAGAAGTACAAACAATAGAACTTGT
>JAERSH010000038.1 GCA_016845785.1 Fidelibacterota bacterium
GAGCGCTTAACGGCCAAAGTCGGGACAAAAGCCTATAGCCGAATCTCTGTCGTTGTTGGAGTGTATTTAAATGTGGATATGTGCTTTAAAATTCCACCCGATGTGTTTTATCCCAAACCGAAAGTGGAATCTGCCATTCTCCGATTTACCAAAAAAGAAAACCCTATTGTTTCGGATGAACAGTTTGTGAAATTTAATAAAATAGTCAAAACAGCATTTTCAAAACGGAGAAAAATGCTAAGAAACTCTTTAAGCGGATTTGATATTCCTGATGAAATCAAAGCAGAAATAGATTTCACTCGACGGCCGGAGACCTTATCGATTGAAGAGTTTGCGAAACTTTTAAACTGACAGTTCATTTATATCTACTCCTTGGGTAGCATGCACATTTAAGTGTAAATTACTCGACTTTTTCCTCAACAAAAATCGAGGTTTAAACATATGGCCAAAGCAGGTAGAGCAATAAATGAATCCAACCGCAGTCTGAGTCAATACTTAGAGGAGATCGGTAAATTTGAACCGTTACATCCTTCTCGAGAAGTAGAGCTAGCTCAGGCCATTAAAAAAGGTGATCGCCTTGCCATGAAAGAATTGGTAGAAGCGAACCTTCGGTTTGTGGTATCCGTCGCCAAAGATTATCAAGGCCAAGGATTACCCCTAACTGACCTCATCAATGAAGGCAACATGGGCTTGATGAAAGCCGCTGGCCGTTTTGATGAAACGCGCGGATTCAAATTTATCTCCTACGCTGTGTGGTGGATTAGACAATCCATTTTGCAGGCGCTGGCAGAACATTCCAGAATTGTACGTCTCCCATTAAACCGGGTTGGAACAATCTCCAAAATTACCAAAACAGCTGAAAAGCTTGAGGCTGAGGTTGAGCGTTCACCCAACGAAGAAGAAATCGGACGTAACCTGGAAATGACCAGTGATGAAGTGATTGACGCCATGCGGATCTCCCGCCGGCACCATTCACTGAATGCACCGTTTCGCGACGGGGACAAAAACTCTCTTATTGATGTCATCGAAGATGACGGCCAAATTCATCCGGATGAACCGCTCATGGCGGAATCACTGAAAGATGAAATTCGTCAATCTTTAGAAACATTGAAAGAACGGGAACGACAGGTGATCAAAATGTATTTTGGCATCGATCGTGACTATGCCCTCACTTTGAACGAAATTGGTGAAGAATTCAATTTAACCCGGGAGCGTGTACGCCAGATTAAAGAAAAGGCAATTCGCCGTCTGCGTCACCGTTCACGGAGTAAATCCTTAAGAACGTATTTAGGCTGATCGAGAGGAGGTGAAATAGATCATGGTTGAAGTTACCGTAAGAAGTGGAGAACAATTGGAACGGGCATTACGCCGCTTTAAAAAGAAGTGGGAACGTGCCGGTGTCTTACGTGAAGTCAAACGAAAATCATTCTATATCAAACCGAGCGATGAGCAGCGGGCCGCTAAGAAAAAAGCAGCACGCAGGCGATTACGTTTTGCAAGGTATGGAAAATAACTTTTTTGTTATTGATGACGATATGAAAAAGGTTCGGTATTTTACCGAACCTTTTTTATTGTCCTAAAGGAACCCCAATGATTATTCGCAGCATATCCGGCGTTCGTGGCATTGTCGACACGCATCTCGATTCAGAAACAATTCAACCTTATGCCCGGGCATTTCATACCCATGTAGAACCGGGTTTGATTTTTCTGGGGCGGGATAGCCGCCCGTCGGGAGATGAATTATTAGAAGCCTTTACGGCAGAATTGATCCGTCTCGGCAGGGATGTAATCGTGTGCGGCATTGTGCCTACGCCAACCGTTCAATTTATGGTGGAGCGCTCTGAGGCTGCCGGCGGAGTGATTATAACGGCCAGCCATAATCCTATCGAATGGAATGGCCTCAAGTTTGTCCGCGCTGATGGCACCTTTTTTCATCCGTCCGATTGTGAGACACTTTTCAAATTGGTGGATGGAGATTCACCTTTGGATGACGCTGAGCAGACAGGTATGCGCTTCCCGGATCAAAATTCAATTCTAAAACATTCTATTGATACAGTTGAACTATCATGTATTGATCTCAATGCCATCCGAGGTCGAAAATTCAAAGTAGTCATTGATGCGGTGAATGGTGCAGGATCAGAAGCACTACCATTATTATTAGAACATTTAGGATGTGAGGTTATCCCCATCCACTGTGAGGGCAATGGTGAATTCAATCGAGGGACGGAACCACTCCCAGAAAATTTAACAGATTTAAGCAATGCAGTTACTGAAAATAGTGCTGATGTGGGCTTAGCCGTAGATCCCGATGCAGACCGCCTTGCCGTGGTGAATGAAAAGGGCGAGCCTCTGGGTGAAGAATACACCCTAGTTTTAGCGGCAGAAGGCTATATCCGTAACCGGAAAACGGAAGAAACGTTTGTAACCAATCTATCCACTTCTTTGGCGCTAGAAAAAATGGCCGAACAATATAATTGTAAAGTTATTCGATCCGCAGTGGGAGAAATCAATGTAGTCCAAAAAATGCTGGAAATTGGCGCTGAATTGGGCGGTGAAGGAAACGGCGGCGTCATTTTGAAGGCAGCACACTTAGGCCGAGATTCTTTGGTCGGCGCCGCAATGGTATTGAACCGCATGGCTCAGGATGAAAAACCCATTAGTGAGATCCATGCTGAACTGCCCCAATTCCATATCGTGAAGGATAAGATCGACCTGGATGGGATTGATAAAGAAGCCGTTTTAGAAAAGGCCAAATCAATTTTTTCCGATGCAGAAGTGGATACCATTGATGGAGTCAAATTCACTTGGGATGATCGCTGGATTCATCTCAGGGGATCCAATACAGAACCCATTATGAGAATCTATGCAGAAGCACCCAATAAAAGTCAGGCTAATAAGTTGGTTCAGCAGATTCAGTCAATTCTTTAAAGAAGGTGTATCCAATCATGGATTTTTATTCTAAATTACCCGCCATTATCAAAATATTATGACAGTACAACATCAATTATATTCCCATCCAATCGACGAGATTAATACGAAAGAGCGAGTGGAACGGCTTTTTTCAAGAAGCATCAAAAAGGAATCCAAGGTCCAAGCACTGAATCTTACATTGAGCATGATTGACCTCACCACCTTAGAAGGGAAAGATTCTCCCGGCAAGGTGAAGCAACTTTGTTACAAAGCATCCCATCTTCATGATCAATTTCCCGATTTGCCTCATGTGGCCGCCATTTGTGTATATCCCACCATGGTGCCCGTAGCAAAGAAGGCGCTTGTCGGCACAAAAATCAATATCGCGTCTGTCGCCACATCCTTCCCCAGTGGAATGGCAGATTTGGATTCAAAATTGGATGAAGTGAAATCGGTTGTAGATGCAGGTGCACATGAAATTGATATGGTAATTTCCAGAGGTCAATTCCTGCGAGGTGATTATGATTATGTTTCCGATGAGATTGCCCAAGTAAAGGTGGCCTGCGGGGAGGCACATTTGAAGGTGATCTTGGAAACAGGCGAACTCGTCACTTTGGATAATGTCCGATTGGCCAGCGATATTGCCATGGAAGCAGGCGCAGATTTTATTAAAACATCCACAGGGAAAGTGTCACCTGCAGCTACACCGCCGGTGGTGCTCACCATGTTGGAAGCGATTCGAGATTTTGAATCCAAAACAGGAAAACAAATTGGTATGAAACCAGCCGGTGGAATCGGCACAGCTAAACAGGCGATCCAATATTTGGTTATGGTGAAAGAAACACTGGGCGAAGATTGGCTTTCCCCGGAATTATTCCGTTTTGGCGCCAGCTCTTTGGCCAATGATGTGCTTATGCAAATTGCCAAACAAAAGACCGGCCATTACCAATCAAAAGATTATTTTTCAGTGGATTAACCAAAAAATATTATGAATAAAGCACAAACTTGGGACTACAGCCCTGCACCGGAAAGCACGGATCATATCCAACTCAAAGATCAATATGACTTGTTTATCAATGGGGAATTTGTTCCTAGCTCCACAGGTAATTATTTCGATTCCATCAATCCTGCCAATGAAGAGACCCTTGCCAACGTAGCAGAAGCAAATCAAGCGGATGTGGACACAGCTGTTAAATCAGCCCGGACAGCTTATGACAAAACATGGTCCAAAATGGCACCAAAGGAACGGGGAAAATACATTTACAGAATTGCAAGATTACTACAAGAAAGAGCTCGCGAATTTTCAGTGATTGAATCTCTGGATGGAGGAAAACCCATCCGGGAATCCCGTGATGTAGATGTGCCTTTATCCGCCGCCCACTTTTTCTATTA
>JAERSH010000039.1 GCA_016845785.1 Fidelibacterota bacterium
CAGAACCATAACAGATAAGGAGTTAATCCACGCCATGAAAAGATTAAATAATCGTCCAAGAAAAAGACTTGGGTATAAAACACCCAATCAAGTATTTTTTGGAGAATCATACACTGTTGCACTTACTACTTGAATCCAGGCAAAATCATCAACAAATAAATATCCATAATTGCCAATGCTACTAAAATCATTTTTGATCTTTACATTGTTCATAGCAAAATAAGTTGCTTTAAATGTTGCTGGGATTGCGTAATCGTGGTCTGTTAAGGCAATATCTATTGAGTAAACATCATATTTTTCTGAAATTAATATTGGATGAGTTTTCTGCCAATGTTGGAAATACTGTGTATCTCCATTGTGCGTTCTCTCATGTTCTATAGCAGACAAAGTGAATTGACTACCCCAATGGAATGGCCCAATAGTTTCACCGCTTTGAATTATTTCCGAACTCCCGTACAGTTCAATTCCATCTACTCCTACGTTTCCACCTTCAAA
This sequence comes from Fidelibacterota bacterium, assembly GCA_016845785.1. Classification (GTDB taxonomy): domain Bacteria; phylum Fidelibacterota; class Marinisomatia; order Marinisomatales; family TCS55; genus TCS55. Next base: position 496 of record JAERSH010000039.1, read on the forward strand.
ATTGTTTTTAACTTTTAATTTCCATAATTTTCTTTTCCTTGCGAGGCCAACTATATCACCATATGGTTTACCTTTTGTGTAAAATAAAGGCACATCTTCTTCAACTTCACCTCCTTCATTTGGCATTTGATTTACCCTTATCCTATACCATAGATTAAGTGTAGGGATTTTGAACACTTCCATAATTACTGCTGCGTGACCACTCCCTTCACTGCTACCCCAAAGTATTATATCGCCCCATTCAGCTTTTTCTAATAATTTTGATACTTCATCATCAGAAACCTTTCCATCATCCTGATAGATTATGGGAATAAATTCAAAATATTGATTGGAGTTTTCTTCTATACTTGTGGGGACTGAATCCTCCTCTAATATAGCAGTGGTTGGATCACATACTATTTTGTCTCTGTTATTAAATGTGCTTGTAACTGCATAAGATCGACAGTTATGTACACCATTGCCATGAGTATGTGCAACTGGATGGTGTTTACTTTCCCATACTTTTTGATCCTGGCCAATAATAAACAATGGTAAAAACAAAATTACTTTCATTTGAATATTTAATTCCCCTGTCATGGTTATTTCCCTTTTATGACTATTGTTTTTTCAGGATATGCCGAATTGGTGTACCCAATTACAAATACTGAATTTTTATCAGCCCATACATCCAAAAAAATGACATCTTTGAATTTTTTTGGTAATATACCTGTCCAATCTTTTCCATTATAATAATATAATTGACTGAAAAAGTGATCGTTTTTGTATTCTACTCCGACAACAAATATATGATTTTCATTTAAACCATAAATGGCATTTACAACATGGTCTTTTGGAAAAGATGAATCAATCAACCAATCATGGCCGTTATATTTTCTTAATTTATAACCACCTGTGTAAAGGTTCCCCTGAGGGCTCAACCACATTTGAGTCCTTGCATAAGTAACTGTATCTTTTACGATCCATTCCCCATCGTATTCTAATAAGTGGGTCCTCGTTTCATTTGCAAATCGGGTTAAGTTATTGCCTAGTAATACAAACGTTTTTCCTTTTTGATCCACTTGAATATCCTCAACCCATTGCCTGTTGATCGCAGGTGTATCAACGGGTGATTTATAATGGGTAAATTCAAATCCATTATAGCTATAAATATTACCGCGATTTGTACCAAACCATAGATTTGTGCTAGAAGAACCATTTATTGATAACAATCCCTCAATACCTTTTGCTTCTAATTCCTTCCACTGTAATCCATTATAATGCAATATGAATGCATGATTATTAGAATAGTAGTATCCTCCTGTTGGGTATCTTTTTCTAATGTTTTTTCTTCCAACGAGCCAAACATTATGTCTTGAAAAACCATAAACAGACTTAAGCTGATACGGTGTTGTCGGTATTGGGCCACCATCTAAATCAACAATTGGGATCGGTGACCATTTAGTCCCATTATAATGCCACATATCACCCGTTCTACTTGAATGGCCAATAGTATAAACGTCATTCCCAGAACTACCCCATACTTTAAACATGATAGTTTGGGAGTTTCCCTTGACGTGCAGCGTATCAATAGTCCATGTATAATCTCTCGGGTCTTTCGGGGCATCATCTTCAAACAGGCTGCAGCCAATAAAAGCAACAATAGAAATGGAAATGAACAAAAGACGATTCATGGTTTGATCACTTTTTACCCCAATTCTACTTCACTTCTGGAAAGCAATTTGATGATAAATCATTTCATGAGTACCATTTTCTTTGTGTCTTGATATAGGTGGTTACCCCCGTGGGATATGACCTCTAAGCGGTAGAGATAAATACCTGAAGGCAATTGATGGCCATGGCCATCTTTGCCAGCCCAAATGAAGCGATGGTTACCTTTACCGAAGGATTGATCCACAGCAATGGCATTCAATTCTTCACCCAATAAGTTGTACACCTTCAATGTGATATTGGCATCCTCTATGAGAGATACACGGATATTGGTCACAGGGTTGAAGGGATTAGGGGTATTCTGGGCCAATTCAAATGATTGGGGTACCATGCCCATATGAGCCAGTTGATCTTGAATATCATCCGGCGGCCCCACCAATAGTTCGAAATAATAGGGGTTTTCTGTACCTTGAGATGTGAATGTCACTTCATTAACAGATCGAAGATCATGAGTCAATCCGAGGGCCCTATCTACCAATCGAATATCTTGATAGGCCGGAATTTGATTCATATCATCTAATTTAAGACTGACAATCCCTTTTATATTGGTCTTAGCTGATAATATCCATGATTGCACTTGTGAATCCTCAGAGCGAATATCTTGGCTATATCGACCCTTTCGGTCGGACCAATTTTCATTGTCAAACGCCACAGAAATATAATCGCCAATCACCGGTGGTTCACGTCTATCTAATTGATCCCACTCATCATTCCCATTTGGATGGGTACCGAATGAATTATGGTTATCCTGTTTATTCCCGATGCCAGCTGAAATATTGGCAATCCAATTGAATTGATTCAATTCATCTGTTTCATCATTGGGTTCATTGTGTGATCCAGAAATATCTGTGAGAAAATCAAATGTGATTCGCCCAGATGTATTGGCATGAATCCAATATCCTTCTCCCGGCTGCAGATTGGTTGTGGGACTATACCCGGAACCGTTGTACCGGTGAAGCTGTTCCTCAATGTCGCCTTCAAATTCCACTTTTGAATTTGTTAATGAAATTGAAAACGCAAACGGATTACCAATCATGTTCCATCCTTGGGATAAGTTGATGGATGGGGGGTTGATCAATGCAGTTGATTTTCCATTACCGGCCAATATGGTTTCACTTTCTTTGGTGATAAGCCAATAGGCGCTGCCCGGTGTGAATGAACCGGAATTCTCTGTATAACCACTGCCTGTCCATCTGAATTGTCGCCACAGGGTTGGATCTCGTTCACCCAATTCATCCAATACGGCACTCAACGATGTATTTTGCAATAGTCCCGGTGCAGAAATCATGATGTACTGTCCGCCCGGGGAATGGGTTAAATGAAGTTCCTGAAAGTCAATTTGAACCTCATGGATACCTGAGAATGAATCCATCCCTCTGGAATCTTCAGCTACTACTTCAACCAATAATCCACCGGCATTCACCTCCGAACCGGGAATGGTTCCCCGCCATGAGTCGCCCCCGGAATTGGACATAGATACAGTGGATATTTGGGAACTGCCGCTCACATAATATTCAATCTTTGCCTGTTGAACAGAATGGGTAGACATAATATTCACAATAATCTCTAAATCTTCACCTTCGTTGGCAGACAGACCTATCAAGTCATTAATCTGGATTTCAGGGCCGGTCATATCTTCAAATACAAGTTTAATCGATTGAGATACAGGCCAATTAAACTGGGGTGTCATGCCTTGGGGTTCTCCCGGATCGGGTGATTTGTTATTATTCAAATCAAAGAAACCGCCGATAAAATAATTCTTACCATCTTGAAGGGTCCAATTTAATCCATATGATCGAATAAAAGGGAATGGTGGGCCTGGATCTTCGCCCACTTGATGCTCATGAATAGGCTGGGTTATGGCCGGATTCTGACCCTCTTCCCACACGCCAAACCACACCTGTCCAAAGGGGTAATCTTGATTCATTTCAACATCTACGGTGAGTGTATGGCCACCGCCACCACCTTTTGTCATATTTATAGGTCCTGCATTTCCATATGATCCTTGGATATTAAATGAGGCAGATATGCCATAAGCTTCATTCGCATCATCCAGATTCCAATCATTATTTTCATCATAAAAAACTATGATATGATAATCATTTCCATCTGGAATATCATTGTTCCAAACTGATGTAGGATAACTTCCTGGAAAAGTAAAGGCACCAAATGTCCAATCCCAGGAGCGACTCGACCAGTAATTAGGATCTTTTCCTGCCGGAATAAGCCCCACTCTTGTTTCACCGCCTGATAAAGATTCTAGACTACCAATGGTTAAATCTATTATTTGGTTTCCGCCACCACTGCCGCCAAATACATCACCATCCAATTGACCGTTGCCTTCTATTAGACCATGGTTATTTTTATCTGATTCATCTTTTAAGTATTGATTGCTGTGATTTGGGTTAATGCTTGCATCAACTAAAATCTCATTACAGTTCCATACCAAAATAGCGTCATTGCCCATGTTGGTTTGATCCCAAATACCACCTGGTATCCCTTCGAACCCGGATGCATTCCTAAATCGAACGCCATCAATGGACCCTTTGAATTTTTCAAACATGAATTGATTACTAGACGTTGGAAAAATCAAGTTCGGTATATTTTGAACTGAAGCCACATTATTTCCATCCCAAAAGAAATTCAGATCTTGGTTGTTGTATTCAAAATAGACATGATGCCAACCTGAATTATTCAATCCGCCACCCATGAGGTTTGATTCTGGATAAGTAAGGGTTCCAACTTGGTCGATCGTTAATACAAACTCCTTATTGGTATGATTATAGTCGAAGAAAAAATCATGGTACGTTCCGTCATTACTTTCCCGCTCAATAATAACTTGCTCTTCATTGGGTTCCGTATGAAACATGACAAAAAATTCCATGCTAAAATGTGAAGAACCATTTAGTTCGGAGGCCGAAACTTCGACTTCATCGCCTTGTTCAAAATCATATGAACCGCCCACATTCCAACTTTGGGGGGCTCCTTCTTCGATCCATTTTTTAATTTTCTCCTCATCTGCCTGTGATAAATTAGCCCCGCCCTTTGGCATCCTGTCGCCAAAAGCAGTATTGCCTACGATTTTTTGGTAAAGGGCCGAATTGGCCGGATCATTAGGTTTGACTCGCAAAAATCCAGAATAGGCTTGTGAAGCCACGTTGACCATTTCTGAATAGCTATTGGCCGGAGTCAGGTTTAATCCGCCGCTATTATTCCCTGAATTATGGCAAGATGCGGTGCAGGAGTTGTCCCAAATGGGCTGAATTTCACTCTGGTAGTCCTGAGCAATTATAATTGAAAAAAGCATTGGAAGTATTATTGAGCGTCTCATTTTCCACCTCCAATCATAAACATGCCGCTCGTGGGTGGATCCGGTGGTTCAGGGAGATCTACATCACCACCTGCCTGCATGGCTGCATAGGCACCACCGCCAGCCAATACCAGCAATATCAATGTATTGCGAAACCATTTGCTGCCGCTTTTTTTCTTTGGCGCTTCAGCCACTTCTTCCATCGGGGGTTGAATTCCAGCCTTGGCTAATAAATCTTGTGGCGCCTGAAGACCTACCAATTCCCATGCCACAATTTGGATTTGGGTTAAAAGGCCATCCACCTCACCTTTGTATGTTTTACTAACCGTTTTTTCTGTCTCGCCAGTTTCAACAGCAAACATCCGGGCTTCAATCGTATAGGAGTTTCCAATCTTTCCAAATGATCCTGTAATCATTTTTTGGACACCCAGCAAAGCACCGATCTCTGCTGCACATTCGGCAGAGGTACAACCAGATTGCTGGAAACCTTGCTCTTCCATGATTTCGCTCATTTGATTTCTTTCCACCATGATGAGGGCATCGGTCTGAACCAACTCAGAACCCAATCGTTGGGTGAGAACTTGTGCTTCTTGGGTGGTAATGCCAGATCCTTCAAAATCAAGGACCGCTGCGGTGGGCTTTGCTTGGGAACCATCATTCACCTGTGCAACAAGGCAGGATGATAAAATGGCCAAAATGAAATATTGTTGTATCCGCTTCATGAGAGACTCCTGTTTACGTGCAAACTTACAGAAAAAGTAACCTAAATCCTGTGATACAAGCAACAGGGTTCATATAAAGAAAAAGGGGCTGTTTCCAGCCCCTTCTCTTTTCAATATCATTGCTTATCCTTAAGAAAGGTCTCAGCAAGTTGTATCTCTACTTTCTATTTCAAAAATATCATTTTCTTTGTTTTATTTAAGACGACCTTACCCTGTCCATTTCGAATCAATGCATGGTAGAAATACACACCGGTGGATACCTTATCTCCCAAATTATTCCGACCATTCCAAATGAAGTTGTAATAGCCTGCAGGCCGGTGGTCATTATGGGCCAGTCTCGTTATCTCTTCACCCAAGAGGTTGTAGATGATTAAATCCACATTTGCATCTTCTTCCAGACTGATCATGATTGATGTCTGAGGATTAAATGGATTGGGATAGTTCTGAGCCAAGGTAAACGCATCGGGATAGAGACTCACACCTGCATTATTATCCTCAACAAATTTCTTCGTACCCACCACCAGTCTTAACTCTTGTTTAAGATAGCTGTCTGAGCCCGTATTGGCAAATCGATACTGGCTATCCCATTCTAGATTCTTCGCCTGTTTTGTGGTCTTATTGATGAGGAATACATCATATTCATCGGGGACATAACCCAGTCCTTCAAATGTGATGTAAGTCCGCTGACCATTGGTGGGCGCAAAGACTTGAAGATCCCAGTAATGGCCTTCTTCGTTGGGCTTTCTTATATCCTTTGCATAGAGGTCCGGTGTTTCTTGACGATTTCTATTGTCAATGCGTAGGACTACATCGCCAGGTACACCGGGGGGCTCGAATTCATCTAATGGATCATATCCATCAGAAGCGAAAGAGCGAACACCTACGCTATTCAGTTCATCCCGGGCATTGCCCGTGGTGGCGATCATATCGATAACCCATTCATTCCCATCCATGGGATAATCGTCGGGATTCATTGCTTTTGACATTTTACCAAATGTGGATCCCCGAACATCAATATTCAGCTTCGTTGCACCGCCAGACTTAAAGATATACCCTTTCCATGGCTGGAGGGATGAACCGGCGCTGGACCAAGAACTGTTCCACGTATAAATGGAACCAGCATCACGAACATTGGTGCCGTCCTCAGTATAGATATTATCTAATGAGACATTGAAATTGTAAGGCGATCCAAAGAACTTCCACTGGCCTGTAGTCACACCAAAACCATAAGGCGGTTCCGTAGGTGTGGATGTACCTTGACCAAAATCAAAATGCATTTGTGGGTTGTCTGAATATTTATCCGGATCGTAAATCAAGAAATATCCATTCCCCATGGTGACGGAAGATGGATTCTCTTGCCATCCATTACTATAACCGTAGAGTCGATAGTTGAATTCATTCGGTCCTTCATTATCCGGATCCAAAATAGATGTAATGGCGCTCTTCGCATTGCCTACATCAAATGGGATAGAGAAAAACACATAATTGGTGGAATCCGTACCACCAGGCACGCCGCTGGGCCATCTGGATGCGGTAGAGACTGAATTCTCTGTCCGAACCTTCACAGAATGGAATTCACCTTCTGCTGGCCAATAACGCGTATTTCCTACATTATCTTCAGATTCAATATAATATTCTAACCCATCTGATTTCACGTCGCCGCCCGGAATACTATAAGAGCCTGAACTCATATCTACAGATACAAATCCGCCGCCACCGCCAGACCGACGATAATAGAGGAATGTTTCTTTTACGCCAGAAGCACCATCGGATACATCAACCGTAATCGCTGGTGTGGTAGATCCTTCATCCACAACTGTGAGTGGATTACTATGGTTGATAAGAGGGGCAGTCACATCCACACCAAAATGTACTGTATCATTCGACCATGTGATATTATCAGCAAAGTCCCATGCTTCCACATGCCAAGAATAGTTCCCATCGGGTATTGATGTGGGGGCATCTACATAGAATTCCTCATTGGATTCATTATAGGTGACCTCATTAATTTGAAATTTTGCATAATGATTTTCATTCAAGAATATATGGAATTCCTTAATCCCCGAAGGATAATCACCTAATTCCGACCAATGGAATCGAGGTTTATCGCTTTCCCATACATCTGGACTGGGGTAATGGAGCCAAAATTCATCTGGAGACTGGTTATCAAATTTTGCCGTAACAGCAGATGCACTATCCTCTGAATCATTCCCAAGCTCATCCACTAGCCATACTTTGTATTGCCATTCACCCAATTCCGGAACCTCTACCTCAACAGTATTCACATCAAACTGTGTCTCGCTAGTTCGGTTGATATATTCGGGATAGTCATCACCAAGTTTCACGACAGCGCCTAAGAATTCTCGGCCATAAGCGCCTTCATCAGGGTTTGTCCAAGAAATCGTGAATTTGTTCTGATTTGTCCAATCACTAGGACTAATTGCTATATCCGAAACTGGTGGTGGTGCACCAGTTACCTGTCGCTCAATGATATATAGTTCTGTCACCCTGACTGCATCAGCAATATCCACACCTACACGGAATTTAAATCCTGTGATTCCGGTGGCTTTCACTTTTACTGATGCTTCACCATTGGATGTAACTGTATCATTTTCTACTATTGTGACGTGTTTATCTGTCGGGGCAATAAACCATTTCACTCTTTCTTCAGCCGTAACAATATTGCCCTGGTTATCATTGGTTTTGATAGTGATATTAAACTCTTGATCTCTGGATAGATAGGTTGTATCACGACTTATGGGAGATATATCATCAGCCAAATCAAGAATATACTTACTGGCACCAAATTCATAGGCGCCAATATCAGTTGTACCAAGCCTATAATAATTTCGGATATCTACTGTCGGTGCTTTTTGGCCACCATAATGATCTGTTCCGGCATCTATCAATTGGCTTGTAAAACTGAGTCTAAAATCTTCACCACCAGGATTTTTAAATTTGGGCTTATGTGTTGTCATGGTTTCTGCATTGAACCATGGCTTGCCTTCTTCGTCATCCACATTAAGGTGACTCATATCAATATTGGCACCATCATCTTTTAGAATTGAATTGTCATTCCCGGAGCGATTGCCATAAACAATCGTGTTAAACCAAAGGCCACCTTGGTTGCCGGCGCCCATGGCCATTATGCCACCACCACCATGGGCATAATTCCCATTTCGGTCTCTGAATTCATTCCCAACAATAGTATTATTAATTAATACAGATTGCCCAACTGTACCATTTCTATCATGAATACTGAAATTTAATCCGCCACCGCCACCGTGGTCTCCTTTTCCTTGGTTGCCAACAACTAATGAATTAATAATGGTAATGGGTGATTCTGAAGAAATTGCACCTCCATGTGCACCAGCATTCACACTTTCTGCATAATTTTTTACAAAAACACATCGCTCAAATGTGGTGAATTCTGTCATGGTCTCAGTCCAATCATTCAATCTCACTGCACCCCCATTCGCATTCCGATCTTGACTGCGTACCGAATTGCTTTCAAATCGACAATCAATAAATGTACCCATACTGGCACCACCAGCAATACTTACAGCGCCACCCCATGATGATTCAGATTGGTTATTGACTGCATTCCATTTAAATATGGTGTGCCTAAATATAGGTGCTGAATATGAGTACGGAGTATGGTCACTACTAACCACGATTGCACCACCTTGAGTTTTTGCGCTATTATTCTCAAAAACACAATTAAAAAACTCGGGCGATGCATTCTGCAAATGAATAGCACCACCTTTTCCCCAAATATTTCCAGAGGCATTATTTTCAGTCCAAATACAATTTACAAATTTGGGAGATGGGTTTTCATGGACATCTGTCCCTTTATCGTCATCCCAATATGTATCTCCACGCAATCGAAAAGAGCCGCCTTCCGCTTGATCTCCATCGTGCATCCCCGAACCGCGGGTGAATGTGATATTAGCAAAAACAAGTGTGCTGTCATAAGCACCCTCTATTTCAAAATGATTACCGCTATTTTCAGCATCTAATATTACTTCATCTGCACTGGCTGAAAGGTCACCATAAATACTTAGCGGAATGCCCGTGTCTAATCGAATATTGCGGTTCCCCGGTCCTGTGTGAGTGCCCGCTAATAAAATAATTTCATGACCCGTTTTTGCTGAATCAATTGCTGTCTGTAAGTCTGATAATGGTGATGATTGATCTCCATCATTGGTATTATTTCCATCCACAGCCACATACCACTTTGGTCCTCGATAATATGGAATGGCATGAACCGTCTCAGAATGTTCACCCATGTTTCCTTTTTCATTAATCGCAGCAACAGCAAAGAAATATTCTGTTTTATTAATTAATGTATCACTAGTGGTATAGCTATTTGTAGTAACGCTGGTTAAACTATCCGCTGAGGAAGGAATAAAATCCTTTACGGTAGACATATAAACTGTGTACGAGGCGATATCCGTTTCTGAATTTGCATCCCATGCCAAGGATACGAGTTTATGACCGCCCTTCGCGGCAAGATTGGCCACTTGTGATGGGTATGGGCTGGCTTCTAATTCATGCTCAAAGGCACCCATATCTGGGGATGAACCGGATGGGTTGGGTCTTGAACTGCCATTGATATCGACATTCGGTGCATAAATACCATCAAAACTTGAAACGCCTTTTCCGATTAAGTAACTGGCATCAGAGAGTGAATATACATGGTTGGTTGTATCGGTGAATTTTGGATCCTTGGAATAGAGGTTTTCAGTAATAGGAATCCCAGAATACACATCTTCAACAACATTATGACCAAATATCAGTGGAGTCTGATTATCCCATTCAATATCTTTATTGGATTCAGATTCATTGCTCCAGATTATATTATTAAACCAAACGCCATTTAAGTTGTTGCCGCCATACATATTTATACCGCCACCTGAACCGGTTCTTCTACCTGCGTTTGCACCCACATATTCAATCGTGTTATTCACAATCGTATTATTAATTAGGTATGTCCTTGGATATTCTTGCTGATTCGTATTTTGATTATAACGACCATGGATTTCAAAAGATATGGCGCCACCACCGGGCCAAAATCCATTACCACCTGTATACACATGGTTATCATAAAATAGGGAGTTGGTGATTTTCACGCCACCACGAATATAGAGGGCACCGCCACGGTTGTTCCCACCATTAGCTGCTTCATTCGTATTCCCATTAAATGTGGTTCGATCAATTGTTAATTCTTCATTATTAGTAATATCATAATCATCACCAACAAAAATCGCACCACCGGAAGGTGAGCCTACCGTTGAGTAGGCCTGATTATTTGAAAAAGTACAATCTAAAATTTTAGCGGATTCCGGACCATGAAAATAGATTGCACCGCCTTCAACACTAAAGTTGGTGTTCCCTGCAAAATATGCTTTATTTTGACTAAAAGTGGTGGATCTAAATTGAGGAGAACCATCATTAACATATACAGCGCCACCTTGATTACTACTTCCGGTTCCGTCAACTGAATTGCTATCAAATAAGCACGATTCAAAAATGGGATCACCATTATCGATATAAATTGCACCACCATACCAAGAGGCATTATTTCCGTAAAAAGTGCAATTCTTAAACTTTGGGGATGCCTTTAAAGTTATATTTTGTTGGGTCGATTGGTTCCAACCGTTATATCCAACTATACGGATAGATCCGCCTTCTGAATTTTTACCACCATTTTTAAAGGTAATGCCTTCAATAACAAATGTACTATCGATGGCATGGGATCCATCATTAATATTTAAAACAAGATGCCGCCCAAATCCGCCAGCATCAAAAATGACTTTTTCTTTACCATTAATTGATTGGATAACCAATTGCTTGGATCCATCAATATACACCTCTCGATTATCTCCTCCAGAGTAAGTACCATCACCGATGAGAATTGTATCTCCCGTGGCTGCTTTTTCTACTGCTTTCGAAAGAGACAGTAACGGCGATGCTTCTGAGCCTTCATTGGAATCAGATCCACCTGAATCAGTAACGGCCATGTACCATACTGGCCCCGTATAAGCGGGCGTAATATCTATGGATTGAGAAGCAGCCCCTACATAACCAGAGCTGTTAACAGCCGCAACGCGGAAATAATATCGTGTCGCATTATTTAATCCTGTATTGGTGTATGTAGTTGTCGTGGTGGAGTCTATCAAATAGGAGCTTCCAGCTGTAAATGATGATGTATCACGATATACAAAATACTTGGCCATATCCGTTTCAGAATTGGCCGTCCAAGATAATGTTACAGACCCATCCCCACCTTTTGCTTTCAGTCCTGCCACTTGAGAAGGATAGGGTGTTGTAGAAAGTCTGTTTTCATAGGCCCCTAAATCCGGATTAGATCCTGATGGATTTGGTCGACTATTGGCTACACCAGTAATATCTGTAGTGGGTGCACTGTAATTTTCATAAGAAGATACCCCTGCGCCAATCAAAGTACTTCTGTCATGAAGTGCATATGGGGTGGTTCCGGAACCTACAAATTCCGGATTTTCTTTTAGATTATTATCCCCAAATGAGGTTGCATCTACATATTGAATTGAATTATTTGACCAGCGAAAATCATTATTGTCCCGATGAAAATATATAGATTTCTGTTCATCGTCTGAACTATTGGCCTTATTCCCCCAAACAATATTATTAAATAAATATGCCTGCTGTGCATGCTGAAAATAGATACCACCACCATGTCCGTTATTTGAGGAACCTCTGGCTTCATTCAGAGTCAATGTGTTATTGATAAAAATCAATTCACCATTATATTCATATGAATTTGTACTATTATTCCAGTCGCGTGAAATATCAGTATGAATGGCACCACCGTGACCGCCATTATAGTTAGTCCCCCATTGCTGAACGCTTATACCACCTTCGGCAATATTATGGTAAAACAAACTGTTTTGGATTACAGCCTTTGCCCGTTGGTTTATATAAATAGCACCACCAGCCGCGGATTGGCCTCCATTACTTCCGGGTACAATGCTATTATTAGAAAAGGTGCAATTTTCAATACTAATATCAATCCGGTCATCATTTTGATTGTTATATTGAGGAGAAATGGCGATTGCACCACCGCCACCGTTGTTATTTGAATTTGTGGTCACTTTATTTGAATCAAACACACAATTGGTAAATATGGCAGGGCCATGAATAAAAACGGCACCGCCACTTGCCTGCCATTGATTTGCACCTGCATCTGATTCATTTCCATTAAAGGTACAGTTTTCAAATACGGGGGCATTCCCACGGCTATTCCAATTCCCTTGTTTAAAAACGGCACCGCCACGACCTCTGTTAATATTATAATTGAATTCTACATTTCGAAAATGTGGTGCTGCCCATGTATCGATATACACAGCACCACCATCATTGTAATCCCATTCACCCGTACCTGATTTTGATTTATTACTTTCAAAATTTATATTTTGGAATAATGGCCCTGATGAAGACCAAGATGTACTACTCTGATCCCATTTAGCATTGATATAGACAGACCCACCCCGGTCTTGGCTTGATGGCTGTCCATTTTTAAGTGTTAAATCCATCACCTTAAAATTGGTATCAATGGCTGCTGTACCCATCCCAAAATAAAAATGGCGATCTTTGGATTGAGCGTCCAATATGGTTGAAGTTTTTCCCTGCCCCTTTATGATTAAGGATTTAGATCCATTAAAATTCATATTCCAATAAGAACTGGACGTGTACTGATGGGTGCCCGCTCCGATGGAAATTGTATCGCCTGTAGACGCAGAATCAACAGCCATTTTCAAAGAGAAAAATGGTGCTGATGAGGATCCTTCATTTGAGTCGCTGCCACCATTTGCAGATGTTGCCACGTACCAAGTTGGTCCTTTATAATAGGGCATTGCACTCACTTCGGCAGAAGGCGATCCTTCATAGTCGTCACTATCTACAGCCGTAATTAAAAAATAATAGGTCGTCTTATTGGTCAACCCTGTTAATGTCGTAGATATAGTTGACCCACTGGATGGATGAGATACAGTTGCCACAAGACTATCGGCGGATGTTGAGAATCCAGAAGTTCGGCTTTGATAAATCTTGTAGGATGCCATATCCGTTTCAGTATTTAATGCCCATGTTAAAGTAACCTGCTGATTCGCAACAGTCGCAGAAACTCCGCTTACATTTGTTGGATAGGGAGAAGTTCCCAATGCATTTTCATATGCACCAATATCGGGATTTGATCCTGACGGAGACGGTCGGGAGTTTTTATTGATATCATCGCTTGAAGCGCTATATGTATGGCTTCCAACTGTTAGAGAAGCAATCCCGGCACCAATTAACTGACTACGATCATGAAGAGAATAAGGATAAGTATTTGATGAATCAAAAGCCGGATCCACACCTATTTTATTATCATTACTAGAAATATTATATTCAGACCCATATTTTGATCCATCAAAATACTGAAATGCATTATTTGAAAAATTAAATTCTGAATCTGTATTAATATTGATATCAAAGTCTGTGCTATCAGCATTATTATTAACCGAATTTCCATGAAAAACATTATTGATCATGACTGAGTTTTCACGGTATGAATAATATATAGCACCACCTTGCCCGGAGTTGTTTCCGCTACCGGTTGCCACATTATTTACAAATGTATTATTAATAAAAACTACTGGGTTATATGGCTCATAAGTTGAACCGGACCAGCGATCATACATTTCTATCCGAATGGCACCACCCTCTCCATTTGAATTATAACTGCCCCATTGGTCCGACCATGCAGAAGATGTAACCGAATTGCTATTAAATAAACAATTTTCAAAAATGACTTTTCTTCGACCTGAGATATTAACAGCGCCACCTTTTGCGCCACCGCCCCCATCGCCGGCCAACACCTGATTTTGTTTAAAAATGGTTCGTTGAATATTGATGACCGTATCTACAGCCGTGGTACTACTTGTATTCACATATGACCCGGAAATGTAAATGGCCGCTCCATAATTATTCCACGAACTATTCATTTTTACCAAATTAGAATCAAAAGTACAGTCAGAAATATTAGGGGATCCCTGTACATAAATTGCGCCACCCCAAGATTCATTGTATGGATAGGGTGTCAACTCATTTCCATAAAATGTTGACCGCTCAATGACGGTATTAATCGAGTCAATTGAATTATTAACATAAATTGCGCCACCATAAGCATCCGAACTATTGTACTTAAATGTACAATCTCTTATAATCGGCGCACCCCAAGTGAAGTACATTGCGCCACCGCTCATCCAATAATTTGAGGCACTATGTTTTGTTTGATTTGATTCAAATATGCAACTGTCAAATACAGGATTTGATCCGTTTGTCACATAAATGGATCCACCCGAATCATTTGAGTTGGGTTTTCCGTTTTTCAAAGTAAATCCAATTAATTTAAAACTGGAATCCACTGCTGTCCCTGTAAAATAGAAGTGCCGGTCCGACTGTTCTGCGTCCAGAATAGTTGAAGCGGCTCCACTTTCAGAATAAATATATAATTTTTTACTGATACTTAGATTTCTATTGAGACTACCTGTATAAGTCCCCGCTTTCACCAGGATAGAATCGCCATCCACAGCAATTTCAATAGCCTTACTTAAGGATTGATAAGGTGAACTGGATGTTCCCGCTCCGGATCTATCATCCCCATTTGTTGCATCAACATATATGGGATTATGGGTTTTCTCTGCAAAAGCGAAGGAAACAAGAAAAATACTAAGGGATAATAATTTTTTCATCATGGTCTAACCCTCCGGCAATGTAGGTGCTTCAGGGAGAGGCACAGGTTTCGGGTCAAAAAGTCCAGCGGCATAAGCGCCACCCAATCCACCGCCAATAAGGATGACGGCCCAAAGGGTCCGCTTGGCGCCCTTGCTCATGGGTTTTTTCGGCTCAGCGACCGGGAGCACAGCCAAAGAAGGATCCGCTGCTTCAATGATGGCTACTTTATCCGCAGGCGGTGTGAGGCCTACAATTTCCCACGCTACAATTTCAATCACAGTTAAAAGATTATCTACAGGGCCTTTATATGTTTTGCTCACGGTTCGAATCGTGGCACCGGTTTCGACAGAAAACAATTTTGCATCAATGGTGTAGGAGTTTCCCAGCTTACCGAAAGCACCGGATACCATATTTTGCACACCAAGGAGGGCACCCACCTCAGCCGCACATTCAGCAGAAGTACAACCGGATTGCTGAAATCCTTGCTCATTCAGGATTTCTTCCATTTGGTTTCGCTCGACTAAAATCACAGCATCGGTGACAACCATTTCACTTTGGAGGCGATCGGTAAGTGTAGCTGCTTCCATTTGAGAAATACCGCGCCCTTCAAAATCTAGAATGGCTACAGTTTGCTTCCCCTCTGCAATCATCGCAGATGTTTGATCATTTAGCACATTTTGGACACCCTGTTGCGCATGTCCCCACACCATGCCTAACACGAGACTCCAAACGATTGTTTTTTTGTATACCCTCATAATTGGCTCACATTCTGCTTAAGTTTAGTAAGGCTGCCCATTATCTCCCTGTGGGCTGGCTCACAATTTACCTGGTTCCGTTTTTTGGTGGCGGTAGTTCCGCCAAGAGACGTTCAATCTCTTCGGATAATTCCTTGGTGAATTTTTCTTCTTCCCCCTCATGAAACCCACGCCGTGTTAAGGTTATTTTTCGATTCCCGTCCATCATGAACAAGCGCGGTAAAATTTGTGCGTTATAACGTTTCATGGCTGACCCTCGGGTATCATAAAGGATCTGCATGGTGACCCCCTTCTCCCTTAAAAATGGACCTGCTTTGGGCACATTTTTATAGGCCATCCCATAAACTTCCCCCGGGTTATTTCGAGTCGCTTCTGTAATATCAATCAGAAAAAATTTGATGCGTTCATCTTTATATTTTTGATATACCTCTTCAAGGATCGGCAATTCTTTCATGCAGGGCTTGCACCACGTAGCGAAAAAGCTCATGAGTACAGCATGACGATCTGGTTGGGTGGTGAATTTCCGCAATCGCTTCCCTTCTTCTTCCGTCCAGTTTTTTAAAAATTCAAACTGGCCCGGGGCATACATCAATGCCCATGAGGGCGCAATGTCCCCTATAACGAGATCTTTCTTTTCGCCGTTTGCTTTCGATGAATCCTGCCCCACCAATAGGGCAACCATCATGATTAAGGTTGAGATTAATTTCAATCTCATGGTAGTCCGCATCCTTTTCTGTTTGTTACTATAGGTATTTAATCCAACAGGATCAATACGCGGCAATCTTTCAGTACATTGTGACTTCGATTTGCCGCATCAATTTTTGAAACATCTGCATTGGAAATGGTGATATCAGTCCTGTTCGTCCCCGCCGTGGCAACCCCTTTGACCACCAAGGGATTCCCCATGACCCTCGGGTCTTTTTGGGCCGCTTCTAATGATTTGGAATAACCTGCTACGCCATTGGTAACTGCATATTCCCGACTATATGTGCCGGGGCCATAAACTGCATTTCCATTTTGATCTAAAATTCTTGGTGCCATGGCCGGCCGCGCTTTCAGTCCGCGCGCATCTATAATTACGCCAGTAATTCCCCCAGTGGTTGGCGTGGCGGTTTCTGCCGGTGTCCCTGCTGCTGGTGTGGGAATGGTGACTGGCGGTAAAACAATATCGGATATACCGCTCATGGGTACTGCATATTCCACTTCAACAGATGTGTCACTTAAATATTTGGGCTGTCCCGTTTGGCGGGCACCGCGAATAAATCCTTGGACCTTTGTGTTAATGACATCATCCACCATAGCACCGCTCATTGTGGTTTCGCTGGTGAGGGTTACCCCGTTCACGATTTCAATCAACTGTCGCAATGCATCCTGTTTCGCGATCCGAAGTGCCATTCGTCGGGCTTGCCCTGCATTGATTGCATTTTGAGGGACAAATCCAATTCCCACGGCTGAAATAGTTTGATCTGAATAATTAATACTGCCCTTTTCCATTTGGGTGACCACACCTTGTGAAAAGGCCGTGCTAAATAAAATGGCTATTAATACGATTAATCTCTTCATAGGATACCTCATCATTGAACAACTTCTGCTGTGATTCTATTGCCGGTTAATCCGGTGACCTTAAAATTTAATCCATCTGGACTGGTTTGGGCCAATCCCATGGCGAGCGCTTGGGATTTTCCTTCAAATTCAACTTCATATTCTGCTACACCATCATTTAAACTTTTTGCGTAGGCATTCCGAATCCCCGAAACAGTCTGTGCTTTTAGGAAAGATTCAAATGTCATGTACGACATGAAGTCCGCCCCTTTCAACACGATATATACTTTGATAAAATTGGACTGTTGGGTGCTCCATTTTGTTATGAGCTGGGAGATAATATTTGTGCCTAATACACCAGCAGCTTGGTTCGCTGCATTCACGCCGGAAGTGGATGGAGAAATATGGGGCTTTTTCCCACGGGCTTGGGGCACAACAGCTAATATCTCCCCTGTATCTGCCCGAATAATTTTTGCATTTATATCTGCCTGCCCGGAATGCATATTGTACACCTTCCCTCCAGATGAAATTTTAGCTGTTCCAATCACGATCACTTCTGCCCCAAGCTGGGCTGCAATTTTCGCTGCGGCCGATACATTGCCCGCTAAGGCTTGTTCATAATCCTGCTCTCCTCTTAGGGCTTGGACTAATTGGCGATCCACCACGTCAAACCCTTTATCATAGAACATGGATAATAGTTTGGTTTCTGCAAAATCTGTGGGTGTATTGTCAATTAAATTTTCTTCACGAATCATAAATATAATGCGAGGGCGATTCATGGCATTGAGCAATGTTTGAAGGGCCGCCTCATCAGCCATGACCTGATCGATCATATCCGTTACTTGCGCTTCAATGGTGATTTCAAAATTGCCGTCAGGGCCTTTGGTTTCTTTGATAATCTTAAACGATTTGACAAATCCCTGGGCTTTTGAGTAAATATTATCTTCAATGGATGTCGCCGTAACCGTGGTGCTTGAGGTCATATATGCCCCCAATCCTTGTTCAACCGCATCGCGCTTGGCTTGCTCAACGGCCGCATCTTTTGTGAGGCCATAGCCAACACCTGTGGCCGTTTGTCCTTGGGCCCACAGAAGTGATAATCCTGTGAGGCAAAGTAGTATCAGTTGCCTAAAAGAGAATTTTACCATATTCATCCATCTTAAGTTCGTATACATTTACAGGGTAAATTATCCAATTCGATGACGAGAAACAATATATAATGATAAGAGATGTGATCTGGATCAAATGGCTGAATTCCCGTTATTTTTATTTATGGTTGATTCACGGTATATTCTCTGTAACCAAACTTTTTAAGGAATGCATTATGTTAAAGAAATATCTTAAAAATACACCAATTTTAATTTTATTGCTCTTAGCGGCCTGTGCCACCAAACCTGAAAGTGACGTGGATACGCCTGAATATCACTATAAGGCCGGGATGCGCGCCATTGAGAATGGTGATTACCAACAGGCAATCAAATCATTCCAGCGTTCTATCGATCTGGATAAAAAATTCGCCCTTGGATATGGGGGGCTCGGTTTAGCCCATGCCCATCTGGGAAATAATAAAGAAGCAAAAAACTATGCATCCAAATGTGCCAGCCGAGGGAAAAAGGATCCGGAGGCCCTAGCATTAAGCGCCCAAGTTTGGATTACAATGCGAGATTCAGAAAAGCGATGGTTTAAACGGGCAGAGGATTATTTAGAAACAGCATTAAAACGAGATGAAGACCACGAAGGGGCCAATTACTGGTTCGGTGTGGCGCATCTCTATAATTATCAATTTGATGATGCAGAGGATTATTTCCGCAAAGTGGTGAATATGCGTGGCGACTATGCAGGCAAAGCTGATTCAAAATGGAAATTGGCCCAAAAAATCGTCCGTGCCATGCCGGGCACTGCCGTCGGTAAAAAGGTAGCTTTAAAAGAACGAATCAATCGGGCAGATTTAGCCGTCCTGTTTGCCGAAGAATTAAAAATTGGTGTGCTGTTTGATCGGATGCCCACCACACAAAATGCCGGATTTCAAACCCCATCCCAAGCGAGCCAAACAGCAACCATTGTGGTCCCCAACGATTCAAGGAATCATTGGGCGGAGACCTGGATTAAAGACATGATTCGCTATGGCATCATGAATGTGGAGCCGGATGGGAACTTTTATCCTGACGACAATATCAATCGTGCTAACTATGCGCTGGCCGTTCAACGGTTATTGGTGGTGGCCACGCGGGATGAAAGTCTAGAAACAAAGTATTTTGGTGAAGCGAATAGCCGTTTCAGTGATGTGCCAAGCAGTCATTTTGCCTACAATGCCATGGCCCTTTGTTCAGAGCGCGGCATTATGCAAGCCGATGTGATCACCGGCCGGTTTGACCCAACAGGTGATGTGACCGGCGCCGATGCACTATTGATCATTCGCACATTACAAACATCATTGCGAATGACCTTTTAAAACACACCCAAATTCATAAAATTCAAAGGGTCACAATCGTGGCCCTTTTTGTTTTCTCCCCTCGTAGAAACATGTAAATTATAGGTATGCGGAACACAAAATTAGTCCTCTTATTTTTTACAGTTTTCTTCTCATTTCAATGCGTTGAAACCCTCATCACCGTACGCGTTTTTCCTGATGGAAAATACTTGATGCAATTCCGAAGTGAGGGTGATGAAAAAGATATTTACGACAGAGATTTTTCACTGCCGGCCGGAGGCAAATGGGCGTCTGACATCGTCCAAAAGGGAGATAAGGAATCGGGAGAAACAGTTCATATTATTACCTCCCAAGCGATCCTTAAAGGGGCCACCACTTTCCATGATACCAACAAAGGGCCCGCGCCTCAACGGCATCCGATTGTGGTTGAAAAAACATCCTATTTATTTTCCACTCAATACACCCTCAATAAAACATTTAAGGGACGTGGTATCCACAATAAATATCCACTATTATCCAAAGCCATGAGCGATACGGGTAAAGAAGATTTAAATGAAAAAGTCGAAACTGAAATCATTATGTATTGCCTAAAAATGGGACTTGAAAATCTCAAAGACGATCATGAACTCGATAATCTCCTTATCGAAAGAATCATCAATCATTTTCGCGGTGTATTTTACAAAGCGGAAGAAGCGGGTAATCTTTTTGGTATTTTGGATGAATCTAACGCTGGCGGAAATGAATCATTTGTTCTACCCGCTCAATTGATTGAAACTAATTTTCGACCTTTTTCCAAAGATCTGCCTGAAGGATTTGCCGACATCTGTATGGCAGCCATGATGCCATTTGTATCTGAAGCAAACATTACAGTAAAACTCCACGATGATTCATTTAAATTTGCCGGTGTTCTGCCGGGCGTAATTACTGCATCTAATGCAGATTCAGTATCCAATGATACATTATGGTGGACTTTTGGCTCTGATGCGTTCATCCATGATGACTACGTGATTGAGGCGGCATCCATTGTGTATCATCCAAAACGGGTGCAAATGGCCGTTGTTTTCGGCGCAATCGGAATTTTATTGGGATTAGTATTCATTTCAAAAAGAAGGAAATCATTATGAAAACGATATTAACTATTTTAATGGCATTTTCATTTTTAATCGCTGGTAAACCCAAATTTACGGATCAGCAAATTGCAGCCATGACTCCTCAATACTTTAAGCGAAATCATTCTGCACCCAAGCTGACCGGATTGAAAATCTATAAAGACGGTGGCGATCGAATTTATCAGGTTGAAATAATGGCGGACCGAAGTCGATCTAGCGACGATTTAAGTTTTGCAGTATCCGCTTTAGCCAATATGGGGCAGTACGCCAAAAAGCCATTCAAAAAATATGTGGTGGTTATGCATTATAATGTGCGGGGAAAAAATGCGGATGTGTGTACGGCCAATGCGCGGTGTACCGCCGATTATATGATTCGGAAGCAAGTGACATACGATCACTGGTATAAAAAATGCGTTACCTTCACTTCGTCCTAGAGGACTAGCCATTCGTAAATTTCTCCCTTTCTTAGCCTGCTGCACTCTATTTGGGCAGGAAGACTTCTCTCTCGATTTTAAATCGCCGGAATTTTCGTTCACGCCAAAAGTATTTCATCATCCGAATAAAGTGATATTTAATTCCAGACAATTTGATTTAGAAGTGTTTACCCAATTCCCAAAATCAGAATTAAGGTCTGTCAGCCTTTTTTACAAAACAGATAAGATGAAACGATTAATGGAGATTCCTTTTGAAGTCACTGCCAATCGTTACTTATTCACCTATGATCCAAAACAAAAGCCTGCAGAAAAAATCGCATATTTTTTTGTGGTCACACTACATAATGGATCAGCCTATGCCACACCTGTTGACAGCGCAGGTATACTCACGCCGGTAGTACAGCCTTTGGTGAATCCCGTGGAATACTATAAACAACGGGCCGCATACCGGAATTAATTTGACTGACGCTACTTCACGCATTGCGGATCTCCGCACAAAATTAAATGACCATAATTATCGCTATTATGTATTGGATGACCCCATTGTTTCTGATAGCGAGTACGATCAACTTCTCCGAGAATTACAATCACTTGAGGATGACCATCCAGATTTAATTACACCGGATTCACCATCCCAACGGGTTGGAGCACCTCCCCTTTCCGCCTTTGGATCTATTACCCATCGTCAGCCCATGTTATCTCTAGCCAATGCCATGGATACAGATGAGTTAAATGCATTTATGGATCGGATTAAAAAAGGATTGGATACAGATGATGATGTAACACTCGTAGCAGAACCAAAGCTGGATGGTCTTGGTGTTGAACTTGTTTATGAAAATGGTCTTTTAATACATGGCTCCACGCGGGGTGATGGTTTCACCGGAGAAAACATTACCCAAAACCTCAAAACCATTGGTGCCATACCTCTTTCATTGCGGTCAGAAAAACGAGATATACCCAGTTTACTGGAAGTCCGTGGAGAAGTATTTATGACTTTATCTGGGTTTAAAAAATTAAATGAAGAAAGAGAAGTGGATGGTCTTCCCACCTTTGCAAATCCCAGAAATGCGGCTGCAGGCAGTTTGAGGCAACTCGATTCAGCCATCACAGCCACACGTCCGTTAAGTATTTATTGTTATGAATCCGGCGAAATTTCAGGGGCATCTTTTGAAACCCATTTTGATTTTCTTAATGCATTAAAAGAATGGGGATTTCCGGTGAACCCAAAAGTGCAGGTTGTGAAATCCACTTCGGACATGATTGCTTTTCACAACGATTTGGAAGCGAAAAGAAATGATCTTCCCTATGAGATCGATGGCACTGTATTTAAAGTAAACCGAATGGATCAGCGAAATGCATTGGGTATCCGAAGCCGATCACCCCGATGGGCCATTGCAGGTAAATTCAAAGCACAGCAAGTCACAACGGTGGTGAATAATATTGTTCCGTCCTTGGGACGAACTGGCGCCGTCACCCCTGTTGCTCACCTAGAACCAGTGAATGTAGGCGGTGTGGTGGTGACCCACGCAACCCTCCACAATCAGGATGAAATTAACCGCAAGGACGTCCGCATTGGGGATACGGTGTGGATTCAGCGCGCAGGTGATGTGATCCCTGAAGTCGTCAAAGTGGTCAAAGATAAACGACTGAAATCCGCTGTCCCTTATCAGTTGCCAAGTGAATGTCCTGCCTGTGGGCATGATGTGTTTCGCCCGGAAGGTGAGGCCGTAGCTCGCTGTCAAAACCTCTCCTGCCCAGCTCAAGTGAAAGGACGGATTAAGCATTTTGTTTCGAAAACGGCATTGGATATTGACGGCTTTGGCGAAAAACTCGTGGACCAATTGGTGGAGAAAAAATTGATCTTGACCGTGGATGATATTTTTGAACTCACCTTTGATGATTTGGTGAACCTAGAACGGATGGCAGAAAAGTCCGCTCAAAACATTTTATCCGCAATCCAGGATGCCAAGGAGACCACTTTTTCCCGTTTTGTTTATGCCCTAGGTATCCGAAATGTGGGGGCTCATTTGTCCAAAGTTTTAGAAAATTATTTTTCTGGAAATATCCATACATTAATGTCCGCTTCTACCGAAGAATTGGAATCCATTGATGAGGTTGGTCCTATAGTGGCTGAAACCATTACAACATTTTGGTCAGATTGCGCCAACGTGGATGTGGTGGAATCCTGTTTATCTCTCGGCGTTCAACTTGAATCGGTTGAAGGACCAAAAAGTGAAATCCTCCTTGGCAAAACCATTGTATTTACCGGCGCACTCACCCAATTCAGCCGAAATGAAGCCAAGGCAATGGCAGAAGCCAATGGTGGTCGGGCCAGTGGATCAGTGAGCAAGAAAACAGATTTTCTTGTAGCAGGACCCGGCGCAGGATCTAAATTAAAAAAAGCCGAAGATTTGTGTATCCCTGTTTTATCGGAAGCAGAATTTTTAGAAATGATTTCGTGAAAAAAGAATTTTATTCAATAGATAATTAAATAATGAATCTTTGGGGTCTCCTGACCCCAATCAAAGTCAGGAGACTTTGATCATTTTTATTTAAAATCTTTTATTAACTTCTCCTATGATTAAACAAATACTTCTCACTATTCCATTTTTTCTTTTTGGTCAGGGAACTACCCTTTCTTCCACATTGATTGCAGATGGATTTAAAAAACCTATTTTCGTAACATCGCACCCAAAAGATGCCAATCTGCTCTATGTTGTAGAGCAAGCAGGACGCATCAAGGTCATTCAAAATGGTACTGTATTAAAAAATTCATTTTTGGATATTGACAAACAGGTGGTGAATCCTGTTCGCCCCGGTGATGAACGGGGTTTGCTTGGTTTCGCATTTCACCCGAATTTTGCTAACAATCGAAAATTCTATGTCAATTATATGAATAATGATGGATATACAGTTGTCTCTGAATTTTCTGCCAAAACGAATTTGCAGACTGACCACTACTCTGAACGGAAATTATTCGATTTAGAGCAGCCCTATCGGAATCACAATGGCGGACATATGGAATTTGGTCCGGATGGATATCTCTATATTTCCATTGGGGATGGAGGAAAGGCCGGCGATCCATTAAACGCGGGACAAGATTTGAACACCATCCTTGGTAAGGTAATTCGGATTGATGTAAATACACATCCTTATGGCATACCGAAGTCCAACCCTTATTATGGCCAGAAAGATAAGCGCGGTGAAATTTGGGCGTGGGGCTTCCGAAATGTATGGCGATTTTCTTTCGACCGTGAAACCGGTGATATCTATTATGGGGACGTGGGTCAAAATAAATGGGAAGAGATTAATTATGAACCGGCTGACAGTCCCGGCGGTGTGAATTATGGTTGGCGGCTCATGGAAGCGAGCCATTGCTACAACCCGAAAGACAATTGCCCTAAAGAGGGTTTAACCATGCCCATAATTGAATATCCAAATGATGCCAATTATATGGTAGTTCTTGGTGGCGGTTCTCAAGCGGATGCAGAAGGGTGTTCCGTTACGGGTGGATATGTATACCGAGGGAAAGCCATCAAAGGATTGAATGGTTATTATATATTCGGGGATTACTGCTCCGGAAATTCTTGGACATTTAAAGTGGTGAATGGAAAAGCCACCGAATTTGAAAATCGAACGGAAGAAATCAATTTGGCCAATGGTGAATTCACTACCTATATCTCCTCCTTTGGAGAAGATGCGGATGGGGAGTTGTATATTGTCGAATACAATGGCGGTATATATAAAATTATTGAAGGCAATTAAAGGAGCGCCATATGGATAAAGCACCGATGAAGATTGATGATGTCTTGGATGATGTAGTACTGATTGTTCTCGACGGTCATGATCCACTGAAAGAATTGGGGATTGATAAAAATAAAATCTATGTAAAAGTGGTGGGCTATGATGAATATGGTTTGTGGGTAGACCATCCTGCTTTTCAGGTTCCTATTATTAAAGATGGAAAGCCACAAGGTGAAAAGGATGTGAATGCCTCCATGCTTATCCCGTGGGGATTTATCGCATCCATAGTTCACTTCCCCGGGGTGGAAGGATTTGATTTTCCCAATCCGTTTGATGCGCCCATTGGGTTTGATATTGAGAAATAATGATCCCTGCCATTTTTATAAAGAATCTTAAGAAAAGTTATGGTGATACGGTTGCCTTAAAAGGGGTGAATATGACCATTGGGGATGGGGAATTCTTTGGGTTACTCGGACCCAATGGCGCGGGCAAAACCACCACCATCAATATTCTTACCGGTTTGGTTCGGAAAAACGAAGGTACGTCAGAAGTATTTGGTAAGGATACGGTGTCCGATTATCGATTCACTCGATCTCAAGTGGGCATTTCGGCTCAAGAATTCACCCAGGATTGGTTCTTTCCCTTAGATAAACTCCTCTTTTTTCAAGCGGGGTATTATGGCATTCCAAAGGCAGAAGCCAAAGATAAAGTGGATGAATTGCTGGTTCGACTGGGGTTAGAAGAAAAGCGCACCTCCAGATTGCGTCAGCTCTCGGGTGGTATGAAACGGCGGTTTCAGATCGCAAAAGCATTGGTCCATGATCCAAAAATTCTCATTTTAGATGAACCTACTGCCGGTGTTGATGTGGAACTTCGCCATGAGCTTTGGCAATATTTTAGTGAGCTTCACAAAGCTGGAAAAACCATTTTACTCACCACCCATTATATAGAAGAAGCAGAAATGCTCTGCGACAAGGTGGCCATAATCGATAAGGGTAATGTGATTAAAGAGGGAACACCAAAGGAACTGACCAATCAACTGGGGCAAGCGGGCATTACCATTAATATATCGGATACGGATGTAGATCTAAATACATCATTAAAAGGTTTTACTTTCACCTACACAGAAGGCAGACTCCATTTTACCATTCAAGATCCTGAAGAGGCTTTGCCCATTATTATCAATAAGCTGACAGAGATTGGATGTCACATCCAAAGGGTCGAAACTACAAAATCATCTCTTGAGGATGTGTTCTTGAGCCTCACCGGTAAGGGGATAAACGAATAATGGTCACTTATACTGTCTTTGCGAGGATGAGCCAACAGGCGAATACGAAGCAATCTAATTTGTGTTTAGAGATTGCCGCGCCTTTTAGGCTCGCAATGACAGGGAGTGTGGATAAATGAACTGGGTTGGGCTGTTGACATTGACTGCGAGAGAAGTGGGACGGTTTTTTTCTGTATATCGCCAAACGGTGATTCCGGGACTTACATCCTCCATTTTATACATACTCATTTTTGGGTTTACCCTAGAAAAACGCATTTCTACCATCGACGGCATCCCCTATACCCTTTTCATCATTCCCGGATTAATCATGATGAATACCCTTACAAATGCCACTTCCAATTCTGCTTCATCCATGCTACAGATGAAATTGTTAGGCCAATTGCCTGACCTCCTTCAGGCACCCCTTTCTAGTCTTGAAATATCTTTGGCATACATCATCGGCGGTATGGTTCGTGGAACAGTCAATGGCATTTTGATCCTACTCGTTGGCGTGGGATTAAGCGGCATGCCCGTTGTAGATCCGGTAGCCACCATTGGATTTATTATGCTCGTTTCTTGGGCATTCTCCAGCATTGGATTGCTGCTGGGACAATTGGCAGAAACCTGGGATCAACTGGCCACCATGCAGAACTTTTTTCTCACGCCATTGAGCTTTTTGGGCGGCATATTCTACTCAATAAAAATGCTCCCGGAATGGGCACAAGAAGCCAGTTTCTTCAATCCCATCTACTATATGATTAATGGTCTCCGCTATACGATTTTGGGTGTGGCTGATTCAAATCCAACTTCGAGCCTTGTTGTGGCTATTTTTATGACCATCGGATTTACGGTCGCAGCAATTCTTCTCATGGAAAGCGGTAAAAAGATCAAACAATGAACCGACTTTTCTTTGGCCTGATTTTGGTCATGGCCTCACCTCTTTTTGCTCAAGCTGATTCCATTGCGTGGAAACAATATGCCCGTGGCGGCATGGCCAATTCTGATTCTTTAAATGGTGGATTTGGTTATTACCGATTGAATCGGCAAACGGAGAATACATTCCGGGATTTGCGATTGTTTGCCTATGGATTAAAAAAGGATTCTTTTGTCTATCTCCGATATAAATCCAGTGACAAATATGCCACCCGTCCTCAGTTTTATCGGTACACCATTACATCTTACCGGAAGAATACACGGGCCAATGTGGCCCTTCAATACCATTTTAATCAGGGGTTCGGTATGTTTGTCAATCAATATAATAATGGATTGATCAACACGGAACTGGGCCACGCATTTGATATGTCAGACTATTTAAATGAAACCCGAAAAACATCCTATATAAAAACGGGGTTATTCTGGGATCACGATTCGAATCGATTCTCTACCAAATTAGAATTGGAATATTTTAAACAGATTAGCGAGGTGGTTGAGAACAATCTATCCCGAATGCAGTATATGCTGGAATTGATCGTCCCATTCAAGAATGGATTATCATTTAATATAAATTATGAAATGGAGGATTATATGAGTCAATCATTGACCGATGCCTCCTCCCTTACCTTTGCCCTTGGGTGGCAAGGTGATTTAAAATGGACGTTTTAATTATATAGTACAGGGATTCTTATTGAGGCACACTATCCCGAAGCGTCTCAAAAAAGGGGATAAAATCTTTATCGAAATATTTTCCATATAAATCCCACGTCTCTCGTGCGATTTTGTTTTGATAATAGCTCATCCCAATTTGATCAAAAGCACCTGAATCCAAGATGCCATCTTGAACTTGTAGATAAATATTCTCTATTCTGCGAAGACCGGCATAAACATGCATTTGTAGACTGACATAATCCTCAGGACTTAAATCCTCACCACGTACGTTTTCAAACATCATTAAATGGGTCAATCTGCTCAATCGTTCATCTGTTGCAATGTCCCGAGCTATATCCATGACTTGGTTAGAAATAGCAATATTGGTTGCACTACGAACAGCACTGGTATTTTGCCGAATCTCAAACCCCACAAAAGCCAGAGAAGCCACAACACTCAGTAATCCTGTTGATTCAAAAATCTGTCTTTTATTCATAAGTAACCACTTCTTTGCAGAAATTTACTGGATGGGGACAAATGCCAAAATCGTCCGTGGGTGTTCATCCACAATCATAAGAAATCCTTGATCTTCTAGCCGAACCAACCCTTCCCAATTTCGAGAATTTTTATCCAGAACCAGCTGAATGGGTTTTGAATCGGTACGGGCAATTTTATCCGCATCAACTTGATATTCCACCAGCCGTTCAACATGTTCAAATTGGCCGTGGGTTTTGCCTAAGACGGTACCATCTTCCGCAGGCTTTAGCCGTTTTCGCTCTCCTGGCCAGAAAAAGTTGATGGCCCAAAATCGGCCTTGCCCATCCACTTCCGTTACATCGGTGAGGCGATATTCCAAATTGGGGAATGGCACTTCTCCCTTTGCCTTCAATCCTGAATTAAAGAAATATCCTGCAGGTTTCGGATTTACATTGGCACCATTTGCTTCATAAAGGGTCAGCAATCGATATTTAAATTTTAAGATACTTTCAATGCCCATATTCTTGATCTGAGTAGGCAATGGAATCTCCGCCATTGCATCGGGGTCGATGGTGAGTTTTTTTCTACGAAAGTCCATGCGGCCCTTTACGATAAAACTATTCATTTCATCATCATATTTTGATTCCATGATTAAATATGCATCCTTGCCGGAAAAGGTTAATGCTTCGAACCCTTGATATCCCGGAATCATCAAATCATATTGAGGCTGGATGAGGTCAATCTTTTCAGGTGTTAAACCGCCAGATCGATTTCCATTGAGCCACCGTTGAATCTTAGTCTTGCTCAAGGCATAAAACCCCGGCGCATCTTTATTCACATATTGGGGCATCAGAATGAGATAATCCCCGTACCAAGCCAAGCCGGACATTTCCAAACTCCGCTCTGCGGCCTCGCCATTTAAAGGGATTTCAATGGGCATCACCTCTTGAGAAAAAAGGAGGCTCGATAGAATGGTCAAAAATAGGATTTTTAGTTTCATATTATTTCACGTACTTATTATACCAACCGACTAGCCGTTCCATGTAATCCAATTTATGGGCACGCTCTAACAACCCATGGGGCTCTCTGGGGTAAAAGACCAATTCTGTATCCACTCCTTTTATCCGAAGTGCTTGCCACAATTCCATCCCTTGCTCTGGGTGAACCCGTTCATCTTTCAATCCATGGATAACCAAAGTAGGTGTTTTTGCATTATTGATATGGGCCAAGGGTGATCGCTCCCAATGGAGTTCCATATTATCAAACCACCATTGATTCCAGTGGGTGTCTGACATTTCATAAGGAATGTCTGTGGTACCCATGAAACTGATCATATTGGTTAAGCCTGCCCCCACCATGGATGCCTTAAATCGATCTGAATGTTTCGTGGCTGCCCATGCAGAGAAATATCCGCCATAAGACCAACCGCCTGTGCCCACTTTATTTCCATCCACAAGCCCTTCTGCAATCAAATGGTCGATGCCGGCCAATACGTCTTCAAATTCTAACCCCGCTAAATCATCGTGATCTGCTTTTGAAAAGGCCACACCTTTTCCGCCACTACCACGATAGTTCGGTTCTAATACCACGAATCCATTGGCCGCTAATAATTGCACCGGATAGGAAGCGCGTGTATTCCAGCCATCTAGACTGGTCCCTTCCGGGCCCCCATGTATTTGCAAAACGAGTGGATACCGTTTCCCTTTTCG
This sequence comes from Fidelibacterota bacterium, assembly GCA_016845785.1. GTDB lineage: Bacteria > Fidelibacterota > Marinisomatia > Marinisomatales > TCS55 > TCS55. The sequence continues at coordinate 31,043 of JAERSH010000039.1, forward strand.
ATACTTCAATGGATAAGTAAGCACTCCTTCAATTTCTAAGCCATCTGTCCCTGTCCAAGAAATGGTTTCTTGGTTCGCTAAGGCAATTTCATCATAATCGGGGTTGGAATGGGTGAGGCGCTTAACTGTGGATTGCCCAAGTGACCCCACATGAATTTCATTGGGATGGTTGTGGCTCGATGCCGTCACGACCAATTGTCCAGAAGCGACATGAAGTGTGGCAGAAGATAAAATTTGGTTCGGTGCAAATACATCCGTTTGATTGGCCACACCTTCCGGCGAGTGCGCTTTTGTATCAATGGTGGATAATACTGTTTTTGTGCCACGATAAGATTTGCCCAAAATGGTATGATTATTCACCCATTCCACCGTCATAAATGATTCTTTGAAATCAGGAGTATGGAGAGAAGCCTTCCCGCCTTTTACCGGTACGGTGTAAATACTTTGTGCAATCGGATCGTTATAAGTGGTGGCACCTAGAAATGCCAATGTTTCACTATTGGGAGAGATGGCCATGTCGCCCAACTTACCCGGTGTTTCTAAAATTTTTCGTGGATTACCACTGGGCACTTTTACTCTATAAATAGATCGTTCTAATAAATCTCGATCTGCACCTGTTTTTTCTGTGGCCTGAAACACAATATTTTTACTGTTTGGTGCCCATTCAAATGAACCTACATTTAGGTTCTGTTTATACACTTTTTGCGTTTGTCCCGTTTTTACATTATAAACCCAAATCCGCGTGTAGATATGCTCTTCATCCATGACAATCATATCGTAACCGGCTTTTTCTTTGGCTTTCTTCTCTTTTGATTTTTCGTCCCGGGATGTGAATGCAATCCATTTTCCATCGGGCGACCATTGATAGGAACCGACACCGGTTTGATGATCCGTCAGAATTCTTGCTTCGCCTCCATCCAATGGGATCACATACACCTGTGTTGATTTATGATGATCTTTTCGTCGAGACAGAAATGACAGATCGCCATTGGGTGTCCATTGTGGAGACCAACTATTGACAGGCGATGAAGTATATTGCCGCTTATCGGAACCATCTCCATTCATGACCCAAATTTCACGATAACTGCCACCGCGGGGTTCATCTGCTGTTCTGGGTATAATGTTTACATATGCAATTTTTGTCCCTGCATCATTCATGGCAGGTTGTGATGCATACCGCATATTGACAATATCTTCAGCCGTGATGGGTCGATCTGCCCATAGTACTGAAATAATAATGAGGGGAATGATAAATAGTTTTCTCATGATAGGCTCCTCGTTCGTGTTATTCTTCGCCGGGACGATAGGATTTTTCCAGGTTCAATTTAATATCTTCTAAGTTCATCCATACGGGTTTCATTTTATGGGTGGCAAACAGGGCCGCTTGGTCATCATAGTGTGGAGAATTTTCATCCAATGTGGCCGAACCAAATTGGTGAATGCTTTGTGCAGATACTTTTCCTTTAGGACTCCATTCTACAATTTGATAATAACAATCGCCTGCAGTGCCAGTCCGCTGTCCGTCTTTCTTCCGAGAATAGACGGCACGGAAAATATCGGGACCACCGCTGAGGGGCAAATCCGTATCGCCACGCTTTAACCGCTGAATATCGCCCCACTTCACATCAATCTTGCCATAGATAGATTGATACGTCTCGACCGCTTTTTCCAATCGATTCATAATGGCATCATAGTCATATGTATATTGATCCGGATTGCTTCGAGGTTGAATTGCATCATATGCCAAATGCATGGCTGTTGTGGTGCTGTCTGTATCCAAATCCCAATTGCGGAGCAGTGCCAATGCTTCCCGAACCTTGGGATCATCACTGGTGGCTTCATCCAAAAACTGATTTAGGTTTACGGCCATAACGGATTTATCCGAATATTTGGTATCAAATTTATATGCGTAAAATTCCTCTCGCGTAATGGATGAATCTGCACCATAGGTTTCAAGGGCGCGATAGGCACGGTTGGTTTGAAATACTTCAATGCCAAGATTCCTCGGTAAAAAACCCGGCTTTGGATTATCCTCTCCAATGGTGGCATGATAAGGAGAAGCGTTGGCACTTTGAACAAATCCCGATTCCGGATTGACTACCCGCGGCATCATATCGTACTCAATATATCCACGCCATAATGAATAGATGGTATTCCCGGGGACGATCCCTTTCCAATCGTAGGCATCACTCATCCGCATGGGCATGAGTGCATTATATACATAAGAAATGTTGCCGGACTTATCTGCATATACGGTGTTAAACATGGGTATTGCTTGCGTGGTCATGGCCAATTCAAATTCTTCATGATTGGTGGCTTTGTTCATTTGGTACCATTGCTCCACCTGTCGCACTTCACCATATCCCGAAAACCGCACCCCATATGTCCCATGGGGATTTTTAAATACCGGGCCATGGATAGACCACATTTTATCTCGCTTGAATGTCCAACGAAAAGGGCCCCACAGCTTTACTTCAATGTCCACCTCTTCAATTTCTATTTCTTCATACTTCCCTTGGATGAAATATTTATTCTCATCTTCCGGATGTATTTCCAATTCATAGACATCAACCAAATCCGGTGCGTTTACCGTATGGCTCCAACCCAAATGTTCATTATGTCCCACAAAGATTACAGGTGATCCGGGGAAGAGACCACCCGCCATATTCCACCCTTCTTCACTATGGAGATGGGCTTCGTACCACGCCACAGGACCTGTCCACGGCTGATGGGAATTGATGGCAATTCGCGTATAGCCATCTGCAGATCGCTTCGGACTGACGGCCACTGCATTCGATCCCATCAATGTTTGTTCAAAAGGTCCCCATTCTGTCTTTTCAGGATGAAAAGAAAATTCCGGTTTTTCATCGGAGGCCAGTTTCCCCAACACACGGTCGAGCCCATACATTAAGGGCATGCGGTGCACAAATCCTGCAATCACATCTTTGCCAGAAACGGGGAAAACTCCACTATATATTTCATCAGGATGAAGCGTTGCATAATGGTTCAATCCGTCTGCATATCCTTCAACCAAATCCCGTGTTTCTTCTGTAAGTTGAGATGCATAGCTGGATTCTACCACATCCCAAATTTTCAGCAGTTTTACCATATAATCGTTAGCCGCCCCTTCTTTACCATGATAGAAAGCCAATTTCCCCCGGGCAGCGATGAGGGTTTCCTGAATGGTTTTAAAATCATCCTCGGCATGGGCGAAAGCGAGTCCGTAAGCTGTATCTTTATCCTTCTTGCCAAAGATGTGAGGGACGCCCCAAGTATCCCTGTGAATGGTCACGTCATATGTGCCAAATGCTTTCACATCCATGGGTGCATTGTATAGGGGGACATATGATTTTAGACCGATGATAACGCCAATAACCACCATGGCAATGATTGCATATTTTTTCATAAAGCGGTTTCCAATTTTTGTGTGTGAATACCCAATGTATTGAGTTCAATTTTTAACTGATCCATATCTTGATAATGAATCCCGGCCCACCCCAAGGATTTGGCCATATCAATATTTTCTTTCAAATCATCAATAAATAGTGATGCTGATGCGGAAGCGCCGGATACCCTTAGGGCATAATCATAAATGGCTCTGTCCGGTTTTCTTGATTCGGCGTCAAAAGAGTAAATGGCCCCGTCGATATGCTGGGGAAAGCGATACCGAAGCTCAATTTCATCTCTAATGTGTCGTGGGTTTGTGTTGGACAGAAGCCAAATTTTGTAATCTGCTGAAAGGGATTCCATCATACCAGAAACTGCCGTTTCTTTACCCAATAGCTTTTGCCATCCTCGCCAGAAGTCCGATTCTTTTAAACAACAGGGTTGGGGGAGGCCATCCTTAAATGCTGTGAAGAATTCATAGTCTGTGAGTTGGCCCGTTTCGTAGGCATGGTGGACTTCATCAGAAAATGCCGTTTCAATTTCATCTAATGAAAGGTCGGCGCTGTCGGCCCAGTATTGGACGCACCGCTCCGGGTGAATATGAATGAGCACATTGCCAATGTCGAAGAAAATATGTTGAATCATGATTAAAGATTTAAGTCTTAAAAAGGGGACGAAAATTAAGAAATGGACTGGAGATTTCTGAGGAATTTGGCTTTTAACTCAAAACGATGTAATTTTACTGAAACTGGCATCGTTCACTACATGAATTACAAACATAATAATTATTTTAGATTTATTTTACTCATCCTCTTTCTTGGATGTGCATCCAATATCTCCTTTTTGCCTGAAGGGGTTACCCTCGAAAAAAATCAAATGGTCTACCGAGATGATCCTATGGGTATATGGACCCATGATTGGGAGGGAAAATACCACCATTATGCACCAGAAGATTCTACTCAATACTTTACATTAACCCAAAAATTTGGTATTCAATTAGAAAATTCATTTGTGGGTCACTGTAAACGGCACAGTATTGTTGAGGCTGTGAATATTTCACCCGAAACCATTACGGTGATGAATATCACGAAAAACAATAAACGCTTGTTCGCCCAAATAAATAAAAACTTTGATTTATTGACACCAACGACCGATGATTCATCCATGCCCGTGCAAGCACCCGCGCCCACCGATGGATTAATTCAAGCGGAAAAACGTGGCGATAAAAAGAATTAAGCCTCACCACTCAAAAGGCCCATCCACAATTTTCCACAGATACCATGCGGCTACCGTTCGATAGGGTCGCCACTTCTCCGCTTCTAATTCCATTTCTTTTGGGGTTGGTAATCGATCCATTTTATTCAGGCCCATAAACCCTTTTTGAATACCCAAATCACCCAATGGAAATACATCTGGGCGGACCAGGGTGAACATGAGGAACATGTCGGCCGTCCACTGACCGATGCCTTTGACTTTGATCAGTTCAGTGCTTATTTCCTCATCCGTCATTGCATCCACATTCGATAAGTCTATTGCTCCCCCATCCCATTTTTCAGATAGGTCACGGATATAATTGGCTTTTTGATTTGAGAGTCCAACCGACCGTAACGTTTCATGGGGGATGTGAATGACATCCTTCGGCTTCGGATATTGATTGGTATTAAATAATGATTTAAATCGCCCGTATATGGTGGCGGCGGCTTTGCCGCTCAATTGCTGATATACGATGGATCGGACCAAAGATTCATAATAATTAGATATGGGGTTGAATTCCGGGGGACCGAATTCATCCATGAGGCGACCCATACGTGGGTCCGCTTTTCTTAGGGACAATAAGGCTTTTTTAAGATTCATTACTTCGAACAAATATACAGCTGAAGGAGGCTCGATTCATCGAAAGGCTCCCCATCATAATCTCCCCATTTTTCATCAATGGTGAACCCCGACTCCACCAGTAAACGATCCATGGTGTCGGGGTAGATCATGCGCATATCAAATTGGTATTCATCCTGTGCTTTGCCATCACCACGATCAAAAAACCAGTGGATGTGATTGGTCTCTGTTTCTTCATCAAATTGATTCTTTTGCCACACGGTACAGGTTTCACCCGTGGGATGATTAATGACCATTTCTTCATATTTCTTATTAGGATCACGATATAAAAACTCAGGGTCAGGGACGAATATATCCAAAAGAAACCTCCCTTTTTCTGATAGATGATCTTTCACCGATTCCAAGCATTGGATCATTTCATTTTCATGATATAAATGGAGAAAGGAATTGAAAGGGATAAAAATGAGATCGAATTGTTGATCCAATTGAAATGAGCGCATATCACCGGTAATGAAATTGCCTTGTGGATATTTAATTTTGCAGTGATCGATAAAGACAGGACTTAAGTCTAAGCCGGTATAATTGTACCCCTTATCTAATAGGGGCCGAGCGACACGTCCAGTTCCACATGCCAATTCAAGGATGGGTCCATTTGTTTCTTTCGCCCAATGGGTGTAAAAAGGGATATCGTCAACCTTATGCCCTGTGCAAGCATCATAGAGGTCGGGTTGGTTGTACATTTGGATTTTCATTTTACTCGAGGCCTGAGCCAGTCGAAGGGCTAGAGGGGCCTTCATAAATTGCACCCTTCGACAAGCTCAGGGTACAATCCTTTTATAATGCAGCTTTGATGGCTTTTCGTTCGTCGGCGATCCGTTTTTTATCCTCACCCTTTTTCGCCAGAATATCCAATACATCTAGGGCTTGGTGATAAAGCCCCTGCCCTTTTAACACATTCACCAACGTGAATGTGGCCAAGCGCGGACTAATGGCCACCCCTTCTAAACTAATATCCTGAGGCAATGGCTTTTTGGATTTATCCTGTTTTTTAATTTCAGGGATATCTGATTTCTTTTTGGTTTTTTTCGATGGTTTCTTGGCGAAGTAATCCTTGGCAAACTGGTTGTTTGGATCCACGGTTTGGGCCCGCTTCCAACTTGCTTTTAAGGTGGTGGGTGATCGATCTAATTGTTCCTGAACCATGGGTAGCGTGGTGGCCGCTGTCTGGTGATCTGGATAGGTTTTGAGTACTTTTTTCATCCATTTTTCTGCTGCAGCCAAATTGCCCATGCCCATCTCTGCCTGGGATAAAATAAATTGTCCATCAGCCGAATCGGGATGATGCTCTAAGCCAATTTCGCACACACGCTTGGCCCGATCATATTCACCCTTCGATTGATATATCTCTGCCAATACTGGAAAGAGCACCGTATCAAAATGATTGGCGAAATAGAGTTCCAGTTCGGTGAGGTTTTTCAGGTCCATTTAACGGCGGTTTTCTACAACCCAGTTGGTGATATAGTCCACAGTGTCTTGCACAGGTGTACCGGGACCAAATAATTTGCCCATGCCTAATCCTTCTAATTCTGCCACATCCTTTTTGGGGATAATCCCCCCGCCTGTGAGAAGAACATCATCCAATCCCTTTTCTTGCATGAGGTTATACACATTGGGGAAAATGGTCATGTGGGCATTGTTTAAACTGGACAGGGCAATCACATCTGCATCCTCTTGGAGGGCGGCAGATACGATCATTTCTGGTGTTTGGCGGAGGCCAAGATAAATGACTTCCATCCCTGCGTCTCGGTAGGCCGCAGCCAATACCTTAATACCCCGGTCGTGGCCGTCCAGGCCGGGCTTGGCCATGAGTATTCTGATTTTTCTTTTCATTTTCTCGGATTAATTGAAGGGGGAAATTACAATGAAATGGGGTCTGAGTCGAGGAGTTCGAAGTGTTACGAACTTTTATGATTACCTTTGATTACTATCTAAAACAAAAGTGACCGGCCCGTCATTAACCAAGGCCACATCCATCATGGCACCGAATTTCCCTGATTCCACCGGCACGCCTTTTTCTTTCAGCTTCTCCATAAAATATTCATAGAGGGCATTCCCTTTTTCCGGGGGTGCGGCATGGATGAAACTTGGACGCCTTCCTTTTCGCGTATCACCACAGAGGGTGAATTGGCTGATGACCAAGGCAGAGCCGCCTACATCCTGAATGGACAAATTCATTTTTTCATTCTCATCTTTGAATACACGGAGATGGGCAATTTTATCGGCTAAATAATCTGCGTCTGTTTCTTCATCTGTATCGGTCACCCCCAGCAAGATTACAAACCCATGGTCAATTTGACCGATTATTTTTTCATCCACTGTCACCGAGCCGGACTTGGCTCGTTGGATCACAGCAATCAATCAGACACCCACACGTTTTGTTTGCCGTAAGTATCCCGCAGTTTTTTTAAGAAAGATGAATGGGCGGACACTTTCACATTGTGGGCGTAGATCCGCTGCTGCTTTCCTCGGTCGGATGTCATGTGAAACATCAGTCCGCACCCACCCGCATGATCTTTGGCCATAGTCAGGAGTGCATCCACATCCGTGGGAGACATTTGATTTGGTTCTAATCGTATGTTCACATTCTTCGAATAAATATCCCGGGCTTTTTCTACAGTCACAATTTCATCGGCGATCAGTTTTAGGTCAGAAAAATCTGTATCATCTGTGGGCTTGCCGGTGATGAACACCACACTGTCATTTTTGATCAATTCTTTATACTTGGCAAAGGTATCACTAAATGCCAAAATCTCTGCCTGGCCCCCAAGGCAGTCTAGCTTGAAAAAGGCCATTTGATTATTCTTTCGATCAAAGTGCATTTTTACTTCGGCAACGGCACCCCCAACACGAACCTTTTCGCCATTCCCACCCTTTACTTTTTCCGTAAAATCGAAATTGGAAAATTCTTCTAAATCTTCTGCATACTTTAACAATGGGTGGCCGGAGAGGTACATGCCCAATACTTCTTTTTCTTTCTCCAGCAATTGACTTTCAGACCATTCTTCTGCTTTAGACAGTTGCGGCACCATGGACATATCTTGCCCATTGGCACTGCCGCCACCAAATAGGTCCACCTGATTTCTGGCTTCATTTTCTTGAATGGTTTGGCCATATTTCAAGGCGGTTTCGATAGCACCATTCTTCTGTGCTCGGTTGCCATCTAGCCCATCCAATGCGCCGGCCATGTTGAGACTTTCCAGCACTTTTCTATTCACAGCCTTCAAGCTCACATTGGCGGTGAAATCAAATAAAGAATCAAACTGCCCATGTTTGTCTCGAGCAGCCACAATCTGTTCTAATGCTTTTGTCCCCACATTCTTAATGGCGTTGAGTCCGAATGAAATGGTCTTTTTATCTACAGGACGAAAATTAATGTCGGATACATTTACATCAGGGGGATCCACCTCAATCTTTAACTTCCGACATTCATTGATTAAAATAACCACACGGTCAATGTTAGACATTTCACTGGTGAGGTTTGCGCTCATGAATTCCGCCGGATAATGGGTTTTGAGCCAAGCGGTTTGATAGGCCACATAGGCGTAGGCGGTGGAATGACTTTTATTGAAACCGTACTGGGCAAATTTTTCAATCAATTCATAGATTTCTTTGCCCTTCTTTTTCGGTATGTTGTGCTTTTTCTCTGCGCCATCAACAAACTTCACCTTCAGTTCATCCATGAGTGCTTTAATCTTTTTACCCATGGCGCGGCGCATGATATCCGCTTCGGCCAGTGTGAAGCCCGCCACTTCATGAGCAATCTGCATCACCTGTTCCTGATACACAATAATACCGTATGTCTCTTCTAAGATGGGGGCCATAACAGGATGGGGATATTCGATTTTTTTCTTACCGTGCTTCCGGGCGATAAAGTCATCAATATTATCCATGGGGCCCGGGCGGTAGAGAGCGTTCATAGCAATCAAATCTTCAATGACGGTGGGTTTGAGCTTTTTTAAGAATTCTCGCATACCAGAGGATTCAAACTGAAAAACGCCTGTGGTCAATCCTTTCGCAAATAGTTTGTACACATCCGGATCGTCTAAAGGAATTTTTTCAATATTGACCTTTTCACCCCGTTCTTTCAGGAGCTTCATGGCGTTGTCAATTACAGTAAGATTGCGAAGCCCTAAAAAGTCCAATTTCAGGAGGCCCAATTCCTCCAGCCCCTTCATATCATATTGGGATGTTACATCCCCTTGAGGCGAGCGGTAGAGAGGTACATAATCTGTTAAGTCCCCGGGGGCAATGACCACCCCGGCTGCATGGATGGAAGCATGGCGGTTCATCCCCTCCAGCACCTTAGAATAATCGATTACTTCCTTAAATTGACCTTCTGCCGCCTCCTTCAGTTCCGGACTCTGAGCCAGTGCTTCTTCTAATGTTATATTTAATGTGGTGGGGATCATCTTTGCCAAACGATCAATTTCACCAAATGAATATCCCAATACGCGCCCCACATCGCGGACCACCTGTCTGGCCTTCATTTTACCAAATGTAATAATTTGGGTAACGGAATTTTCACCATATTGATCTTTAATATAATCAATAACCTCACCGCGACGTTCGATACAAAAATCGATATCAATATCCGGCATAGAAATACGGTCGGGATTCAGGAATCGTTCAAACAAAAGTTGATGTCGCATGGGGTCAATGGTGGTAATCCCCAATGAATAGGAGACCAAACTTCCGGCTGCAGATCCACGTCCCGGCCCTACGGGGATGGCATTGTCTTTTGCGTATTTTACAAAGTCCGCTGTAATGAGGAAGTAACCTGCAAATCCCATTTTTTGGATTACATTTAATTCATGATCTAATCGGGAATCCAACTCAGGGGTGTAGTCTCCGTATAAATCCTGTACGCCCTGTTTGCAGAGAATTTTTAAATAATCATCCGGATTGGTGCTGGGGGCATCTTGGGGAATGGGGAAGTTGGGCAAATGGTAATCGCCCATGGGCAGTTCAATATCGATGCTATCTGCAATCTTCCGTGTGTTCTCAATGGCATTGGGCACATCTTTGAACATTTCAAACATCTGGTCTTGGGTTTTGAAATAGAACTCCGGTGTGGCATAGCGAAGGCGATTTGGGTCATCGCGGTCTTTACCAGTGCCCAGACAAATATGCACATCGTGGGCTTCCCAATGTTCATGCTTGGCATAATGGGCATCGTTGGTGCACACCAATGGGAGATCCAATTCAGACGCCAATTTTTTCATATTCTGAATATTTTGGATTTCGTCAGGGATGCCGTGATTCTGGACTTCTAAATAAAATCGATCATCAAAAATTTCAGCGAATCGCAATGCCGCATCTTTGGCGCCGGCCCAATCATCCTTCAGCATCTTTTCAGGGATTTCACCTTTTAAACATCCGGATAAACAAATGAGGCCTTCGCTATGTTGCTTCAATAATTCAATATCAATTCGGGGACGGTAATAGAATCCTTCCAGATAACCATGGGTGACCAGTTTCATAAGATTCTGATACCCTTTATAATTCTGGGCCAAAAGAACAAGGTGGTTATTTCCCCAACCACCATCGGATCGGGGTTTTTTATCAAAGCGGCTACCCATGGCCACGTATGTTTCGCATCCAATGATGGGTTTAACGCCTGCTTTTTTTGCGGATTTATAATAAGGAATAACACTAAACATATTCCCGTGCTCTGTGAGGGCCACTGAATCCATGCCCAAATCATCAATGGTATTCACCAATGTTTGAACCGTTTGGGCCCCGTCTAACAGGCTGTAATCGGAATGATTATGTAAGTGTACGAATTCTGATGTCATTTAAACTGAAATGGATTAATCATATGAAGCGGTGAAAAATACAGTTTGTTCTGTAGAGACACAAAGCATTGTGTCTCTACATCCAGTTAAATTTGAATTTTAAGGACCCGTTCATCGCTATTGAAATCTTGAATTAATTCTAATGAATTGAAACCAGCCTTTTGAAATATATCTTTCACTTTTCCCGGATGAGAGCCGAGCCCTACCTCCAGAACAATCCATCCGCCGGGATTAATAATGCTCTTCGCTTCTGTGGCAATGCGTTGGTAAAAAGATAGTCCATCTTTTTCATCTGTTAGGGCCACCCTTGGTTCGTGCTCCCGCACTTCAACCATGGTTTCATTCATTTCATTTTTAGGAATATACGGCGGATTGGAAACCATTAGATCGAATGTACCATCCGGCATGGATGTGAAAAAATCGATTTCCAAAAATTGAATGTGGGACATTTGATTGAATTGGGCATTTTCCTTTGCCACGTTGAGCGCATCGGCCGATATGTCAATCGCCGTAATGTTCGCATCCGGTTTTTCCCCGGCAATGGCGATGGGGATGCAACCCGATCCTGTACCTATTTCTAAAATATTGGGGGACGTCATATTGCCGATGCAATGTAGTGCCACATCCACAAGGCGTTCTGTCTCGGGCCTGGGGATTAAAACATGTGGATTCACTTTTATTTTATGCCCGTAAAACTCAGTGGTGCCGGTAATATATTGAAGTGGTTCCCGATCCACTCGGCGTTTGATCCACCCTTTTAATTGGGTTAATTCATTTTGTGAAATGGGTTGTTCAAATTGAACGTAGAGGTCAATGCGTTTATAATTCAATACATCGCATAGGAGCCATTCAATCTCCTGTTTTGGGGATTCAAATCCTTTGGTATGGAAATAATCCTCACCCCATTTGAGGATATCGATCACCCGCCATATTTTATTTTTTGTAGGGGCGGGATTCGACAATTTATTCGCCCACAGATGCCAATTGGGCCTGCTGATCAGCCAATTTCAAATTTTCAATAATGTCGGCAATGTCCCCATCCATCACACCTTCAAGATTATACGCGGTGAAATTGATGCGGTGATCTGTAATGCGTCCTTGGGGAAAATTGTATGTTCGGATTTTAGCAGAACGATCACCGGTGGAGACCATATCCCGCCTTGCCGCCGCCCGTTCTTTTGCTAATTTTTCTTGCTCGGCTGCCAGTAATCGGGATCGTAATACTTTCAGGGCCGCTGCTTTATTCTTATGCTGGGATGTCTCATCCTGACAGGTGACCACCAATCCAGTGGGAATGTGGGTAATACGGATGGCCGATTCAGTTTTATTTACATGCTGGCCGCCTGCACCACTGGCACGATAGGTGTCGATTTTTAAATCTGCATCTACCACTTCCACATCCGCTTCTTCTGCTTCCGGCAAGACGGCTACTGTTGCGGCTGATGTATGAACGCGGCCACTGGTTTCAGTCTTGGGCACCCGTTGAACGCGATGCACACCACTTTCAAATTTCAGCAATCCATAGACACTTTCACCTTTCACGGAGAAGATGATTTCCTTGAAACCGCCGATGCCAATGGCATTGGATTCCATCACTTCATATTTCAATCCATTCCGTTCTGCAAATCGGGAATACATTCGGAATAAGTCCGCTGCAAATAGTGCTGCCTCATCACCGCCAGTGCCGGCACGGATTTCTAAAATAGTGTTTTTATCGTCCGTTGGGTCATGGGGTAACAGTAAAACCTTTAATTCTTCTTCTTGGGACCGGAGTGCTTCTTGTAATTCTTCAATCTCTGCTTGGGCAATATCTTTCAGCTCTTCATCGTCACCTGCCAGAATTTCATTATCATCATCAATTTGTGTTTGAATGGATATATATTCTTTAGATTTTTCAACAATGGGACCCAACCGGCGATGCTCCTTAGCCACTTCGGTATATCGGTTTTGATCATTCATCAACTCCGGATCCAACATCTGGGTTTCCAATGATTCAAAATGAACAATGATTTCTTTAAGCTTATCAATCATCCGATGGCTTCTGCTACATACTCTTTACCGGTCATTTCTTCATACTGATCACCAAATGCCTCTTTTAACGCCGTGATGGCCACTTCTACCATTTCGTCTTCCGGTTTTTTTGTGGTGATATTTTGAAGCCAAAGTCCTGGTGCTCTTAGGATTCGAAAAATGAGACTGTCTCCCTTTCGGGCCGTGATTTTAATCACTTCATATGACACGCCCGCAACCAAGGGCATCATGGGCAAGTGCACCATCAATCTCACGGGTAAACTGATATGGCCCGTTATGGACATAACTACGGTGTCGATGATAGAAAAAACAATAATGGCGGACAGAAGCACAATAAACATAAAACTTGTACCACAGCGCGGATGCTGGGTCGGGAATGATTGGGCATTGTCTACAGCAATATCTTTTCCTGATTCAAAATTGTAAACCACACGGTGTTCTGCCCCATGGTATTGAAAAAGACGTTTTACATCTTTCATCATAGAAATGAGCAATAAATATAAAATGAAGAATGTGATCCGAAAACCACCGGACACCATATTAAAAGCAACCGCTTCACGCTCCACATCTAACATTCTTGTGGTAATCCACATGGGCGCAATCATGAACAATGTAATGGCCAAACCGATGGCAAAAACTGTCGATAAAAACTCCATGATTGGATTTGGCTTTTTGTCCTTCTCTTCTGGCATGGCAATATCTGCAGACCAATTAAGTGTGGCCATTCCCATTTTCATGGCTTCAAAAAGTCCTGCCATTCCTCTAAATATGGGTTTATTCCATAGATTGGAACGTTCTGTGATGGATTTAAAATCATGACGATCTACGTGTACTTTGCCTTCCGGATCGCGGACAGCGGTGGCATAAGCACCGGGCACACGCATCATCACCCCTTCAATCACAGCCTGTCCACCAACTAGGATGGTGGGCTTCATAATGGATAAAAGTATGGTTTTAATCATAAAAAAAATGGCTCCGGGCTGGATGTACCTATCCCGAAGCCATTCCTATTTTTGTTCGTGTTACTGGTTTGCTTTGCCGTATTTCTTCTTAAACTGCTCGATCCGTCCAGCCGTATCAACCAGTTTTTGTTTTCCTGTATAAAATGGATGGCACTCAGAACAGATTTCAATCCGCTGATCACCCATGGTGCTATACACTTGAAATGTATGGCCACAGGAACATACAACATTGCCCAGTTTATAATCTGGATGCGTATTTGCTTTCATTGCTTACTTCCTTATAATACTCAATTTAATTGTTCTAAAACTTTTTTCACGCGATTAATTCCTTCGCGTATGATTTCACTCCCCACGGGATATGAAAATCGAATATGTCCCGGCGCACCAAACCCATCTCCCGGAACAGTCACTACTTTTGCCTCATTCAAAAAGACATCGGCCAAATCAAATGAATCTTTAATTTCTTCACCGCGAAATGATTTCCCGATATAAGGTGAAAAATCCGGGAATGCATAGAATGCACCGCCAGGCATATCACAAGAGACACCCGGAATGTCATTCAGCAATTCAACCATTAAATTCCGTCGTTCTTTAAATTTGTCCCGCATCATTTCTACCGCAGATTGATCGCCGGTTAACGCTTCTACAGAAGCGGCCTGGCTGATTGAATTTGCACATGATGTGGCTTGCCCTTGGATTTTACTCATGGCTTGGATAATGGCTTTTTCACCGAATGCGTACCCAATCCGCCATCCTGTCATTGAATAGGTTTTTGACATACTCATACAGGTAATCACATTGGCGCCAATATGATGATCTTGATTCAGTTTTTCAGCGCTGGTGAATTCACCATCAAAAACCAAACGCTCATAACATTCATCAGCAATAACCACCCATCCGTTTTCTTTGGCTAATCCCAAAATATTTATTATCGTTTCATCAGACCACACACTGCCTGTTGGGTTTGACGGGGAATTAATGATAATTCCTTTAACACGATCAGATATTTTGGATTGAATATCTTGGATGGCGGGCTCAAAGTTCTGTTTCGCGTCTGTATCAATCAGTACCGGTGTCGCATCTGAAAGTGTGACGAATTCAGGAAAGGAGACCCAGTATGGATTGAAGATTAATACTTCATCCCCACTTTGAAATAACGCCTGACAAATGAGGTAGAGGCTCTGCTTCTCACCATTTGAAATCAATACTTGATCGGGCGCAATAACAAGATCATTTTCTCGTTTTACTTTTTCACAAACCGCTACTCTTAATTCAATGGTACCTGCACCAGCTGTATACTTGGTTTGTCCATTATCCATGGCTGCTTTTGCCGCATTACGAATATTTTCCGGCGTATTAAAATCCGGTTGGCCCGCGCTAAAGTTTATCACATCCACACCCTGTGCGCGCAATTCTGCAGCGCGAGAGGTCATTTCGAGCGTAAAGGATGGTTTCACGCGGTGGACGCGATCGGCAAAAGATGTCATATTGAAATCAGCTAAATACTGTGCTGTTTTTTATGATACTTTTCTGAATTGAAGTTCACTTCACCTTCAGAAGATTTCTTTGCAGATTTTTTCCCTTTGCCCCGTTTTTTTGGTTTTGTTGGCGCAGGGTCTGCCTTAGAAACATTTGTTTCATATAAAGCGTCATCTTCTTCAATGTCAAACTCTTCAGAGAGCACTTTTTTGCTTCGTCGCGGTCTGTCTTTAGCCGCAGGCTGTGATGGTGGTGTTTCTCCGGGGACTTTCTTCGGTCTCGGTACTCTTTCCACATCAATCTCTTGCAAGTCCGATTCTGCAACCGTCGCTTCTTCCGGCTCATCTTTAACGGCCTGTGCTTCTAACTCTTGCAGATCGCCTTCATTGAATGAAAACATTTCAGGGTTGAAAAGCCCAAACATTGTACCATATCCGCGGGTAATGCCGTTCCCAATCCCTAAATAATTTGGGAGTAAGAAGTTTGCACGGAATTCGCCATTGAATGCACCCCAGTTATTTTCATCAACCGGTCTGGGAAAAAGGGAGGAAAGGGTTACTTTTGTAAAAATATTTTCCTCTAACTCCATGCCCATTTCTCTGGCCATAAATACAATATTCTGTCCGAGGAGTCTGTTGAGGAAATTCACCCGATCCACGTTATTCAAAAATCGATAGCGATATCCAGTGGTCTGATTCAATGCCACCCATGGGGTAACGAATCGATAACGAATCAGTTTGGTCATGGGTTGGAATCGATCCGTTTGCTCATCCACTTCAGAATCCAACACCTGAAAAGTGATGTTGCCAAAATCAAGGAAATCCATTTTGGATACCATTGATTTAATAGGATCTACCCCTTCACCGATACCAACGATATAGATCTGTTCATTAAGAATCTTTACCTGCACACGCGGATAAAGAAATTGCTGCCGATAGGAACCGTCCAACATGGGTACGATTTCCTCGTCGGGAAATTGCCGCATCAGTACACCTTTGACCTGATATGGCGTCTTACGGACTGGTTTATCCGTAAAAATACGTACAGTTATTGTACGTACTTCTGGGTACTTAGAACTCATTTACATGCCTCCATAGTTGCTACACCTATAGTAAAATAGAGGGTAGAATTTAATTTTACTGGCTCATAGTTTCCATAAATTCTTCATTGGTCTTCGTTCGGCGCATTCTGTCCTGAATGAACTCCATTGCCTCTATTACATTCATTTCATTAAGTAATTTTCTTAAAATCCACATTCTTGCCAATACCTTCTTATCTAGCAATAATTCTTCTTTTCTTGTACCTGAGCGGATCAAGTCGAATGATGGGAATACACGGCGGTCGCTTAATCGGCGATCTAAGACCAGTTCCATATTACCTGTCCCTTTGAATTCTTCAAAAATAACTTCATCCATTCGGCTGCCTGTATCGATCAACGCAGTGGCGATAATGGTGAGACTGCCACTTTCTTCTGTGTTTCGAGCCGCTCCAAAGAATTGCTTCGGCTTTTTCAATGCATTTGCATCCACACCACCAGATAAAATTTTACCACTATGAGGGATGACCGCATTGTGGGCACGTCCCAACCGCGTAATACTATCCAGCAGGATGACCACATCATCGCCAAACTCAACCATTCGCCTTGCCTTTTGAATTACCATTTCGGCCACAGCAACGTGACGTTCTGGCGGTTCATCGAAAGTGGAGCTAATCACCTCAGCATCCACATGACGTTTCATATCTGTTACTTCTTCCGGACGTTCATCGATTAACAAAATGATCATCTTGACATCGGGATGATTTTTGGTAATGGCATTCGCCACTTTTTGCATGAGAACAGTTTTACCCGTTTTGGGTTGGGCGACGATGAGTCCCCTTTGTCCCATGCCCACCGGAGAAATAAAATCCATAATTCGGGTGGAAAGATCTTTTGGGTTCACTTCCAAATTGAATTTTTCTTCCGGATATAATGGCGTCAAATTATCAAATAGGATGGCCCGTTTCAATTCAGATGGATCTTGCCCATTTACCTGATCGACTTTTAATAAAGCGTAGAATCGTTCTTTTGATTTGGGTGGTCGAATTTGCCCTGCCACTTCATGGCCGGTTCGCAATCCAAATCGTTTAATTTGGGATGGACTTACATAAATATCATCGGGGCCGGGTAGATAGTTAAAATCTGGACTACGGAGAAATCCATATCCTTCATTTAATACTTCCAGGACACCGCGGGCAGTTACACCACCATCTTTTTCAGTTTGTGCTTCAAGGATTTTGACAATCAATTCCTGCTTGTTCAATCCTGAATACCCTTCGATATTCAATTTGCCAGCAAGATCGGCCAACTCCTTGATCTTTAGTTTTTGTAGTTCATTAACATTCATATAGAAATAACCTTCTGTAAATGATTAAAAATTTTGTGTTTGAAATTTTTTGGGGAATTGCCTTGTGGGGGCTATAAATAAAGCACTATATGCAAAGCAACTAGTGGGATATTACAGTATTTTAAATTAAAAATCCAAATTTATCGAAAATTTCCTTTGCCACATAATGGCTGCCAAATATCAATGCGGGTCTGTCTTCTTTTTGGGACAGTTTTATCACGTCGTCTAATGCATCTGAAAATGAATTATTTATCTTAAAACCTGTTAATCCATTCTCTTTCATAACACTGCCCAATGCATCCCCGGTAAATAATCCATATTGGGCACCGCCACTGATAATCAATGCCTCAAATTGATCCTGAATTGCAGATACGATTAAATCAGATTCTTTGTCACCCTTCATGACAAATAACCCAATGGGGCGCTGATTAAATAAAGTGTTAAGCATATCTAAAACTGCGGCAATTCCCTCCGGATTGTGAGCCACATCGTAAAATATGGGTGCCGATCCACTCATCAGCTGCAAACGGCCAGGCCATTGGGTTTTGTTCAATCCTTTTTGAATTAATTCTGAAGAGATATCTGAATCAAATGCCTTTACAATCGAGACGGCCATTGCACCATTCATTGCTTGATGGACACCCAATAAGGGAATTGTAAACTGATCTTTGTTGATGCAAAATGTTGTTCCTGATTTGTCAGTTATAATATCATCAGATATAGAAACTTCTATTATGGGTGCATTCTGACTCTCAGCCGTTTTAGTTAAAAGGGTTTTTACATCTTTTTCCTGATTAGAAATCAATACGGGCGTATCTGTTTTTATAATCCCGGCCTTTTCTTTTGCGATTGTAAGAATATCATCTCCAAGGATTTCACGATGATCCATAGAAATGGATGTAATTGCAGTGAGCGTTGGATCAATTACATTTGTTGAATCTAATCGGCCACCCAGTCCTGTTTCAATAATTGCTACATCCACATGGTGATTACGAAAATGATCAAAAGCCATGGCTGTCGTCGTTTCAAAAAAAGTGGATTCAATGTTATCAATATCCTTTTTATGTAACTCAACGAAAGATACAATTTCACCATCGCTGATTGGCTGTCCATTCACTCTAATTCTTTCGTTAAATCGAATCAAATGGGGCGATGAATAGAGACCAACTTTTAGCCCCGCTTCCATCAAAATTGCAGCTGTCATGGCGCAGGTTGACCCTTTCCCATTGGTCCCGGCAATATGGATAGATTGAAAATGATCTTGGGGATTACCGCATCGGCCTAATAATTCACGGGTGTGGGACAATCCCACTTTGATACCCAGCCGCTGCAAATTATATAAATAATCTAAAAGGTATTCGAATTCAGTGGATGTGGACGGATGAGACATGGTCTATTTCTCTGCCTAAAAATTGACGAGCAACGCGTTTAAAGCGAACCGGCAAATCCGTGACATAATTTTCTAAAACGCCCATATCATTTTGGTCATTTACTATGTTTTGAGATATTAATCGCTTCCCAGCATACATCGCTGTTGTTTCCGCCGAATCGACAATTTGAATTGTATCCCCTACCGTTTCACTCAAAACGGGTTTAAGAAGGGGATAATGGGTACATCCCAATATGAGTGTGTCTATTTGCTTTTGGATTAATTCTTTTAAATACGTATTGGCCACTTGAGTGGGTACATCCCCTTCCAGCCAACCTTCTTCAATTAGAGGTACAAATAGGGGACATGATTTAGAAAAGGATTGAATAGAACTGTCCAATTGGGAGAGCGCCTTTTCATATGCACCAGATCGAATGGTTGCCAATGTGCCGATAATTCCAATTTTTCTATTTTTTGTCAATGATTGTGCTGCCTCTGCTCCGGGGTTTATAACGCCGATGATTGGTGTATCAAGTTTTCTCTTTAAATAATCCAGTGCCAATGCCGTGGCTGTATTACAGGCCACGATAATCAACTTCGCATCCTTTTGTATTAGAAATTCGGTGATTTCGGCACTGAATTCCTGAATGAGGTCTTGGCTTTTGTTCCCATAAGGGACGCGGGCTGTATCACCAAAATATATGATATTTTCATTAGGAAGATGGGTGTGGAGTGCTTTGACGACTGTCAGTCCCCCAAGGCCAGAATCAAATACGGCGATAGGCCGTTTATCGGACATAATTAACTTTCGGCGAGGTACTGTTCGCGTGAATAGCGAAATTTTACAATCGCCTTGTATATGGAATTAGCGATGGTTTGTCTATATTTCGGATTCCGGAGGTTTTTCTCTTCATTCCGATTGGTTAAAAATCCTGCTTCAATCAGTACATTCGGCATACTTGCACCAATCAAAACATGGAATCCTGCCTGTTTTACACCGCGATTTTTAGACTTAATTTTTTTCGCCATCTCCTCTTGAATCATGGCCGCCAATTCTTCGCTCTCTTTCATATATACACTTTGGGCCATGGTGGCCAAAATTAAATTTTCTCCGGATAAATCTTTATATCTGTCTTTGGATCGATCTTCTAATTTGATGGCTTCATTTTCTCTGGAGGCCACTTCGATGGCGTCCTCAGTTTTTCCCGGTCGGAGTAAATAAGTTTCAAAACCATAAGCTGTCTTATTTGGATTCGAATTTAAATGGACACTTAAAAACATTTTTCCATTGGATTCGTTGGCAATTTTTGTCCGCTTCCATAATGGAATGAAGACATCTTCTTCTCTCGTATATATCACTTTCAATTTTGTATTTTTTTCTAACAGAAGGCCTACGCGCTTGACAATATCCAACGCCAAATCTTTTTCTAATGTTCCCCTTCTTCCTATGGTACCGGGATCTTTACCTCCATGCCCAGCATCCAAAACAATCGTGTCTAATTTCCATCGATCTTTTACTTTTTTTATGCGGGCAACACTGTTATCCATGGGTGTTCTAAGGGAGACGACAATTTCACTGGGATCTTTGCTTTGATATATTTCGTGATTGATGACTTTGGTTCGAATTTGAAATGCCAATTGGGCCGATTCACCCAGTTGATCGGCTGCAACACTTTTAATAACACCCCGTGTATCACTTCTCCTTATTTCGGTGGTGTCCACTAATCCGCCGGCAACGGTAATATAAAACCAGCCATTCTCGTGGAAAAATGAACTGATATTGCCATCCGGGAAATTATTGCGCGTCTGAATTCTTAAAATGGTTCCGTTGGCCTTTTGAGAAATGTTTACACCAGTAATGGTGAACGATTTTATATCAATATCCAACACCATACGACGGGGGTCGTATTTGATCCCTGGCATCGTTGTTCTTTTTAAAATATCAAAAAATGATTCAGCCGGCAAATAGATATCATCCCCGGCCTCGATGGCGTAGGCAGGCATTTGATACACTTTTTCATCAATGAGAATAAAACTACTATTGCCCGAAATTTTGATTCGATGATTACCAATATAAAGCACCATTTTCCCTCGTGCTTCATTCACAAAAGGATCTCGTTTCGCTAAAATTCGAGACACATCCCTAGTGGATACAAATGTCCCCCGAAGCCTATCCAATGTTTCTATATCATCCAAAGAATTATTTACGCGATTCACAACGCGTATGGACCCGCCCATTAAACATGATAGGAGCATGGTAAGGATGAAAAGATTGGTGCAGATGCGATGAATCATAGGGGCGAAATTATCCTGACTTTAAACCAGAAACAATAAGCGGTCATAAGTTTGCTTGAAATATTATTCCCCCTTGAATGGTTGGGGACATATTAAAAGATAAGGCTTTATAATGGGATTTGACTCGAATTCCCATCCGCACATCTGGCGACGGTTGAAAAACTAATTTAAACCCCATCCCATGACCCGATTCTGTAAACAGTCGAGAATGCATCTCTCCCGGGAGGTTCACATCCCAAAAGTAAATTCGCGATTCATAATCGTCTACCATCGACATCATCCAATCTATTTCTAATTGATATTTTGGTTGATAAAAAATGAATCTGAAATCGATTCCTTTTCCATAATTAAAATCGTTAACACCTGACTTAACCCACTGTACTTTTACCAGAGAGCGCCACAATTTGGATACATATTTGTGCTCCAATCGGATACTTTCTTTTTGAAGTGCATCAACAAATTGAATGGGACCATAGATTAATGTTTCATTCTCATCTCTTTGGTCAAGTTTAAATTGCCCAATGATATAGTGGCGCCCAAATCTGGATTCTGTCCGGACACCAAATACTTGTTTATTTATATTTTTTTCAAAGTGAAATGCCCAATCGGCGTACACCATAATCCGTGTTTGCTTTAATCTAAATGTACCACCCTGAAAAATCCCTTTTTCTGATATGTATTTCCCCTGCCATGCAGCCATGGGATTGCTTGTTTGTCCTAATGAGCCATTTCTCAAATTTCGAAAATGAATCACATATTGAAATGGCCTTTCCTTATACTGCATCGCCATCACAAAAGAAGGGGGACCAAGTCCGTAGGATATTTCGCCTGACAATTCAATTTTCCCTTTTTCAAATCCGCCAAAAAAAGATTGGGCCTTTTCCGAAACCACCAACCCCCAGTTATTGGAAACATTTTCCTGGGCATATATTCCAATCCCTCCAAAATTATTTGTACCATTCCGACCATTCATTTCACCCATTGAAATCAAGAATGAATGATTCTTTTTATTTTTTCGGAATGCACCACCCCGCACACGATTTATGCTGGTAGCACTATTATATCCTCGCAATCTTGTATCGAAAGTGCTCCCCCTTGAAATGGTGCTAAATCCTCGCCTGGCAGGAAATGGTCGTCCTGCTACCAAACCAAATCCGTAAGCCATGGACTGATCTCCGATGATCCACTGTGCGGATTTATCGGTAGCCCCAATATAAATACTGCCATTATTTGCGATATGTTTTTCAAATTTATTGCGTGCATTAACAATGCCGCCTTCATACCCATTCATAAAATATTGACCTTGCCATCGATACCGCGTATCCTCTGAAATTGCAGACAATTGTTTCATGACAATTTTTGGATGCGTCCCCTTATTTTTATCTAATGCATTTATTATCATGCTCAAAACTGATGACATCTCCGCTGGTTTTCTTAAATAGGATATATCATTATACTTCAATACCTGTTTAATTAAATGATAATCTGAAGTTGTTAGAATAGACAGGGATTGCAAATCCTGGAGGGCAATAACGTCGATCCCGGACGTTCTGGATAAAAGATCATCAATTAAGATGATTTCATCTTCGTGGATGGTTTCTGATTCTTCCTGCGGAATTAATCCAAGGATGTCATCGTGAAATTGGGCCGATACAGATTCACTGCCTACCAAAAGGCAAATGAAACTCCATCCAATGAGACGGCCCCAATTCTGGGTGATTTGCCAATGCATAATTTATATTTATTGAATAAAGTCTTAGTCCCACCGCACCAGTAATTTGACCTGTCCCCGATATATATCCTGTTTGAATGTGCAGCCAGGATATTGGTTGGACGCTAAACCCTGCCTTTACCTGTTTTGAAAATTCCGTATCCTGCTCCCATTCGAGCAATATGGCAACAGGGCGAATGGGTTGAAAAATAATTGTAGATACAATTAATTGGGGCAAAGCATTCTGAGACTGGCCAATGGTGGGTTTATTGAAATTGTGAAGTATTGTCCCCCATTTAATTTGATTCGTCACTTGAATATGCCAAGACAGAGTCGTTCCGAAGGATTGGTCGGCACCATAGCCCGGAATTGATAGTGCATAATAATTTGCGGCAATACCCACTCCCATGCGGTCTTTAATATTATATCCATATCCGAAAGAAAATACGGATTCTCGATATTGCTTTGTCCCAAATGACTGTAATCCAACAGACATACCATGACCTTTCACTGGAAATGCCGCTGCAGCGCTATGGTGGGTTAATTGGCGTAGATTAAATTTCTGTCCTGATAATATGGATACTTGCAAATTATTTTGATTGCTTAATGAAGCTGGATCCATAAATGATCCGGAGGGACTGGAAAAAAGATTATAATATGATAAACCGAGGCCCACATTTAGCGGGGACTGGTTTAGGTGTTCGAATGACGCCGACAGGGTGCCTGTCGCACAGATAGATAGGGTGATATATAACTGTCTATAATTCAAACCACTTGTAAACAAAAACGCCCCGCATTTCTGCGGGGCGTCTGTCAACTTACTATTTGGTATTTATTTTTTATACCAAAAGACGATGAGCATCAATGCAAGCAAGCCTGCAAATCCGGCATCGCCGAATTTGCTCATTAAGTCGCCTATGCCTGCTATGACGCCAAAGTAGTCGTCAAAGAGAATGCCGACCACGATGCCGAGGACAACCAGTCCTTTTAAAAGACTAGTTACATCTCCGATAAACGAGGTTACGGCTTCAAAGGCCTTATTCATTTGTTATCTCCTAGGATTATTAAAGCAGAAAGGGGCCCAAAAGGGCCCCTTTATTCTACTGGTTAACCTGCGAAAGATACAAATATTAACAAGGCCAATAGACCGGCGAATCCACCATCTAGGAAGGATTCTACCAAGTCAACAATTCCGCCGATGGGATCAAACCCAGTCGAGTAAAGGATGTTCACAAATACAAACATCACAATAAGTGCTTTAATTAAGCCAACTACGGAATTGGCAATACCCTGTACGGTTGAAGTAAAATCAGCCATTAGGTTCCTCCTTGGTTAGGTTTTAATTGAACAAAAAAAGGGGCAGGTATCCCCTGCCCCCCATTCGGTTCAATTCTTTCGCGTTTTGAGTATGTGGTTACTTGTTCCACTGTCATTTCTATCCCTCGAATTTAAACACAAAATAGAATTAATCAATAATTTTTGAATAAAGTCGATTTTTCCATGTTTTCTCTTCGTGAATCACCCAATAAGTGCCTAAAATCCATCTTATATTTCACAAATAAAATTTTGGAGAACACAACAAAAGTGGCAAACATTTCACATATTTTAGGCCGAGAAGTGCTCGATTCAAGGGGGAATCCAACTGTAGAAGTTGAGGTGCGATTACAGGATGGGGCCATCGGTAGGGCCATTGTGCCCTCCGGTGCATCTACAGGAGAACATGAAGCTGTGGAACTTCGGGACGGGGATTCAAGTCGCTATCTGGGGAAGGGTGTACAGACAGCCGTAGCCAATGTAAATACTAGAATTGCTGATACCTTAATGAACGCAAATGCCCTTAATCAATCAAAAATTGATAAAATGATGATCGACTTGGATGGCTCCCCCAATAAAAGCAATCTCGGTGCAAATGCTATATTGGGCGTCTCTATGGCGGTGGCCCATGCAGCAGCCCAATCCAAAGGGCTTCCATTGTATGCATCCCTCGAGGGTTCACGATCCGCAACACTGCCCATCCCAATGATGAATATTCTCAACGGAGGTAGCCATGCTGATAATAATGTGGATATCCAGGAATTTATGGTTTTCCCCATTGGCGCGGAATCATTCTCCCATGCCCTCCAAATGGGGACTGAAACATTTCATCAGTTGAAATCTGTCTTAAAACAAAAAGGATTAAATACGGCTGTTGGGGATGAGGGCGGTTTTGCGCCTAACCTGCGTTCCAATGCAGAGGCTGTTGAAGTCATTTTGGAAGCCATTGAAAAAACACCTTATTCTTTAGGGAAAGAATTGTTTTTAGCCCTAGATGTGGCATCAAGTGAAATTTATTCTGATGGTCAATACCATTTAGCTTCAGAGGGCAAACATTATTCTTCTGAAGAAATGGTAGATTACCTAACGTCTCTGGTTGATCAATATCCCATTGTGTCTATTGAAGATGGGCTGGATGAAAACGATTGGCACGGATGGGAACTTCTAACCCAATCCATTGGTGACCGTTGTCAAATTGTTGGGGATGATCTCACCGTCACGAATATTGATCGATTGGGGAAGGCCATCGACAAGAATGCCATGAATGCGATCCTGATTAAATTGAACCAAATTGGTACGGTTACAGAAACAATCCAAGCCATTGAAATGGCTAAATCCAATAATTATGGCGCCATCATTTCTCATCGATCCGGTGAAACAGAAGATGTAACCATCTCGGATTTTGCCGTGGCCATGGGCATGGGGCAAATCAAGACTGGATCTGCATCCAGAACAGATCGAATCGCCAAATATAATCAGCTCCTCCGCATTGAATCTGAATTGGGTGCCGAAGCAAAATATCCAGGAATGGAAGTCTTAGGGAAGTCTTGATCAAAAGAGGAAAATCCAAACGAACGAAGCGGAAAGCGTCTCCCCGCACTTCCTCTGTGGATGTGCAAAAGCGGATCATACGCGCCATATTGATTATGGGTGCCGTGGCACTGATTATTATTTTCTTTTTCGGTGATCATGGGCTTTATCAATTATATACGTTGAAAAAAGAGCGGACTCAGATACAGGAAAACATCAATCAATTGCGGGAAGAAAAAATCGCCCTTGAAGGTGAAAAAACAAAACTCCAGACCGACCATAAATATATAGAAGAGTTGGCCAGGGTCAAGTACCGTATGGCCAAAAAAGGTGAAAAAGTATTTAAGGTAATTGAGAAAAAAGAAAAGAAGGATTAATCTCGCTCAAAAATAATCTTTCTATTTGCCTTAGCATAAAAAAGTGTTAGGCTGTTGAAATACAGTTTATACGCATTAACCTTTTTTAATGCTGAATAGTATTCTTGGCTAGAGCTACCCTTCGGAATACCAACGAGTGTGGTAGATAAAATATTCATTAGAATTGAATTATTCTCTCCTACTGTATAATTACCATAAATCCGATTTGTAGAAACAATACCTTCAAGTCTGGAACTATCGCCAAAAATTAGATGATAATCTTCCCTCTTTGAGTCGACAATAAATTCCTCATAAGATAGTAAGTTTCCATTTAATTGCTCAAAAGATCTTATTCCCCAATTAATATTTTTTAATTCTGGAGAATTATTTTCGCATGCGCATAAGATGAGAAGGCCAGTTAAAATAAATATGTGTTTCATGACTATAGTCCCAATAATTAAGGATTTCGGCAATATTACCGATAAATAAATAAAAAATACAATAGACTCTATTCCCTATTTCCCTTTCCCCATGTGTTCTCTTTGAAACATGTCATACTTTTTCTTTGCTACTGTTTAATCTTTCTCTATATCTCTACCCAAGTGACGGCTGTGGGTTAATAATTCATCTTTTTCATCTTCAGATAAACCTTCGTATCCCACCTCACTGATTTTATCCAATAGCCGATCCACATTGTGCTGCATTTTCATCCGCCGCATTTCCCGTTTTTCTGTCTTTTTATATTTCATTTCTGCCAACTTTGAATTGAACAATATGCGCAGCTTTGGCCATGTCCAAGGCGATTTCAAATATATATATCCGATGACCATCCCTGATAAATGGGTCAAATGACTGATGTTCGACCCGCTCGCACCCATAGAAGACACAAAAGCCATGACGCCTAAAAAGATAACAAAATATTTTACTTTTACGGGAAACAGAAAATAAATAAGGATTTTCCGATTGGGGAACATGATGCCATAAGCCAATAGTAATCCATAAATGGCGCCGCTAGCTCCAATCAAAACAGCATAGGCATTTCCGGCATTGAATAACAACCAAACCAATCCTGCACCCATGCCCGTTACAAAATAATATTTGAGAAATTCACGTCTTCCCCAAATGGATTCCATCTCCGAACCAAACATCCAGAGGACAAACATATTCATAAAAATGTGGAAAAAATCGCCATGGATGAACATGTAGGTAAATGGCTGCCAAATGAATGGCCACACATCCTCGGGGGAAAGTCCAAATATTTCTGCAAGATCAAATTGGCTTAGGGCCAAGTACCGAAAAAGAAACATGGCCGCATTCGCAATGATGAGTACTTTGATCGCATCGGTAAAATATTGGGGTTTAAAGGCAATATTGCCCTGCTCTGATTGAAATTGATATCGCATATTAATTCAATGAATTTGGCAATTTATACTGAATTAAACTGATTTCCGTTCCCTATTTATTGATTCAGGATATGGGCCGATCGATACAATCCATCCGCTGCTTGTAAGATTTTTAACTTTAGTCTCGGTGAATATTTCGGGTAATCCTTTAGGAAGGTATCAACAATTTGCACTGCCCCTTCCGATTGATGGCCTCGCAAGGTGGCGCTGATAAATCGTGCAGGAAAGAAGATATCGCCCGTTCGCTGAATTTCTTCTAACAATTCTAAACTGGGTCTAATATATTTTTCAGCAGACGCCGCCCGCAATGGATGGTGAAGGTAGCCCACAGCCGCTTGAACCCATGGTTCCCGTGCACGATTTTCTTCTTTTTTAATGGATTCAAAAAATGAATCTCGAACACTTTCATCCTTCGATAGGGCCGGCATAATAAATGCAAATCGCGCTTTTCGATCCGGATTGTTAATGCGATCCAATTGACGATCCAAAATAATCTGGCTATCGGATTTTCCCCTAAGGGCCAATTCAGATGCTAAAGAAATATAATCTCGTTCAGATAGGGGCAATCCCTTTATTGATTCTTCTTTTTCCCATACTCGTTTTAACCATGCATAACCCTCGTCCGTTTGGGTGATGGACCTCAGTGATCGGAAAAAGGTGGATTTCATTGAAATGGATTCAGAACCATCCAGATGTGATTTATAGGCTTGTTCCAGTTTAGCCGCCATTCGTTTTCTTTGATCTTGATTCAAATATGACCAATAAGCTGAATTGATTCGACCCAAGATTCGCTGGATGTTTAGGATGTCATTTTCAGATGCTAGCGCGCGCAAACCCAAGTTTATAATTTGGGACGGTTCAGCGTGACCATACAACATGTCATCCCAAATATTCAGCCATGCGGTACCTCGAACCATTGGATCTTCAATTTCAGGTAAATGCCCTAATAAATAGGTGCGTGTATTTTCATCCATTTTGAAATATCCATACCCAACACCTTCACCATTGGTCAGAATATAATTCGGTGCTTGTCGCCCTTTAGCCCCTTTTACAGATACGCGCCGTTTATTTAAAAATATGGGTATGGTTTCATCTCTATCATCATATCCAAACCGCAGATTTAAATGCTGCATCCATATTCGATTCTTTTTTTTCGGATCCGATTGTGTAACTGCGAACCTTGAAATATTGCCATCCGTACCAATCTTAAAATCGAGATCTATGGTAGGCCGATCCGGTTCATCTACCCATACTTGGCTCCACGACGTCAAGTCTTCTTCCGATAAATCATCCAATATTTTTATAAGGTCCGGCCAAGTGGCATTCTCAAAAGCATAAGTGGATAAATAGGTTTGCATGCCTTTTTGAAAGGTATCTTCGCCCACCATACGCTCTAGATGCTTCATGACCACGGGTGCTTTTGCATAAATGATGGATCCATAAAGGGTCCCTGCCATATTTAGATTTTCGAGTGGTTGTCGAATTTGGTTTGCACCTTCACTTCTATCCACGCCATAGGCCGATGCATAATTGCCCAAAAAGCGCAGATCATGGTTAATCTCAGGAAATGCAGGGTTAACAATTTTACCGCCCATAAATCCTGCGAAAACTTCCTTTGTCCATACATCATCAAACCAATTCATGGTGACCAAATCACCAAACCACATATGGGCAGTTTCGTGGGCAATGAGTCCGGCCCGGCCCAAGTATTGACTTTTGGTTGCAGAGGATTCTAAAAATAAACTGGCATCCTTATAAAATATGGCTCCGGGGTGTTCCATGCCACCGTATTGAAATCCCGGGATTAATGCAAAATCAAACTTCTGGAATGGGTAGGGTATGCCTGTATAGTCTTCCATCCATGTGATGGCATCACTATGGAGATCAAAAATCGCATCCGTGTTTCTATCTACTTTTAGAGAATCCGTCTCCCGATGAAACATGGTCATGGTTCGGCCATTTCTTTCTTGAATAACCTTTTCAAATTTTCCCGCAGCAAAAGCCAATATATATGTACTTACTGGTTTGGTTTCACCAAAATAGAAAGACCGGCGACCGTCCTTTTCCTCTTCCTTAATTAATGGTCCATTTGCCAGAGCAGTCCAATCTGATGGTGTATGAAGGGTTAAGGTGTATTTCCCTTTTAAATTGGGTTGGTCAAAACAGGGAATGGCCGTCGCCGCTCGATCCGGCACGAATAAGGTATAGAGAAATTCCGGATTCCGATTTAAAGACATATCCCCTGCTCTAAATTGTATCGTTACTTCATTTTCACCGATTTGGAAATGTTTTGCAGAAAAAATAATATGCTCAGCCCGGGCTTCATAATGAATAGGAGTCCCTTTAATCGTTACGCCATGTATATGGTCGGACGGCTGCCGAAAATCCAAAACCACATCATGTCCATCCTCAGATAATTGAAAGCGTATGGTCTCTGATCCATTGATAGGTGCGTTCACTTCCCGAGGAATATCCAACTCAATCTCATATCGCACAACTGAAATGGTTGCCTTTCGATGTTCTGCCAACACCCATGAAACGCCCGGTTCAATAACGGTTTTGTGGGATTCGCAGCCCATGAAAAGGATTGCGGCAAAGAGGATGAATCGCTTCATGAAAATTTCCTTCTATTCAATCTAATATTTTTGATTCTATTTTTTGGATTTATTAAAGGTGTCTGCTTACTGAAGCCTGCTTCATCCACTTTTAACTGGGGGCGTGTATAAAATCGTACTTTCAAATTTAATGCCGTCTCAGCCCGAACCATTGCCCATGCAGCAGCAACAAAAAAATCTCTCGGCAAAATACCGTTCAATGATGAAAATCCATACCGTCTTAATCCATCTCTAATCATGGTGGTGCAACTATTCTTCAGAAAATTGAAATCCCGATATTTCTCCGGTGCATCAGGATTAACCGGTGCGGTATGAATCTTTGTTAATGTATCGTGGTAGATGCCAGATAGTTTTTCTGTATCCATTCCCTCAATATGGATTACATCAATGGAACGCATGAAATTTCGCCCAAACTTATCATAATAGGGCGTACCATCTTCCATGATCTCAAACTGGCCTGTCCGTGGAGAAGGAGCAAATTCACCCAAAGCAGGACGGTACATAAATTCACCTTCATCCATGGTTTCATTTTCATTCAACAAATGAGAAAAATTAAAAAATTCACCATTCACATTAATGGCATTATGGCCAAAAGTGGATGCAGGATATTTTACCAGCCGCTCATTATAATAGATTTCAATATACGGTGTTTGGGGTTTAGGTACATGAGGCCACATTAAAATGATCGGGTTATCCGTTTCATAATCTTTTTGGGGCAATTCACGGGCACACATCGATTGATTTAACCAATGCTGAATATATCCACCCCAGATTAACCGGTTTTCAAAATGTCGTTGCCCATTTTCCGATTCAATAAAATGGTTTCCATTGGATGCCTTTAAAATTCCCTTCACCGTCATGAGGCCACCATCTCTTTTAAAATTTGAAGGGACTTCAATTGTTTTACCCCTTCAAAGTGAATCCCTAAGCAGGTAGAAAGATAGTTGCCAATAACTTGCCGATCTTGCGCCGTAACATTAAGACCAATATTTAGGCCATTACGCCCTTGCTCAAAGGCATGAAAAATGGCTTTAGAATTGGGTCCGCTATATGGATCGGGCAATGGGATAAAATCCAATTCTGCTTGAGAAAAATCCGGCTTAAACCCTAGCAGTGTTAATAACTGGTATTGATAAAACCAATAGGCCAAATTCAGTTGGTTATCCTCATTTTCAACCGTCATCAATGCCGCTTCCAAAGCATCGTATAAATCCGAATGGGCATCATGATCTGTTAAGCATTTGTCTGTTAATTCAATCATGGCCATTGCGTAGGCTATTTTTTTTAAATCGGTAATTATTCGCTTCCAAGAATGGGAAAATGCGGCTTTTGAGATGGTTTGTAAGTCGCGATTTTCTTTAAAATAAAAAACCAAATCCAAACAATTGGATGGCTGAAAGTATGCGCCCATGGGTGATTTATTTCGATGGGCACCATGGACAATAAAACTGACTTTTCCTAAATCCCGGACAAAACATCGGGCAATGACGCTGGTCTCGCTATAGGGAAACCGCTTGAGAACAATTGCGGTTGAATTGGTGATCAATATGCTTTAGCGAAAATGACTTCGTGCTTGGCAGGTTCCCCGGAGTAAATACAGGTTAATCCTTTGGGATTTTCATCAAATGGAATGACGCGAATGGTGGCTTTTGTTTCATCTTTAATTGCCATTTCAGTCGCTTCCGTTCCATCCCAACCGCAACGAATAAAACCACCTTCTCCTGCAACAATTTCTTTGAAGTCATCATAAGATGAAACTGTATGTGTATTGGCGTCACGAAATGCCTTCGCCTGTGTCAACATGTTGTCTTGAATTGTATCTAGAATGGCCGGTATTTGATTTGATAAATCTTCCTTTTTCAGCACTTGTTTATCACCATTGTCTCGTCGAGCCAAAACGGCATTGCCATTTTCTACATCTTTAGGACCGACCTCCAACCGAAGGGGAACCCCTTTCATTTCCCATTCATTGAATTTGAATCCGGGACTTCCTTTTCGCCAGTCCTCGTGAATGCGCACCCCTTGATCTCTCAAATCAGCCAATACAGGAGTAATATAATCAGAGACTGCTTTTTTCCCTTCATCATCTCTAAAAATAGGAATCACCACCACTTGATAAGGTGCAATTTTGGGCGGGAGGCGTAACCCTTTATCATCGCCATGTGTCATAATAACACCGCCTACAAGCCGTGTACTGACACCCCAACTGGTGGCATATACCAATTCTTCTGTATTGTCCTGTGTCTGAAATGTTACCCCAAATGCTTTAGCAAAATTCTGACCCAAATTGTGGGATGTGCCTGCCTGAAGTGCACGTTTGTCACCCATCATAGATTCAATACAATAGGTTCGGTCTGCACCTGCAAATTTTTCAGATTCGGATTTCAATCCAGTATGGACAGGCATGGCCAAATAATCTTCAGCCAATTGACGGTACAATTCCAAAATTAATAATGTTTCCTCTTCCGCCTCTTCTGCAGTAGCGTGGGCCGTATGCCCTTCTTGCCAAAGAAATTCTGTTGTTCGCAAAAATAAGCGCGTCCGCATTTCCCATCGCACCACATTGGCCCATTGATTAATTAAAAGTGGCAGGTCTCGATAAGATTGAATCCATTTTTTATACATGGACCAAATGACCGTTTCAGAAGTGGGCCGCACAATCACTTCTTCTTCTAATTTAGATTCGGGATCAACCACAATCCCTTTTTCTGCATCTGCCTTTAATCGGGTGTGGGTAACGACGGCACATTCTTTCGCAAACCCCTCCACATGTTCTGCTTCTCTTGCCAAAAATGATTTGGGGATAAACAGAGGGAAATATGCATTCACATGGCCTGTTTCTTTAATCATGCCGTCGAATGTTTCTTTGATGAGATCCCACATGGCAAACCCATAGGGTTTCACCACCATGGTTCCCTTCACCGGGCCGTAATCAGCCAATCCTGCTTTGGTGACCACATCGGTGTACCATGCGTTATAATCTTTACTTTGTGGGGTTACGCCTTTTGCCATTGATTTCTCTTTAAAATTTGATGGGGAAATTACCGGCTACATTTAGGCCTTCCAATGGAATTTGTAACATGAATTGATTGGGGGTCATGCACTTCCATCATTATTTTCACGCCCTTGGAATCAATGAAGGAGGTCTCCTTGAAAAATCGAATCTTTATCCTATCTATATTATTTCTCTTTGGATGTGCATCTGAAAAAGCAGATTTGGTCATCAATAATGGTACCATTTATACCATGGATGATTTTAGCCCACTGGCAGAAGCTGTTGCGGTGCGAAATGGAAAAATCATTGCTGTAGGCTCCCAGCATAGTGTGCAATCTTATATTGGCAACAATACAAAAGTTTTGGACCTCAAAGGAAAAACCATGATTCCCGGCCTCATTGAAGGTCATGGCCATTTTATGGGATTGGGTTATGCAAAAATGCGTCTAGATCTTTCTACGGTAAATAGCTATGATGAATTGGTAGATATGGTGGCCGATGCAGTAACCGAAGCTAAACCGGGCGAATGGATTTTGGGCCGAGGCTGGCATCAAAGCAAATGGGATCCTGTGCCTGAACCATCCGTCAAAGGGTTTCAAACCCATGAAAAACTTAGCGCCGTTTCACCCGACAATCCTGTTTGGCTGACCCATGCCAGTGGCCATGCAGCATTTGGCAATGCGAAAGCCATGGAAATTGCCGGTGTTACATCCGAAACAGAATTTGGATTTGGGGGCAAAATCATTAAAGATCTCCGCGGAAACCCCACCGGTGTATTTAATGAACGGGCCCAAGGGTTAATCAGTAAACATGTGGAATTTGAAGGTGAAGGTAGCAGTCAGCGTGCGTTGGAATTGGCGGTGCAAGCCTGTCTTGAGAATGGGATTACTTCTTTCCAAGATGCAGGTTCAGGTTCGACCTCAATTCAAGCATACCGAGATGGTCTATCAGCTGATGCACTCCGTGTTCGACTTTATGTGATGTTATCCAGTCGAGATCCTGAACTCTTGCAATCTTGGTACAAGAAGGGACCGGAAATCGGTACGGGGAATGATTATCTCACTATTCGATCTATAAAACTCAATGCGGATGGCGCTTTGGGATCCCGCGGTGCATGGCTATTGGATGATTATACGGATCGACCGGGCCACTTTGGCATGGCCACCCAATCCATGGACTATGTATATGAAGTATCCAGAGATGGGCTTACAAATGGATTTCAAGTGAATACCCACGCTATTGGCGATCGTACCAATCGAGAAGTCTTGGATCAATATGAAAAAGTGTTTAATGCAAATCCGGAATTGGCAGAAGATCATCGGTGGCGAATCGAGCATGCACAACATGTCGATCCATTGGATATTCCTCGTTTCGGTAAAATGGGTGTTCTTCCATCTATTCAGGGAATTCATATGTCCTCTGATCGCCCTTGGGCGATCGACCGGCTAGGGAAAAAACGCATTGTAGAGGGCGCTTATGTTTGGCGCGATCTTATTGATTCTGGCGCCATTCTAATCAACGGAACAGATGTGCCTGTAGAACCCATCGATCCCATCGCATCTTTTTATGCAAGCACCACGCGACAAACATTAAAAGGCAAACCCAAAGGCGGATATGAACCACGGCAAAAAATGACACGATTAGAGGCATTGAAAAGTTATACCATCAATGCTGCATACGGCGCCTTCGAAGAAGATATCAAAGGGTCAATTACCGTGGGTAAATATGCGGATTTTACTGTGCTTTCTCAAAATATCATCACTGTTCCTGACGATCAAATCCTCAACACCACAGTCACCCACACCATCGTAAATGGTGTTATTGAATTCACAGCCAATTGATCAGTAAAAATCAAGCAAAACGGATTCGGTCTCTCCATCAGAAAAAGTTCAGAGATCAGCATCATCAATTCATCATTGAAGGGCAACGATCACTTTCGTCTGCCATGGATGCAAAAGGTGAAATAGATCAAATTCTACTTACAGAATCCTTTGCCCAAAGGCACAATGATTTAATAGAAAAGATTCGTCCATTCCCTCAAACCATTATTTCTGATGATGAATTAAAACAACTCTCCCCTTCCACATCCCCTTCTGGCATTTTAGCTGTTTGTAATAAAATCCAATTTGATTCAATTGATTTGGATAAACATGTGATTTATTTAGATCAAATTTCTGATCCGGGAAATATGGGCACTATTCTCCGAACAGCCGCATGGTTTGGGATAGATCAAGTGGCTTTGTCTCCAGGATGTATAGACCTATTCAATCCAAAGGTGGTTCGAAGTGCAATGGGGGCTCATTTTGACTTATCATGGGTCGGAGAAATATCTATCGATGCATTAGAAGGTTATGTTTGCTTGGGGGCAGATCATCGAGGTGAATCGATTCAAGAATTAAATACAGTCCCGGAAAAATGGGCGTTGATTATGGGTAGTGAAGCCCACGGTTTATCTTCAGACATGCAAAATGTATTGGACCATAGGATTGCTATTCCAAAAATTGGTACAGGAGAATCACTCAATGTGGGTGTTGCCATGGGTATTTTATTGCAAAATTTGACACAATAATGGGATGTTTCTCCGTAGTGGAATAATGTGGTAAATTTTAGGATAATCATGAATATGGAATTAGAGCCCTATGAACCGGACCCTCTCAGTACGGTTCGCATTCTTGATCGTATTTTTATCGGTCATTTCAGCGCTGATCATCGGATCATTGTTCAGCGCCTTGGATCCGTCTATCCTTTCCGGCGCTAAGCCGGGCCTTTCCACATATATCGCCATGTTCGTGGGGCAGGGATTTTTAATCCTACCCGTCTTATTTTTCCTCATCCGAAAAAAACTCCCCCTTGCTGAATCTCTTCGATTAAAACCAGTTTCAAAACAGGTTATTTTTACCACGATCCTACTCTCAATTGGTGCCATGATATTATCCGATGAAATTAATATTTTGGTGGGCATGATCATCCCCATGCCGGATTCATTCCTTCAAGTGGAGGCCATGCTGACCCCAGATAATCCCCTATCTCTATTCTTATTAATTGTTACTATAGTGATTTTAGCGCCCATCGGTGAAGAGCTGTTATTCCGAGGATTTCTTCAAAAATATTTAGAGAATGCCTGGGGAGATGTAACAAAAGCTATTCTATTCTCAAGCCTGTTTTTTGCAGCCATTCACTTTAACCCATTTTGGATGATTCAGATTTATTTTCTCGGCGTCCTGTTGGGATTCCTTGCATGGCGCACTCAATCCGTCTTGCCATGTATCGTCTTTCATATTATTATTAATGGTGCCTCGCTCATGTTTACATCTATGGGCGATTCTGCAGAATCTTTCTTACTTTGGCACGGACACATTCACCCTATTTTGCTCATCATCGGTGTTGGATTGTTTGGATATGGCCTACAGCAATTAAAAGCGGAAGCGAAGGTTTAACATGAAAAAGGAAATGTTTGGTACAGAAATTACCCTCCTTCGGGATACCTTTCGACGTCTGCTCCGTCGGCACGCCAAGACGAATATTATTAAATTAATTGAAAAGACCCACCCGGCAGATATGGCGCTCATCTTCCGTTATTTTAATGACGGAGAACAAGATACCATATTTGCCATGATGAGCCCTTCTGAAGAGACAGTAGAATTTTTAAGCGAGTTGGATGAGTCCATCACGGTTCGCCTTTTAGAGGGTGAATCACCCACACGAATTGCATCTATCCTTGAAGAAGCCAGTTCCAATGAACAGGCTTACCTCATGGGACTTGTGGAAGAAGAGTTTGCCACATCCGTTATCGATCTACTGCAAGCAGAAGAACAAGAAGAACTGGAAGAAATGATGGCCTACCCGGAAGACAGTGCCGGGATCCTCATGTACACAGATGTATTCACACTTCACGAAGAAACCCGAGCCCGAGAAGCCATTGTGGCCCTTCAAGATCAAGAAGAAGCGGAGATGGTTTTTTATCTTTATGCGGTGGATGATGACGGCAGACTCACCGGCGTAGTTTCTCTTCGTGATTTGGTCACCACCCCAAGCGAAACCATGCTGAAAGATATTATGTCAAGAAAGGTTCACGCCGTTCGCCCCGAAACCGATCAGGAAGAAGTGGCGCGGATTGTTTCCCAATACAATTTTTTAGCTGTTCCTGTCGTGGATTCAGATGAGCAACTATTAGGTATTGTCACGGTGGATGATGTCGTGGATGTGATTCGGGAAGAGGCAACGGAAGATTTTCTAAAAATGGTAGGTGCCGGTGAGGATCGTGAAATATTGCTTAAATCCTCTTGGGACAATGCTCGCATGCGCCTCCCTTGGCTATTTGCAAGTTGGGTGGGCGGCATATTCGCCGCATTTATCATCGGCATTTTTGATAATGTACTCCAGAGCACAATTGCATTGGCTGCATTTATTCCGGTGATTATGGGAATGGGTGGTAATATTGGTACCCAATCATCTACAATCATTGTCCGTGGATTGGCCACCGGACGTGTGGACTTTGAGAATTCGACAAAAATTCTCTTTAAAGAAATTCGTGTTGGCCTAATTCTCGGCATTCTATACGGCATATTATTGGGCATATTTGCTGTGTTCCGCTTTTTGGATGTTTCGCCTATGCTGGGTGTTGTGGTGGGTTTAAGTATTTGTGCATCCATGATCATTGCTGCAACCATTGGTTCTTTGGTGCCATTAATCTTGAATCGATTTGATATCGACCCGGCGGTGGCCACCGGTCCATTTGTCACCACGGCGATTGATATTCTTGGTGTAGCTCTCTATTTTATCATCGCTGGATCTTTGCTCGTCATCACTTAACCTTTATTTAAATGGCAGTGAAAACTTTTTTAAAAACATATAAACGCCAGATCTTCATATGGGTCGGTATTGCACTATTAATTGCAGTCGCCCTTAAATTCGGCATTGATAAAAAGGTTGTGGTATTCGGTACGGTTGTGGTGGGCGTGTTTACACAAGCCTTTGCCGGTATGGCTGCTTTCATTGCTGCTGTGCCTCTCATTGGACCTTTTATCGTGAAAGTTTTTGCAATTCCATTCTTTTGGCTGCTGAATGCCTTAGGATATTTTGTGGGTGCTGTTGCTATCAAAAAAGGATATAGCAGTGAGTTTACTAAATCTCGTGTTTTAACTTTGGCGCTCCTGATCGGCATTATCCTCGGATATATAATCGGTCATCTGGTTCCCATGCGGTAAATTGGATAGAAAAATTTTATGAAAATAGCCATACTCCACGGCCCCAATTTAAATTTGATTGGATCGCTCGCAGCCCAATTGGGCAAGCGCACCACATTGGATAAAATCAACAGAAATATCCGGCGTCATGTTCGAAACCAAGATATTCAATTAAAGATTGAACAAACCCATAAGGTATATCAAGCCATCAATTTTATTCAGCGAAACCGCAACTGGGCTGATGCAATAATCTTTGCACCCATGGCCTGGGCTCGATATGAATATGCCATTTTGGATGCATTGCGTATTGCCGATGTAAAAACGATTCAAATATTGTTTTCAAATGGCTTTGGCGATGTGAATGAATCTGATTCCATTTTTTCAGACAATGTGGATGCTACTCTGGTTGGTGAACCCGATCAGATTTATTTGGATGCATTAAATACCATTATAAAACCTGCTTAATTTTTTGCGTACATCATTAATTATTTCTGCCCTTCTTTTGTTCGGGTGTACCCAACCGGTTCACAAATCCGTAAACCTTGAACTGACCATACCTAACTTCAAATCGACAATTTCAGTATCAAATGATAGTCTATCTGCTACGATAATTGCAGATAGAGAATTAACAGATTTAGATTCCCTATCTGCTGTGGCTCAAAAACCCCTATCCACTGCTCATTTATTACAATTGGCTTCACCGGAAATTCACGATTCAACGGTGAACATGTTTGCAGATATTGTATCACAATCTTTGCCGCCAAATCAGCGTCAACGCACTTTTAAGCTGATTCAAGAAAAAGATGGGCGATATGTGGTTTCTTTTTCATTGGATACCAATACTGTATTCCCCATCATACGGAAGGCTGTAGCATCACATGACCCAAGCCGCCCAATACATCATTTATTTGATCGCAGTGGTACCATACCACCATTCGGAACGATGCAACCATCATCGCCTTTACAGCTTCCTTGTGAAAATCTTTCTGTGCCCACACGGGCTTCTCGCCTACCCAATGCGCCTCGATCCTATCGATCCGGAATTCATCGTGGCATCGATTTTTTCTCCAATTGGGGGACGCCGGTGCGTGCAGTGGCAGATGGTATTGTCATTCGGTCTGATGTAGATTATAAAGAATACGGTGCAGATTTTCGCGTTGAAATGCTTAAGCGGGCGGCCAAGTTAGATCGCACACCATCTGATATTTTTAACGAATTACTATTGGGACAGGCGGTCATCATCGACCATGGATTTGAATTATTTCCCGGATACAGAGCCATTACGATTTATGCCCACTTATCCCATATC
This sequence comes from Fidelibacterota bacterium, assembly GCA_016845785.1. Lineage (GTDB taxonomy): Bacteria > Fidelibacterota > Marinisomatia > Marinisomatales > TCS55 > TCS55. The sequence goes on from JAERSH010000039.1 coordinate 71,057, forward strand.
CATCCAGAAATTCAACCGGGATACATAATTAAAGCCGGGGAGGTCTTTGGTCAATCAGGAAATACGGGCACACGCCCCAGTACGATCGGCACACGGTATGAATCCCACCTTCATTGGGAACTAATATTACAGGATAGTCAAGGCGAATACTATTTTGGACAAAACCTTAAATACGATGAGCTTCAATCGGCATT
>JAERSH010000040.1 GCA_016845785.1 Fidelibacterota bacterium
ACGAATGACCATACAATTATTTCATTATCTACGAAAGATAATTACCAGTACGACACATCAAAAGGGACGGCCGGGACCAAATCGGACCTGCGCTATCTCTTCTCTCAGGTCGACAATTATAATGGGGGAAATACCAGCGCCTATTCTGCCCTCTCTGCCACATTTACCATTGGCCAAGCCATTAGTGGTAATTCCGGATTTCGGATGTTATCCAGTCCTGTGGCAGGCACAACTTATGACGATTTATTGGCACCGCTCTGGACCCAAGGGATGACGAATGCAGATGTAACCAGTGGTGATGCCAATGTTTGGATTTATGATCCGGTGAATTCGCTTTTTAAAGCTATCACCAATTTAACAACGGCTACCTATACGGCTGGAGATGGCGTGCTGGTTTATGTCTTTTCAGATACGGATAATGATGGGAACGATGATTTGCCCGTATATCTCAATGTCTCCGGAACAGTGAACACCCCCACGGTTTCAGTCTCCACGACGAAATCTGAATGGAATTTATTGGGGAACCCTTTTGAGTCCACCATTGATGCAGATCAATTATTTTCTGATAATACTGCATTTTCTTCGGTGGTTTATGTATGGGATGATGCCAACTCTCAATACCAATCATGGAATGGCACCACCGGTGGCGTGACCGATGGGTTGATTGCGCCCTACCAAGGATTTTGGATGAAAGCGGGGGTGTCCGGAACCAGCTTTGATTTCAAAAGTGATAGTAAAACCGGAACAGCCGGCACATTTTTTAAATCCCGTGATTCAGGTGATGGCAGTATGGCCCTTCATTTTGAATTCGAAGGTGAAAAGACAACGACTTATTTTTCTTTTTCAGTTGATGGGCAAATTGCAATCGATGACAAAGATGCCGTTCAACTCATGCCTTTGGATCAAACAAAACATTTGGCCGCCATGACATTTAACGACACAACCCCATTACAGATTCAACACCTACCAAGTGGATGGTCAGGGCCAATGTCTATTCCATTAGATGTTATTCTGTTTGACCCTGTCGAAAATGGATTTGTATCCATGGATGCTTTAGTGGCCATGACTTGGGATGTATCATCTCTCCCGGATGGCATGGTCGCATACCTTATACATACAAAAACTGGTCAGCATAGCAAATTGATTGAAGGCGGCTCAATAAAAATCAAATCTCATAATATTGGCAATATCCCATTTGGTTCTGGCGTTTCTAGTTATCCAAGGACTGCTGTGCCCTTATATAATATCATGCTTGCAACCACAAGTATGGAAACGAAAGGTGATGTCCCTAACCGATTCCACCTCTACCCTGCACACCCCAATCCGTTTAATGGGGCCACAACCCTATCTTTTGAAATACCTAAAAATGGCCCTGTCAGTATTTCCCTATATAATATAAGGGGTGAGCAAGTGGGTCAAATTATAAACGAATCCCATCTTGCGGGAAAACATACAATGCAATGGGTTCCGAGCCCTTTGCCTTCGGGATTATATTTCTGCCGGATGCAATTCGGACAACAATCCAAAACCATTAAACTTTTGTACATGAAATAGAGAGGCTCCAATATGCTAAAAAACAAATGGATAATACGGTGCTGCTTATTCATCATTGCTGCAATGCCGGCGCTGATGGCACAGCCAACTTTTCCATCAACACCGAACCAGGCTCCTATTGGTGGATTGGGTGTTTTGGCGGCAGCGGGCGGCACACTTGCCCTTAAAAAATTGTGGAATAATCGTAAGCGATAAATACGGTTTTCTCGACGGAAAGAAAAAATATTTTAAAAAATTATTGCGCTCAATTGAATTTGGTGCGTAGTATAAAACACACGCGTAAGTAACACGAAAAAACAAGTAGGAGTACGTTATGCAAAAAGGTAGTGTAAATAAAGTGGTGTTGGTTGGACACCTGGGTGGCGACCCGGAAACACGGTTCACGCCGTCCGGTGCTGCCGTGGCCAACTTCAATCTAGCAACCAATGAATCCTGGCGTGATTCTAACGGTGAACTTCAGGATAAAACCGAATGGCACCGTTGTGTTATGTTTGGGAAATCTGCGGAGATGTCCGGTGAGCTCTTGAAAAAGGGTCAGCTGGTCTATCTGGAGGGTAAACTCCAGACCCGTAACTGGGAAGACAAGGATGGTGTAAAACGCTATACCACAGAAGTGGTATGCGACATGTTCACCATGCTTGGCCGCAAGATGGATAACGGTGGCGGACAGGCTGCGCCTGTTGCCGCTGGTGATGATGAGGACGATTTACCGTTTTAATCATTCATCCAAATCGCTAGATTAAAAAAAGGCCCTGGAATTCCGGGGCCTTTTTTTTATTTCCTTTTCGTATTTTCTAACTATCCAATTTTCAATAGGAGGCCCAATGAGACGGTTTTTTATATTATTACTTACGACCCTTTTTGCCGGGGAGGCAGATCTCGTCATTAAAAATGGAACGGTGTGGACCGTAGATAAATCCAATCCAACTGCCCAAGCCATTGCCATCCAAAATAATAAAATTATTCACGTGGGTTCCGATCGGTCTGTTGAATCATTCATTGGCAAAAGCACCCAAATTATTGATGCAAAAGGCAAACTCGTTCTCCCTGGATTCAATGATAATCATGTCCATTTTGAATCCACATGCAGGATTGTTACCGGATTGAATCTCATGGATGTCCATGAAGAAAAACCGTTTATTGAGCGCGTGCGCAGTGTACATGAACGGTTCGCCCCCGGTGTTTGGATTACGGGCGGACTTTGGTCCGCTTACGAAGCGTGGGGTATGAGTTCTATCGGCGAAGAGGGCCGAAAAGCGAAAAAAGATTTTTTCAAACCCCACCGCAACATGGTGGATAAACTCACTGGTGATCGTCATATTTTTATTCAGCGATTTGATCGGAAAATGTTTTTTGCCAATGGAAATGCCCTTGAAGCTGCGGGCATTACAAAAACATCACCAGATCCACCCAATGTAATTGTAGAAAGAGATCGAAGGGGAAATCCAACAGGCATATTAACCGGCAGTGGTATCCAAAAACATTTTGGCACCATTATCCCTCCCCGATCATGGGATCAACGGGTTTGGGAATCTGAAGCGGTATTGAAGCGCTGCGCCCAATTCGGCGTCACCAGTTTATCAGACATGTCTGATTCTCGTCAACGAGAAATTTTTTATCACCTTCGAAATGAGGGAAAACTCACGGCCCGTATCCATTCCCGCGGCTATTTAGACCAATGGGAAAAGATGGCTGAATTAGGCATCAAAAAAGGGGCCGGAGATGAAATGATTCGACTGGGCACGGTCAAAGCATGGATTGACGGCATCATGGGGAATTCCACCGCCCGATTTTATGAACCCTATTCTCATGATGCGAATGAATTTGGGTTATGGCGAAAAATCATGTTTCCGTGGCGGTCTAAAGATGGGGGTAGAGACCTTCAAAGCAATCTGGAATATTTGGCTTTAAAAGCGGATTCGGCAGATATTCAGTTATCCGTTCACGCTATCGGGGATGCTGCCAATGGTTATCTTTTAGATATGATGGACAGGCTTATTGACGAAAACGGTGAAAAAGATCGTCGCTTTCGATTGGTACATGCCCAAGTGATTAACCCCAAAGATTATGAACGTTTTGCGGGAAAAAACATTATTGCAGAAGTGCAGCCTTACCACTGCACTGACGATATGCGTTGGATGGAAGAACGGATCGGCCATGAGCGATCGAAGGGGGCTTATCCATTCCGGTCATTGTGGGACAGCGGTGCCATTGTCTGTTTTGGCTCAGACTCCCCCGGTACCAATGCATCTCGCTATCCACTTAATCCAATGCTGGGGCTATATGCAGCAGTTACACGGCAAACGCTTGATGGGGACCCAAAAGCCGGTTGGTTTCCTGAAGAACGGATCACCATTGAAGAGGCCATACAGGCCTATACGTTAAACTCTGCTTTTGCATCTTTTGAAGAGGATATTAAAGGTTCCATCACAGAGGGAAAATTGGCGGATGTGGTAATTGTGTCTGAAAATCTTTTAGAAATTGATCCGGCAAAGATTAAAGATGTAGAAATTGAAATGACCATTTTCGACGGAAAAATCATTTATCAAAAGTACTGATTAACATCCATCCAATTTTGTAAAATCGACACCTAATTTTTCACTCAAAAGAATAGAACGAATGAATTCTGAAAAACTCCAACAAGATTTAAATCAATTTTGGGACAATGAAATTGTCCCCACTTTAACTGAATATATCAAAATACCCAATAAATCCCCCGCCTTCGATCCCGACTGGGAGCAGACCGGCCATATGGATCGTGCGCTGGACTTGGCCACAACATGGGCAGAAAAACACAAGCCGAAAAATAGTGTCCTGCATGTGAAACGCCTCCCTGGGCGAACACCACTCATTATGATTGAAATCCCCGGTGAGCGAGATGGAAATATCCTTATGTATGGCCATTTGGATAAGCAACCGGAGATGGAAGGCTGGCATGAAGGCTATGGCCCATGGGATCCGGTCATGAAAGATGGCAAACTATATGGTCGTGGGGGCGCCGATGATGGATATGCCATGTTTGCATCTGTCGGCGTGGTGAATGGGCTAAAAGATCAAGGAATTGCTTCGCCCCGCATTGTTATTTTAATCGAATTTTGTGAAGAAAGCGGCTCCCCTGATCTCCCTTATTATATTGATGAATATGCAGATATTATCGGTCAGGTGGATTTGGTGGTTTGCCTTGACTCCGGCGCCGGGAATTATGAACAATTTTGGACAACGGTTTCTTTGCGAGGCATGATCGCCTGCGAATTGCGCGCCGATGTATTAACAGAGGGTGTTCATTCCGGGAGTGCCAGTGGGTTGGTGCCATCTTCCTTCCGAGTGGTGCGCCAATTAATTTCACGGATTGAAGATGAAACCACCGGCGAAATTATTGTGCCTGAACTTCACACAAATATTCCCGGACACCGTATTGTTGAAATCAATCAAATGGTGGAAGCTTTAGGGGGTGAGTCTGAGGCCTTTCCATGGTTTGAGCAAATGGAAGCTTCTACGGATGATCCTGCAGAGGGGGCTATTCGGCGCACATGGAAGCCGACGCTTTCTGTCGTGGGGATGGACGGCATTCCTGCCATGAAGGATGGGGGCAATGTACTTCGGCCCTACACAGCTGTGAAATTATCATTTCGACTACCGCCTGATGTAGATTGCCACAAAGCCATGGATGCGGTAAATAAGATTTTGACAGTAAATCCGCCTTACAACGCAACTGTTTCTATTGATTGGGAAGAGCCTGCCAATGGATGGAATGCGCCAAAGTTGGCATCCTGGTTAGATGGGGCGATTCAGGAAGCATCCAATACATTTTATGAAAAACCGGCTTTGGCCATGGGCGAAGGGGGCACCATCCCATTTATGGCCATGTTGGGTGAAAAATTTCCGGAAGCACAATTTGTAATTACGGGCGTCCTTGGGCCCGGATCCAACGCCCACGGACCCAATGAATTTATACACATCCCTTTTGCCAAAAAGCTGAGCGCATGTATTGGACAAATTTTGAACCAATTCCCAAAATAATTTGAACGTTCGCACCGAACTTGATCTTTTAAAACCCCGGCCAAAATGGCAACGCTATGTGTCCGGTTTCCTTGGCCTATTAATCGGCACTATATTCGCAAAGATCACGATAAAAGGCCGGCAGCATTTGCCAAAAAAAGGGCCCTTTATTGTGGCCGCGAATCATTTCAATTTGGTGGATTCCTTTTTCGCAGTCTATGCAATTCAAAAGCCTGTGGTCTTTTTAATGGGCAGCGATCAAAAAATCGATTGGTTCAACTATTGGGCCTTGTGGCTGTATGGTGTAATCCCCGTGAATCGCAAACGGATGGGGCCATCCACAATAAAAATGGCAGCGAAGTATATTAAGTCTGGTGAAGTTTTGGCTATTTTCCCGGAAGGAAGCATTGGCCCATCCCTCAGAAAACCAAAGCCAGGTGCTGTGTATTTATCTACCTTAGGTCAAGTGCCTATCGTCCCTCTAGGAATCCACGGTATAGATCAACCGTATTTTCAATATATTTTCAAAGGAATACGCCCAACTATTATTGCCGAATTTGGAAAGCCTATGGGCCCTTTTAGGTTGCCATCCAATAAAAACGACAAAGAACTTGAACTCGAAAAAATTGGAAATGAAATGATGTGTCGCATTGCAGGATTGTTACCCAAATCAATGCACGGTGATTATACAAATGATTCTGCAATCCAATATTATATTGAAAAAAATAAGTGATAATAATTGAAACCTGATTTTTTCTTTCAATTCTTGGTATTGATTAAAAATAATCTCTTAATTTCAGTATATAATATTATTTGGATTAATCCATATGTCTAAAACAAAACCTAAACATTATTTCATTGTCATTACCATTGCAGTTGGTTTCATGTTCCTAATGAGATCCCAAGCAAAGCAAAACAATCCTATACTGGCAGACGGAAGTGCTAATATGCACTTGATTCCCAAGGAGCGCCACCTAAAGAACCTTCGCCAACTTACTTTTAGTGGAGAAAATGCAGAAGCCTACTTTAGCTCGGATAGCAAAAAGTTGATTTTCCAATCCCATAGTGGAGACGGGCTTTGTGATCAAATCTACATAATGGATATTGAAAGCGGTGAATCTGAATTAGTATCCACTGGAGATGGCGTAACCACCTGCGCTTATTTTCAATACCCAGATAATGAAAAAATAGTTTATGCGTCAACACATCATAAAAACAAAGCATGTCCGCCTCCACCCGATTATAGTCAGGGATATGTCTGGAAACTGCACAAAGGATATGATATTTTTAGATCCAACACCGATGGAACAAATATTGAACAATTAACCCACGAACCAGGATATGACGCAGAAGCAACATTTGCAGAAGATGGAAGCCGAATTGTATATACCTCAATTATCTCAGGAGATTTGGAAGTTTGGACGATGAACCCGGATGGGTCAGATAAGCGCATGCTAACCAACAAATTGGGTTATGATGGCGGACCTTTTTTCAGTCATGATGGTGCCAAAATAATTTGGCGGGCATTCTATCCGGAGACAGCCGAAGAAATTGCCGATTATAAGGGACTCATTGCAGAAAGCATGATTCGTCCCATGAATTTGCAAATCCGCGTTATGAATTCCGATGGGACGAATAAACAACAAATCACTAATAATGACGCTGCAAATTTTGCACCTTTCTTTTTTCCCAATGATGAGCGTATCATTTTTTGTTCAAACATGGCGGATCCCAAAGGGCGAAACTTTGATCTATGGGCCGTAAATCTTGATGGATCGAACCTTGAGCGTATTACCTTTTTTGAGGGGTTTGATGGGTTCCCCATGTTTAGTCCCAATGGCAAATATTTTGTATTTGGTTCTAATCGCAACCAGGCCAAAGAAGGTGACACAAATATATTTATCGCTGAATGGGTAAACTAATTTTACTCTTATTGTGTGGTATCCTCCTGGCTCGGGAAGATTCAGTTCTTTCTGTCATTCGATCCGATGCAATAAAAAATGGGGTTCCAGAGTCTTTTTTGGTTGAAACTTTTTCCCATGAGGGAATAGTTATCCACAATAAAATTCTTGATCGATTTGCCCGCCCTTATGAAAAGAAAAGCTGGAACGATTATCGAAAATTATTTGTCACTGAATCGCGAATAAATAAAGGGGCATCCTTTTATGTAGAGAATGGAAAAGCCCTGGGTTCAGTTGGAAAACAAACAGGGGTTGATCCTTTTCTTATTCTAAGTATTGTTGGTGTAGAAAGCAATTATGGTCGTCATAAAGGCCAATATACGGTTTTCAATGCCCTTTATACTCAAATTTCAAAAATGCCTCGCAGAGCCAAATGGGCTAAGAAAGAATTGGTGGCCTATTTAACATACTGTTATACAGACAGTATACCACCCCATTCAATAAAGGGATCTTATGCCGGTGCATTTGGATATGGTCAGTTTATTCCATCTAGTTTTAATGCGTATGCAGCCGATGGCAATGGAGATGGAGTCCGTATGCCTTATAATTGGGCCGATGTGTTTGCTAGTGTGGCTAATTACCTAGTAAAAAATGGATATCCTGTATCAAACCCAAAAAATGAGAAACAAGTATATAAATCGGTTTTTGCATATAACCATGCAGATAATTATGTGAAAGCAGTCCTAGAACTGCGAGACGAACTACGGTCAACTGTCCTTAAAGAGTAACCTTCATGGTTAATTCTTTTTCGCCTCTTTTTATCACCACTTCTACTTTTTGACCGGGTTTCAGTTCTGCTAGGCGGTACATATAATCATAAATATTTTTAACTGGCTTCCCATCAATTGATACTATAACATCGCCCTTTAGCATCCCTGCTTTTCCTGCAGGACTTTCTTTTTTTGCTCCATCAATTTCCAATCCAATTTCATCACTACCATATGAAGGAATCACACCAAAGGTGACCTTGAAACTGCGGCGCGTCTGACTTGCTTCTTTTGGGCCAGCTTCTGTAAAAGTAGGCCGGTTATTCAGATTGCTCAATCGCAACACCACATCATGGATTAATTCCACGATTTGCTTTTCACCGGCAACATTAATGAGGGGCCAATCATCACTCGGCTTGTGATAATCCGTATGGGTGCCCGTGAAAAAGAACAGAACCGGAATATCGTTTACGTAGAAACTTGCGTGGTCGCTCGGCCCATATCCCTCTTTGCTCATTTTTAAATTTAGGCCATGGTTGTTGTTTATTTCTTTCAAAATAGGCTCGAATTCCAAAGATGTTCCTGTGCCGCCTACTGTTACTTTTCCTTCAGACATGCGACCAATCATATCCATATTAATCATGGCGGCAACCTTGGATAAATTGACGGTTGGGTTATTTACAAAATATTTTGAACCCAACAATCCTTCTTCTTCTGCGTTGTAGGCCATGAATAATACAGATCGCTTTAGATTATTTTTATTTGCGGAAAGCGTCTCGGCCAACTCCAATACACCTGCCGTTCCAGAAGCGTTGTCGTCCGCACCATTATGTATGGCGTTTGAGTCAGGCGTTAGTGATCCTGTGCCTTCTCCCCCATATCCTAAATGGTCAAAATGTGCGCCGATTACAATATATTCATTTTTTAACACCGGATCGTTCCCAGGAATAAACCCCATAACATTGGGAACAGAGATTGTTTTTTTGTTTAAGGAGACTTGGGCTGATATGTTTTTTTCAATCTCAAATGATTGAGGACTATATGAATTATCTAACACAGATTGAAGTTCCTCAAGTTTCCTGCCCAATATATTATTCACCACTTTCCGTGAAACTTGTATTACAGGAATCCCGACTGGAGTGGAGTTGGGAGAATGTTTTAGAGGAATCATATTGTCTTCATCACCACTTTGGTTTACAAGCAAAACACCTGCGGCTTTTTGATCTCTGGCTAATAATATCTTTTTACGCAATGGAATATGTTTTGCAAAATCGGAGTGTGGGTGATCCCCGCCAGGGCCGCCTCTCATAATAACCACCCAGTTGCTCTCTACGTTTACATCTGAGTAGTCATTCCATTTAATGGTATCGTCAATTGCAAATCCATACCCAACAAATACTGCGCTCCCGTTAAAGTTGTCGCTAGAGGAAAATTCCAATGGTAGAAAGTCTTTTTCCACCACAAAGGTTTTACCATCAACTGATAATTGGTTTTTTTCACCCAGATGAATTCCCGTTATAAAATCAAAGTTTTGTAAATACCCGTCAGTGCCTGCTGGCAATAAATCATAATCAGTAAAGTGATTAACAATATATGAAACGGCTTCTTCAGATCCTTTCGTTCCCGGATACCGTCCCGTACGTTCATCATCGGCCAAAAACTTAATATGGTTTATCAAATCTTGTTCTGAGATTTCTGGAGATGTTTTCCCAATTTTTATTACAGGCGGTTGGTTGGCGCACCCTGAAAAAATTGCAATGAAAATAAAAAGTTTAATTACCAGTTTCATGAAATAGAATCCCCCCATTATTTATTTATACAGTTTACACATAATCCATATACTTCTAGAATTAAAAAATTGTAATTTTAGGGTCATGACAAAACCAAAAATAAACCCCATTCATATTCAAGCGCAGACCAATTATATCCCTGAACGGTCTGACCCTTCTAAACCTATTTTCTTTTTTGCATACCATATTAAAATCGCCAATCATGGCGAGGAGACAGTTCAGCTTAAGAACCGGTATTGGCATATCACCGACGGTAATGGCAATATTGAAGAAATCCGCGGGCCCGGTGTTGTAGGCAACAAACCGTTTATCACCGTCGGGGATTCTTTTGAATATACCAGTTTTTGTCCCCTCCCTACCGAGTTCGGTGTCATGCACGGTCATTTTGAAATGATCAATGAACATGGTAAAAAATTCAATGCAAAAATTTCACCCTTTCGATTAAGCATTCCTTTTTCAGTTAATTAACACACAATATTATTATGAGTATCAAAACAAAAATTATTGCCACTGTGGGCCCTGCATGCGACAATATTGAAACATTGCAAGCCATGGTGGATGAAGGCGTCAATGCCTTTCGCCTCAATATGTCCCACGGAGATGAGGCCGCCAAAAGAAACTTATATAGCCTCATCCAGTCTTTGAAAATGGCCGATGGACAACGACCTTGCATTTTGACAGATTTAGCCGGACCTAAAATCCGTATCACTGATGTGGTGGACAATCTCACTTTAGAGGCCGGGCAATCGATTTCCATCACCAACGAACGTGGCGCCGATGAAGATCATATCAGTGTGACCGCAGGGGTTGGATTTACCGATGTCTCTGAAGGTGCCAAAATTTTGATCAATGACGGCCGTATTCAATTAAAAGTGGTCGAGGCGGAATCCCATCATTCCATAAAATGCCGGACAGAAATTGGTGGATTGGTTGAGCCGCGGAAAGGTGTGAACTTCCCGGGGATTACGTTGGATGTGCCGACACTAACAGATCAGGATAAAGCGGATTTGAAGATGGCTCTGGAATGCGGGGCAGACTGGATTGCCCTGTCTTTTGTCCGATCTGCGGAAGATTTGGATGAGGTTGTGGCCGTCATGAATGAAGCAGGTAAACACCTGCCTGTCATGGCCAAAATTGAAAAATGGGAAGCGCTCAATGATGTAGATGCCATTACAGAAGCCTTTGATGCGGTCATGGTGGCACGAGGTGATTTGGGTGTTGAAATTCCCGCAGAGCAAGTCCCCTTGGCTCAAAAACAAATTATAGATGTGGCGGGGACATTGGGTAAACCGGTGGTCATCGCCACCCAAATGCTGGAATCAATGGTGGACAGCCGAACCCCCACACGGGCTGAGGTGAGCGATATTGCCAATGCCATTTTTGATGGTGTAGATGCCCTCATGGTTACGGGAGAAACAGCTGCCGGAAATTATCCCGTGGATGTGATTCAAACCCTGAAACGGGTAATCCGGGAGACTGAACTTGCCACCCATTCTGGGCGGACATCCCTGCCGGAAGATGTAAACCATACGGCCGATGCTATCAGTCACGCTGTTTGTGAAATTGCCATGGACTTGGATATCAATATTATTTTGACCATGACCCACAGCGGCAGTACGGCCCAAATGATTTCACGATATCGACCCCAAGCAGCCGTGTTGGCCTTGACCCCATTTGATCAGATTGCCAGACAACTTCAATTGGTCTGGGGTGTTACACCGGTCAAGGTAGGAAAATATGATAATATTGAGGCTGTCCCTGATGTGTGTAATGCTGTTTTATCAGAGCGTCAATTGATTGGCAGCGGAGACTCATACGTCATTACCGGTGGTGTGCCTATGGGTGTGGCCGGCACTACAAATTATTTATCCGTTCAAACTTTTTAGTTCGATTGCATAGAAGGAGGTTCTTATGCGCATAAAACTATTTGCCATCTTTACGTCTGTTTTTACAATGCTTGCTGCACAGGAAACAGATAAACAGAATCATTGCTGTACCGTACCTGGTTTTTTGCCCAATAATCCCATAGCTGACATGGCAGAACCAGTACAGGATAAGAAAAAATGGGACGTGGAAGAAAAGCATGGTCCCACAAAATCATTATCCTTCACCACATCAGAGGGGACATGGATAAGCCTAGACGTTTCCCCCGATGGCCGCGAAATTATTTTTGACCTTTTGGGCGACCTTTATACCATGCCCATTTCCGGCGGTGAAGCCAAACGAATCACCAGTGGACCGGCGTGGGATATTCAGCCCGCATACAGTCCGGACGGCAAGTCCATCGCTTTCACTTCAGATCGCTCCGGTGGCGACAATATCTGGATTGTGGATCGAGATGGGTCGAACCCCAGACAAGTGTCTAAAGAAAAATTTCGCCTATTGAATAATCCGGTATTTTCGGCCGATGGTCAATACGTGATCGCACGAAAACATTTTGTGAATACCCGTTCACTGGGGGCCGGCGAAATGTGGCGCTATCACATTAGTGGCGGTAGTGGTATTAATATAAACGACCGGCGAAATTGGCAGCATGATGCGGGCGAGCCGGATGTAAGTCCCGACGGCCGATACCTCTACTATTCTCAAGATGTAAGCCCCGGAAATTCATACCAATATAATCGAGATCCTTACGGCACCATTTATGCCATTCATCGCATTGATTTTGAAGCAGGCAAAAAAACCACCGTCACGGCCGGGCCCGGCGGGGCAGCTACGCCACAAGTTTCACCTGATGGGAAATCGCTGGCTTTCGTCCGCCGCGTGGGATTGAAAACCGCTCTGTTTGTGAAAGATTTAGCAACGGGCAATGAACGAAAACTATATGACAATCTAAATCGAGACGCTCAAGAAACCTGGGCCATTTTCGGCATCCATCCGGGGTTTAGTTGGACCCCCAATGGCAAAAATATTATTATTACGGCTAAAGGCGGATTTTGGAATGTGACTGTATCCAATGGTGATGCAAAAGCAATTCCTTTCACCGCAGAAGTGAATATGGACATTACTGAACCCTATGCTATGAAAAATGAAGTCGGCAGTGATGATTTTAAGGTGAACGTGCTTCGCCATACCCGTGTAAGCCCCGATGGAAAGCGCGTTGTGTTTAATGCATTAGGGAAACTCTATGTATCTAATGTGGATGGCTCAAACCGAAAACGCCTCACCAAGCAGCATAATGGTTTGGAATACAGCCCTGCTTGGTCACCGGACGGAAAGCAAATCGCCTTTACAACATGGTCCGATAAACAGCGTGGGCGGATTGCTGTGGTGAGTAGCAAAGGGGGTAAACCCAAATTTTTAAATGTACCAAAAGGTCACTACTTTGACCCCACATGGTCATCTGACGGTTCTCAATTGGTCTATCGCCGTGGGGGTGGTTCATGGATTCGCGGCACTGATCATGCCTCCGACACAGGCATCTATACTATTAAGGTGAAAGGGGGCAAACCCAAACTGGTGAGCAAAGGCGGTAGTGAGCCCCGGTTCACTTCCGGCGATTCCCGCATACTCCTCTTGGGGCGTGAAAAAGGAAATCGCGCGCTCTATAGCGTAGATATGAATGGGCAAGATCGGCGCATTTTGGCCACATCCAAATATGCCAATCGTATCATCCTTTCTCCCAATGAAGATTGGGTCTTATTTGACTATCGCTTTCATGTATATGCAGCGCCTTTTTCAAAGATGGGGAAAGCCATAAATCTTGGGCCCAAAACATCCAGTGTGCCTGTGAAACGATTAACTGTCGGTAGTGGCTTTGAACCCCATTGGTCTGACAATAATTCTGTCCATTGGACTTTAGGAGCTGAACTCTTTTCTACCGATTTGAAAAATGCCTTTATCTTTGTCCCCGGTGCCCCGGACTCCCTCCCCGATCCGAAAGATTCAGGTGTTGACCTAGGCTGGACGGCTAAATCCCCATCACCAAAAGGATTGGTAGCCATCACCGGCGCCACCATCATTACCATGGATGGAAATAAGGTCATCGATAATGGCGTTATCATTGTTGAAAACAACCGTATTAAAAAGGTAGGTAATAGCAAAACAAAAATTCCTAAGGGAGCCAAAATGGTGGATGCCTACGGCAAGACCATCATCCCCGGGCTCATCGATGTCCATGCCCACATGGGGTTGGAATGGGACGGATTATCATCAGAACAAAACTGGCATTATCTCGCTAATCTTGCATTTGGTGTAACCACCACCCATGACCCCAGCCGGGATACAGAAATGGTCTTCGCCAACTCCGAACTCCAGAAGGCAGGGAAAATCCTAGCGCCCCGCATTTATTCTACGGGTACCATATTATATGGGGCAGTCACCGGCTTTACGGCTGAAGTGAATGCATTGGACGATGCAAAGCGAGCCCTGAATCGAATTAAAGCATTCGGCGGATTTTCCGTGAAATCTTACAACCAGCCTCGCAGAGAACAGCGTCAGCAAATCTTGAAAGCGGCCCGAGAACTAGACATGCTGGTTTATCCGGAAGGTGGCTCAACCTTTCAGCATAATTTGAATATGTTGGTGGACGGCCATACGGGAATCGAACATTCCATTCCTGTCTCTCCATTATATAAGGATGCACTCACGCTTTATGGTGAAAGTGGTGTGGGCTATACCCCAACTTTGGTGGTGAGCTATGGTGGACTTTGGGGTGAGAATTACTGGTATTCCAAAATGAAGGTGTTCGAACATGATTTGCTTCGCAGCTATTTCCCCCAGCAAATGCTGGATCAAAAACGGCGACGGATGAAAGTGGAAGAAGATGATTGGAACCATATTGAGAATGCGAAAGCGGCCAAGGCCCTCTCTGATGCAGGCGTAAAAGTGAATAATGGTGCCCACGGGCAACTAGAAGGATTGGGCGTCCATTGGGAAATGTGGATGTTGGCCCAGGGCGGCATGAGCCCTATGGAAGCCTTGAGAGCCTCCACATTAAATGGTGCTGAATATTTAGGGATGGGTGATGACTTGGGTAGTCTCGAAGCCGGTAAGCTGGCGGACTTGGTCATCCTTGGGAAAAACCCATTGGAAGATATTGAAAATTCCGATTCAGTGGAAATGGTCATGATTAACGGCCGGCTCTATGATGCTGCGACGATGAATGAAACGGTTACAGGTAAAACGAAGCGGCTTCCCCACTGGTGGGATGATTAGAAAGGAATTTTATGGTGATAAATCAAATATTAAAACAAAATGACATTATTTATTATTTTGATTTGTTATTTGAATCATAATTCCTTATACTTAACTAATAAGTGTAAAGCGAGGTATTTATGAATAAATTTTCAACATATTCAAAATGGTATTTATACCCCTTATTGGCTATTGTCGCATTATCTTGTGACAATCAAGCTTCAAAATTAATAGAAATACCAGAATCAGTTATATTAACTGAAAAGGAAAGTTTTGAAATAGTTAGTTCCAATGAGTACAAAGAATATTTTTCTTTAAGATACCAGTTTTTGAAATTAGTAAAAAATGCAATAGATAGTGGTTACAATGCTAAAATACTTACAGAAATAAGTATTGAATCAATTCAAACTAATGATCATAAAGTATTTTATACAGCCATTTTCAAGGAAGATTCAAAGGGAATCCATTATTTAGACAAACTAACTGAAGCTCAGTTAAATCTTTATAAGAAATTTCCTGTTTTATATTCTATTAACACCGATAATGATCCTACATTATCAAAATCACAAATTTCATCTTTCTATCACAGCATTGAAAACAGTAAGATAAACTCCACTGGAAATTTTTCCTCCAACCAAGAAAATGAAGTTTTATGTGGCTCTTATTGGCAACAAGTTAAACTTCTCGGGTGTGCCGGATTGTGCGGTACCGCTACAGCAGGGGCAGGTGCTGTTTTGTGCGGTTGGGCATGTTGGTGTATGTTGTGCTATGAAAACTCCGCAGTTTTTGACTCAATCTGTTAAACGAAATAGATGGAAGTTTTAATAATATTTTTAACTGGTGGAACCATTGTTTCAGCCATCGTATTAAAAAACAAAATCCCGGAAAAGCCCCGGTATATTATCTCGTTTTTGGCTGGTGTTATATTAATTGGATGGTTTTGGCTAAGCCCAAATAGTGCCCTTCATTGGAAAATTATCATCACTGGTATTGTACTATATAGTATTTATTCTAATCGTTTATTAAAAAAAATCATGGACTGATTATTATTTAATATCTTTGATTCAAAAAATAAACTTAATTACTATTTTAACAGCATTAGGTCGTTTTTCTTAACTATAAGATGAGTTTAAAATTGTCACTATAATTCTATTAAAAAAACAGGACATAAAATGAGGAAACTGAAAAACATATTACTGATTACGATTGCTATTGTAATCGGGGGCTGCAGCAATGATGCGGCCTTGAAAAAACGGGCTTACGAACTGGCACATGAATTCATCATTACGGATGGCCATATTGATGTGCCGTGGCGTCTCAACGATGGCTACGAAGACCTTTCTGTGCGGACAGAAGGTGGTGACTTCGACTATGTCCGCGCCAAAGAAGGGGGCCTTGACGCACCCTTCATGTCCATCTACGTCCCTTCCGCATACCAAGAAACCGGCGGTGCCAAAGAGAAGGCGGACTCACTCATTGATCTTGTGAATCGAATCGCTGATGACCATCCGGATAAATTTGAGGTGGCTACCAGTGTTGAAGATGTGAACCGAATCTTCGCCGATGGGAAAATCGCCCTGCCCATGGGCATGGAAAACGGCGCCCCCATATTGGATGACTTGAGCAATATCCAGTATTTTTACGATCGGGGCATTCGCTACATCACGCTTACCCATGCTAAAGATAATCTCATTTGCGATTCATCCTACGACACCACAAACACTTGGGGTGGATTAAGTCCATTCGGACGTGAAGTGGTAAAAGAAATGAATCGTGTGGGCATCATGGTGGATATTTCCCACGTAACGGACGAAGTGATTAACCAAGTCTTGGATATGACAAATGTTCCGGTGATTGCCTCTCATTCTTCTTGCCGACATTTCACGCCGGGTTGGGAGCGCAATATGGGCGACGATGAGATCCGTAGGTTAAAGGATAATGGCGGTGTGATCCAGATTAACTATGGCTCATCCTTTGTCACGCAGGAAGCACAGGATAAGCGAAAAGCCAACAGCGAAAAGATTGCTGCTTATGCAAAAGAGAATGGATTGGAATCCGGTGATGATGCATTGAAAGATTATGCAAAAAAAGTGCGGGCAGAAAATCCCATGTATGCGGATATCACAGAAGTGGTTGACCATTTTGATCGTGTGGTTGAATTGGCAGGAATTGACCATGTGGGTATTGGCTCGGACTATGATGGTGTAGGTGACACTTTGCCTTACGGTTTGAAAGATGCGGCTTCTTATCCAAACCTTATTTACCATTTGTTGAAGCGGGGATATTCTGAAGAAGATATTGAAAAAATCTGTTACAAGAATATCTGGCGCGTTTGGTCTGCTGTGGAGGCAGCGGCCGAGTAAATTATTTAATCGTGTGTAGGGAGCGCAAATCTGCGTTCCCTACTTTTTTACTACACCCCCGCCCCTAAAGGGGCACCCCAATATTGTTATCGTAATAACGAACCCTGAGTTTGGCGAAGGGTGAGTTGAAAATATAAAAGATTATGTCATTGCTTCGTCGCTTCGCGCCTTGCAAAGACCTATAAATTCTTTTTTACTATTATGTATTGCATAGTACTATCTTTTGTATATAATATTGCAATACACTATAGCTAAGAAAAATGAAAATTGAAAACACAACAGCACAAATGCGCAAGGGCATCCTGGAGTATTGCATTCTGTCTATTTTGAAAAATGGGGAAGCCTATCCCTCGGACATCCTTGCTCGGTTGAAGAAAGCCAACCTCATCGTGGTGGAGGGGACACTATATCCCCTCCTCACACGGTTAAAAAATGCGGGGCTTCTCACTTACCGGTGGGAAGAATCCAAATCGGGGCCACCCCGAAAATATTACGCATTGACCCCAGTGGGGGAAACGTTCCTAAGCGAACTTGATACAGCTTGGAAGGACTTGGTTAAAGCAGTAAAACAAACTACAAAGAAGTCATAACCATATGAAAAAGACACAAACCATCAATCTCGGCGGCATCATATTTCATATTGAATTGGATGCCTATAATCAACTCAGTGCTTATCTTGATTCTGTGAAGCAACAATTTGCGGATACAGATGGACAGGATGAAATCATCACTGACATTGAATCGCGAATCGCCGAAATCCTTAACGAAAAAAAGATCAAAATCATTACCCATAAAAATGTGGATGACGTGATCACCATCATGGGCAAACCGGAACAGTACGGCGATAAAGACGCTGAGCCGGAAATGGAAAAAGAATCGGAATCGGGACCGCCCAAAACTACTCCCAAACGAATATACCGACATCCTGACGATAAAGTATTGGGTGGCGTCTGCGGCGGGTTGGGTGCCTTGGTGGGGCTCGACCCTGTCATCTTCCGAATTTTATTCTTGATTACCGCTTTTTTCGGTGGGTTCGGTTTATTGATTTACCTGGTAATGTGGGCCATCGTACCGGTGGCCCAATCCACATCCGACCGGTTAAAAATGGCCGGGAAACCGGTTACGGCTGATTCAATTGGTAAAGCCATTACTTCCCAAGTAGAAAAAGCGGTTGAACCAGGACATGGTAAAAATATATTAAAAAAATTCTTTTCTGCCATTGGTGCAATTTTTGATGTTATCTTAACTTTTTTCAAAAAATTATTCAAAGCGCTGGCCTTTATTTTACGACCTCTTTTTGGCATCCTTTTTCTTATCCTCGGGCTTGGCCTCACCCTCTGGGGAGCTTTGGTTATCTTCGGTATTGAGGGCATGTTAAATTTTATTGACTCATCTTTTGCGCATATTTTAGATGCTTCCTTTTACACCCTCCCCATCAGTGAATATTTCATATATGGCGCCATGGTTTTGTTTTTAGTTATTCCCATTTTTCAGCTTATTTACTTCGGCTTGCGACTGCTTTTTCACTTGGGTAATCAACCGGCATTTCTCAAAGGATTGCTCACCAGTGTCTGGATTATTAGTTTCATTTCTCTCATTATATTTGGCGTCTATACAGCCACGCGTTTTTCTGCCGATGGCTTCTCCCGGCGGGATGTACCGTTAAGCAAGATGACAGCTGAAACGGTGAAGGTCTCTATTTGGGATAACGATTATTTCCTCTGGGATGATCGTCACGCTCATACGGTGAAACGGGATGGCGATGAAATTCTTGTTTCTGATGTTCAGCTTAATATCAAACGATCCGATGATAATCGTTTTCATCTTATTGTGCACAAAGAGGCCAATGCCAGTTCTTCCGGTCGGGCTCGTGATGCTGCAGAATCCATTGGATATAATTTTCTTCCTTCTGCGGATGAACTGCTTTTAAAGAACTATTTAAAAGTGGATCGTGATTTTTCTTATGCTTTTCAAGAGGTAGATCTAACCCTATTAATTCCGGAAGGTCGATCGGTTTATTTGGATGAATCGTTGAAGTACACACTGGATGGTGTGCCCAATGTGAGCAACATGTGGGATCGACATATGGCAGGCCACACGTGGAAAATGAAAAAAGAAGGCCTCACCTGCACCGATTGTGATTAGGCTGCCTCAGTTTGTCGATAGCTTAGCGTTAGTTTTATAGTACTCTAAATAATTGTAGAGAACGCAGATCTGCGTTCCCTACACTAATATTGTCATTGCGAATCCCCGCCTAATGCGGGGTGAAGCAATCTCATCAATTGAAGCACTCTAAATGATCAGATTGCTTCGCTATGCTCGAAATGACAATCTCTTTTTTTAATCCACCTCTGCCCTTCGGCAAGTTCAGGGCGCAGATAAATTCACGCTAAAAGTTATTTATTATGATCCTTCACCGCTTTTGAAACTTTTCGCTGGAGCCAGCCCCTAGCAAATACATTTAAAAAGGGAATCATCCGCAGCTTCCCCGGTGTGTACACGCGACGCTTGCCAGCGGCCATCCCTTTGATAATACCATTCACACAATCTTCTAATTCAATGGCATGGCTCCCATGGGCATGTTTGGATGGGCCTAATTTTTCTCCGTCAGCGCCAAAAGCGTTGGCTCGCAAGTCCGTGCCTTTGATCCAACCAAGATATGCATCCATAAATTTTATGTTGCCCTCCGCTTCGATTTCCAGCGTTTCCGTAAATCCATGAAGGGCGTGCTTCGACGCGGCATATCCCGCGTGGGCCGGGAAACCCATCAAAGCTTG
>JAERSH010000041.1 GCA_016845785.1 Fidelibacterota bacterium
AAAGCTATGACCCACAATATAAATGTCATCGGATGAACTGGCCCACATTCTTGTAAGCCTTAATTGGGCATTGGTTGGGTCAGGGTGTTTAAGTGTATCAATAGTCCATGTATAATCTCTTGGGTCTTTCGGGCCATCATCTTCAAACAGGCTGCAACCGGTGAGCAATAAAACAATTAGGGGTAAAAGTAGGCGTTTCATGGTTATTTCAACAGCAACATTTTCCCATTTTTAGTGATGGGTTCATCATTGTTAAAAGGATTGATTCTTAATGTATAAAAATACATACCTGATGGTACCTGTTCTCTATTTTGGTTTTCTCCATTCCATTGCACCTTGTGGAAACCCCTGGTTTTATGACCTTGCGAGAGTGTTTTAACCACTTCACCCAACAGATTGTAGATTGTTAGCTTTATTTCACTTTCTATCGGTAGGTAGAATTTAATAGATGTGGATGGATTAAAGGGGTTGGGATATGCCGGGAATAGGGTGAAGTCATCCGGGATAACAGCATCTTTTGTTTTGGGTTTTTCTATGCCGTAGAGTAACGAAACAATTTCAGCCGCCCCTGTATTGGGATATTGGTTTGCGATTGTTTCATATAAAGTTAAAACGTCTTCACTGATTTCATTCGGTTCACGTTCTTTTCCTGCGACACTATTTTGAAGTGCTTCTCTTTGGGTGAGTAGATCACTATGTTGGAGAAGGGCAGCGGCTTTTTCTCCTGCCCCTGCATCATAGGCTTCATTGATGTTTAATAATGATTGGCTTTGATCGATGGCTACATCCAGCCCTGATGATTTAGATGTAAGGGCCACATCCATGAAAAGGGCCGTTCTCCCTGTAAGTGTACCGGAATGATTAGCGTGAACTTCATCCATGGTTGTGTAGAGTTCCGTTTCTTCACTTAATTGGGGGATTAACGTATATAAACGGCTTAAGGCCATGGTGCTGGCTGTATCATCTGGGAAAGATGATATTACAGACTTATAAAGAGAAAGCCCTTCATCAAATAAACTGTCCGCAATTAAACTATCTGCATCAAATACCACTTGGGTTAAGGAATCTAACTCGCTTACACCTTTAATTTTAAATGTGTTATTTGGACCATCGCCGGAATTAGCCGTGGGGTTTGTTAACACATTATTACTCACATTGGGGCCATTCGCCCACCAATTATTTTGGGCATTTATTATGCCGGTATTTACAGCAAAGATATCATAATTATTATTGTTACTAAAATAATTATAACCTTTTGGTAGCCAAGGATTCCCGAAGGATGGGTAGGAGCCATCGCTCACATAACTGCCATATTTCCCATTATTTTCAAAATGGTCATTCGTTGTGTTTTCACCGCCGTAGTATTTTGACACTAGAGGGCTAGAATTGTTATAAAACCACGCACCATATTCTACATTACTTGAGTAGTGATTATCTCTTAATGAACCACCAGATCGATTATACGTAATACCTATTTGGTTATTATTAAAATAGCTATTACGAATATGAATATAATCTGAGTAGGATACGTAAAGGCCATAGGTTGTATTATTAGAAAAAGTTGAACTCAATATACTTAGAGCACCAATGGTACTCGTGATATCTCCACCTTTGTTATTGTTGTTAAATTGAGAGTTTTCAATCGTCCCCGATCCCCCTTGGCTCTTCAGACCAATATTGCCGCCAGAGATGTGAAGGTATGATATATCAATATGTCCAAATGTCTCTAACCCAATATCGAAATTACCAGAGAGAGTAACCGGGTTAGAACTACTTCCATTGACTTGAATATCACCTAAAATGGTGATCCCATTATTATTGGAGATAGTGATTTGGGTCCCATTTTCAATAATGAGATCTCCTATATTTAAGGAACCATTTAATTGAACATTGCCATACAGCACCAAACCATCCCCATAATTAATTTCTGAAATTGTGCCCGTTAGTCTGGGCATATATACAGCCGTGACCGTGGTGCCCTCTTCTTTAAATACCACTGAAGTCTCATTAGAATATTGATTAGAAAACTGAGCACCACTCTCAGAAGAGGTACGCCAATGGGAAAAGACATAACCGGGAGCCACATTGGCATTTAATTTGTAACTAGGATCGTCATTTAAAAAATTAGGGTTTTGGTCAAGAAAAACTTCTTTTTGGCCATTCACAAAATAAGGCATTGCATTGATCCCCTTATTTTGTATTTCCATGGGTGTATTTGTATCTTCATACCGCCATGGGTCATAAAATTGAACCGAATTTGTTATAGAATAATTTGAAGTAATTGTTACGGGAAAGACCTCTTGATAAATCCCGATTAAATCTATATCATTTTCTTCATCACCATCTTCCTCATCAGGAAAACCATTCTGGAAAAAATTGAAAGTATGATAGTTTTCTATTGTATTCCACCCTTCCCAACTATGGAATTTTTGCAAACCAACCATTCCCGTATCTGCCCTAAAGGTTGATGGCCTTCCTGGAGGAACCAATATGGTTTCATTTGTTTCATAAATTGGAGAGAAATATTTTCCCGCATCACTGTTTAAATTTTCATCGCTATTTCCTAAGTATTTATCCCGCCACACCCATTCTTCTAGGTGCGAACCAGAACCGGGCATATCAAATTGAATACTAATACCAACGTCATTTCTACCGATATTGATGGTATCTGATCTAGCTAATTCTGTACCACCAAAACCGTCTTTAATAATCAAATATGCATCATAAAATTCTGTGTCTTGTAATGGGTCATCAATATGTCCATCTGGATTATGTAAAATTTTGCCATAATCATTAAAAGTTGCAGCTGAATCAGAGCCATCTGAATAAATATGTCTCCATTCAAAATAGTATTGATCCATGTTGTCATCTTGGACATTTTTACCATCGAATATTCCTTCAGGTACAACCTCAACAAACCATTCTTTTCCACTATCCCTATATTGCATATATTGAGCTCTAACAGTTAATTGAGCACTTAATGATGTTATAATCAAACATGTACTTACAATTAGAGATTTAAATTTCATATCATTTCCCTTTTCTTTTACCAGTTAACACATAATTAGGCCACCCAATAACGGACACGACATTATCTTTCAAAGCTACTTTTTTTAAGCTTTTTAAATGGAGTGAATTTGGTAGATTTGTGTATTCATACCAGTCTATACCATTATAGTGGTATAGTAATTGCCAACCCGATACAAATATGTCATTTTTATGGTTGCCCCGTACTGAATACATATATTTGTTTTTCAGCATCACTCTTTCCCAATTTGAACTATCCGGATGTTGTCTTCGAAGCCTGGTGCCAGCTGTATATATAGGTGAATTAGTATCAAACCAAATTGATAGTAAATCAGCCCCACCCGGCCAATTAAGTGCTTCTAATGCCATATTACGTCCATCAAGTTTAAATATTTTTTTATCTGTACTATGCAATAGATAGGAGACAGTCCCATAAACAGTTTGTTCACCAGTCTCTTCATCAATAATTCCCCATATGTCTGTTATAGGGTCATTAGTTGAAATATCAATCTTTTGAAATGTACTGCCATCATAATGGACGAGGTCTCCTCTTACACCACCAAAATACATATTTGATGAAGAACTTCCCCAAATTGATGTTCGCACCAAAGACCTCTCCATCGCTGGAATTCCCAATTTTTGAATATTATATAATTTCCATTCATTTCCATCCCAATGAATAGGCACCCCATTACTTCCCCAGATATCATTTTCACTAAATGCCCAAATGGTATTTATTGGTGCACCCTTTAAAATTCTATAGTAAATCCATTTGCCATTCGTCCAATGGGCAGCGTTATGACTTTTCCAACCAGTGCCATTAAAACTTGAATCCGGATCCGGTGTATAGAACTCCCCCACAACCCAAATATTATTATCATCAATAATAGTTACATCTCTGAGCCAACCCTTTGTACCAATCGTATCCACATTCCATTGAAATTCATGACTGGGTGTATCAAAGCAGCAATCAATTGAATCCGGGCCGCATAAGTGGTGGTTCTCAGGGCAAATCACCTCACAACAAACAGTGGTATCTTCTTCGCAAGGTAAGAACCCCTTTTCACACTCAAAAGGTGTAGGCGAATCCGTATCACAAGTAGTGACTACAAGAAATATTGTCAGTAAATAAAGGATAGTCGGTGGGATGGAGAGTTTCATGTGTCTGTTATTTCTTCGTAAGCGCCCAGGAGCCATCCCAGACATAATAATAATGATTCACTTCAACAACACCATTTTCATACTTTTTGAAAATTCTTTATTTGTCTCAGTAACATTTTCTTAATCATTTTTAACTTCCGTTCTAATGCCAATGACTACATGATTATAAACATTTACCATTGCAACGATATCCCCCTTGACAGAAACCTTTTTTATTTTAGTCAAATCGGATAATTCATCAATATTCTTCCAGCTCATACCATTATAATGAGCTGCCAACCCTAAAGTACCCACGATAAAAATATCATTCTTATGGTTTCCTCTAACCGAATGGATATAGTAGCCAAACCGCTTAACTTCTTTCCAGACCATACCTTTTTCTTTTTTCCACAACCCCCGACCGCCGCCAACATAAATTGTTGAATTATTCTCAAACCAAATCGAAGTCATATCCCAATTTATATGATTACCTAATGGTTCAGTTACATGAGAACCATCATGGATTTCAAATATTTTATAATCAGAAATCTGTAGTATGGTACTTACTACGGCATAGACATTTGATTCACCGGTATCAGAATTTTCAACCCCCCAAATATCCATAATTGTGTCATCTGTAGGTGTTTCAATTAAATTAAAATTAGTGCCGTCATAATGAACAAGGTTTCCATTATATCCACCAAAATACATATTCGAAGATGAAGATCCCCATATTGATGTTGCTACAGATATGGTCTCTAATTCAGGTATCCCCATTTTTTGGAGATGATATAATTTCCACTCATATCCAATCCGACGGATTGGTAAACCATTGCTTACCCAAATATCGAATTTATTAAAGACCCAAATTCGATTTAGAGGGCCTCCTTTTAAAATTTTTTCATATGTCCATTTGTTTCCATCCCAATAGGCTAAATTATAAGAAATATCAATTGTATCACCATTTTCACCAATTTTTTCTTCCCAAATATCTCCAACTACCCATATGTTATTTTCATCAATTATAGCTACATCCTTTAGGTATCCGAACACACCCAGTGTATCTATCCGCCATTCAAACTTATGGCTGGTGGTATCCGGTTCTATTGGCTTTTTTTCTTCAGGCTCCATACAGGCAGAATTAGGCCAGAGGGTAAATAGAAGCAGAAAAAGAATAAGGGGTAAGAGGGGTCGTTTCATGCTCTTAATTTAATTATCCAACACAAAATTAGCCCTTTGTTTCTCAAAAAGCACGTCCAGAAGTTTGACTTTCACCTTGTCGCCCAATCGAAATTCTTGCTTATACTTTCTGCCGCGAATGCAGTAATGATCCGCGTCATAGCTGTACTCGTCGCCTTCTAGTGTATCCATATGAACAAGCCCTTCGGCTAAGGACAAATCTAAACCCACAAAAAAGCCGAAATTCACCACACCAGAAATGATGCCTTCAAAGGATTGGCCGATTCGTTCATTGAGCCAGCGGAGTTGTTTCATCTTGATATATTCTCGCTCCGCATTCAGGGCTTGCAGTTCCGCCTGGTTTGAGGATTTGATTGCTTTTTCCATCATGTCATGCCAATCTGCTTTTGGCTCAAAGGTTTGATGAGTTACCATCTTAATCATGCGGTGAACCATGAGGTCGGGGTAGCGTCGAATGGGAGACGTAAAATGGGTGTAATTACTGAACGCCAATCCGAAGTGCCCTGCGTTTTTCATGGTATATTCTGCTTTGCTCATGGTCCGAAGTGCCACAGTCTCAATTAAAGACCGGTAGGGTGAATCCTCCACATGCTTCAGCACATTTTTGAAATCATTGGGGGATAAATCTCCATCGGGGACATGAATTCCCAACCGCAGGAGTTTAATCAAATCTGTAAATCGGGCCACATCCGCTTTATCGGGTTTGGCGTGGGTGCGATATACAAATGGATATTTTTTCGGCAGCAATTTGGGAATCTCAGCTGCCACCACCCTATTGGCCAAAAGCATGCATTCTTCTACAATGCGGTGGGATTCCATCCGTTCGCTGGGACGAATCTCATGGGGAATCCCTTTCTCTCCCATTTCAAATATCGGTTCGGGAATATCAAAATCAATACTGCCCGCTTTGGAACGGTTACTGAATAATTGTTTTGCCAATCGTTTGAGGGTGTTGATCTCTTTCTTTGCCGAATGATTTGTCTCACCAGAAATGATATCCTGCACATCCTGATAAGTAAACCGGGCTTTGCTATTGATGACTGTGGGCAAAATCTCAGATTCGGTCACATTGAATTGTTTATCCAATTGCATGATAGCTGAAACGGCAAGGCGATCTTCATGGGGCCGAAGTGAACAGAGATTGGCAGAAAGTTCTTCCGGGAGCATATGGACTACACCTTCCGTAAAATAGACGGATGTGGCACGGATGATGGCCTCCCGATCGATGAAAGAGCTGGAGGTAACAAAGTGACTCACATCGGCGATATGGACACCCAACACATATCCATTCCGGTTTTGCTGAATTGAAATGGCATCGTCAAAATCTTTTGCATCTACAGGGTCAATGGTAAAACAATTCCAATTTCTTAAATCCCGACGATTGGGAATTTCCTTTTCGATGGAGTCTTGAGAAAACTGCGCCACTTCATCATTCACCCTTTTCGGGAATTCTTGAGAATAATCATATTTATTGAGGATCATGGCCATATCATTGGTGGGATCTTCGGCCTTTCCGATGACTGTATCCAGTTCTGCAATGATGGGATCAAAAGCATTGCCCCAATCCTTTACCTTTGCCTTAACGATTTGCCCTTCTCCCAAGTCTTTTTTGGCTTTAATCAGGCGAATCCCTCGACCGGGATTTACAGGCGAAATGGCCATAAACATTTTTCCGGCATAACGATAAGTCACACCAATAAAGCGATCCGATCCTCGCTCAATCACCTTGTCTATCCGTCCTTTGAGTCCTTGTGGGTTGGGCCGTTTACTTAATTTAACTTGGACCCTATCCCCATGGATGGCATCCATCATGGATCGGCGGCCGATGAAAATATCTTCAGAATCATCTTCTGTAATGACAAAACCGAACCCCTTTTGGGTCACGGTTAATTTTCCTGTGAGGTTATTGGGTTGGCGCGGTAAAGTATATCGCTTCCCTTTTACCAAGTTGATTTCACCGGATTTTGCCATTTCTCTCAATAAAATCTTACAAGCACCCACTTCATGCTGTTTTATGTTGAGTCGATGGATGATTTCCTTCTGGCGGAATAATTTTTGGGGATGGTTTTTTAGGAGCGTTAGAATCTTTTTTCGCATTATAAATCCGAAGAGAATTTAAGGTGAAGTTTGCTCCCGGGAGAAGATGAAGAAAATCCGACGGAAATATCCATGGTGATGGTACCATTGTATTGACGAAAGCCAACCCCATAACCGGGTTTTAAGGTCATGGTTTTCACCATACCCATGAGACCTTCATCCCTACCAAAGTTCGCCACAGGTGCATCAACAAATAAAAATAATTGAGATCGATCTAAATCGCCGAAGAGCCATTCGATGGTATGGACGACGGCCCAATCCACCATAAATTGATTTTCAAAATATCCTCGTACAGAGTTGGCTCCCCCCAATTTCACCTTTTTGGATTGGGGTAGTTTTCCACCATCCATAAATGCATAATCACCATGAACAAAGAATCGAAATGTGCCCCAAGGTAAAGTGCGGTATCGATCCCATTGAAAGTCCGCCTCAATCATTCTTTTTTGATCATCTTCATCTTTGACACGCCCAAGTGCATAATTGAAGGACCAGAACCGACCTTGTGACGGCATCCATCGATTATTTCGCCGATCGCCTTTTAGTCCCAAAATAACAGACTCTGAATCGAATCGCGTGTCTAATTCCAGATCTTTACCTATTTCTGTTTTACCGCCGATGGTCCACCTACCCAAGGGCCCCACACCGGTAATCATACCGGAAGTGGATTCCAAAATATACACTTTTTCCAAAAAGTCCTGCTCATATCGGATTAATGTACCGAAGGGCAATCCAAATGGGAATGGCGTTTCTATAGCAAAATGCAGTGACCGGGTTTGGGGATTGGGCTGCTGCCATTGCAAATCGATAACGCCCCCTTGTTTTCGGGTATTTTCTAAATGGAGATCAATTTCTCCTGTCGTGACCCATTCGCCGCTTTTATCCTTGCTTGCACCAATAATGCCCCCAATTTGACTTTTGAATTGGGGCTGTAGATGTACCACAGCGGCCACACGGTCTTTACCATACCGTGCAAATGCCAAGGTCGTTTTTTGATCAATAAAGGCGTAGGCGTCCTGAATGTCTCGGAACTGGCTCATGGCTCCATGGGTGGTCGTTTGGCTCCTAATGGGACGAAATAGGCGATTTAGGACCCATGACTCCATCGATTTATCCCCAACGAAAACGAGTGAATCCACTTCTCCATCAATGGATACAAATTCAAAGCCTTCACTATCATTGCCCACATAATAGCTTTTCCATTCTCCTTTTGCCTCTAATTGGGTGTAAAGGGAATCGGTTGTGTCTTGCGCTGTACAAATCAAGGGGAATAATAGCACCCACACCACCCATTTTGAATTTATTATATTTTTCCCATGGTGAGAAATATTGGTGTGCTTCAACTGAGTTGATGCATGGATTGACATAGTCAATCCCTGCCCGCCCCGATATCCGGGGAGCAGGCGGGCAAACCATATTATTCTAAAAATGTGCACGGACTTCCCCTCGCATTTTGATAAAGCTATTGTATCGAGCATCATCCTGATATAAAAGGGTTCCATTGATAGAAATAGCCTGAGCTACGCGCATGGATGCAGTGATATTCATTCTGATCGTCCTGTTGTCAGCAAGTCCATTCAATGCTTCCGGCGGCATGGTATCAAACCCATTGGCAATGATAAAATCAATTCGACCTTCAATCCGCCCCCCTTCGCCGATGAACTGTATCCAATTGGTCTTTAGCCCATGGGCCTGGACCGACTGGGATTGATCGTTCCCTATCGTCACATCATCTTGATAATAAATAAATCGGGTATCCCATTGAAATGATCCGGGACGGTGATCCTTAAATCCCAATTCAGCCGTATATCCTTTAACGGTCCGCCCTGTAATTCGATTCTTTTCCGATGAGACTTCCGTATCATGGATGTCTCCTTGAATGACCAAATGATAGTTTTGTTTTAATCGCGATTGAGATTCGCCACCCCATTCCATTTCTTCACGCTTTTCCCATCCTCGAGGATCCATGCCATTAAAATTGGTTCGAATCACTTGCCATAACCGACGGCGATCCACTTCTCCTTTTCTTCGATGAATGATCTCATTTCGTATTTGGCGCTGATAAATTTGCACATCTTCGCCCATCAAGGTCTGATTCAATCGTGCTTCTGCCCCGTGATAATCCAATCGATGGTTGAATCGATATTTGAATGACTTCAATTTAGGAAATTTTCCTCGAGAAAAATCGTATATAAAACGTGTTCGCCCATCCATCCGGAATCCCTGATCCAAATCACCGGTGAGGACGGTATGGGCCACATAGGATCCATTGTCATCGCGGATATACTCATTCAATAGGGGATCGTACCGATAATGGCCCAATCCCACACCCACCGAATCATAGACGATGGCTCGAGACTCATTCATACCATGCTGGCCATTGAGGACCATATCCATTTGAATGGGATTTTTTCGATTGCGAAAATTGATAGCAGTCCGCAATGTACTGAAATCGTTTGTCGTATTATTGATTTTATCATCTTGAAACCGCCGTCGATAGAGCCAACTTTGGCGCCAACCTGAGGGACTTCTTTCTGTATAATCCAATTGAAGTGTTTTACCAGTCTTGGCTGTGCCCAATGCAGAACCGATGAGAGACTTATTCAGTAAATCGGTACGTTGCCCAACACCAATCGAAATGGAACGATGATCGGTTTTATAATTCACGCCCACTGTGACGTCATCAAATCGATAGGCATCCTCTCTCAATTCATGAATGAGAGACAGATATGGTTTCACGGGACCGTTGAATAGACGAATCTGGCCATCCATTTCTCTAAATGTTTGATCGGATTGAACTTGATTCCATCGAATATTGGCACTGTTGATCCATCCACCCTTATATCGTAAATCCATTTCGGATCGTTGTTTTTGATTGCCGCCACGATCCAAACGAGAGAGGTTTAATCGTCCATCAAACCCGGAATCAAATTTTATCCCTGTTCGAAAAGAAGACATGGATTCGGCCACACCTTCATTCTCAATCACATCCCAAGATTCATTAAAATCCACAGCCCGTTCTCGACCCATAGCACGGAAGTCCTCACCATTTTGCCAATGAGATATTCCCATCTCTATTGACGCTTTTCCAACTTGGAATGATTGTTGATCTAAGGTCACTCGAAATGCATTTCCATTGAACTGAGATGATTTTTGTTTCGAAAATACATTATCGTCTAATACGGTAAAGGCTCCTTCTGTGGAGAGGGTGAGCCCTTCCTTAATGGGAAAAGTGGTATCCAATTGGAGCATCTGATGGCTGCCCGGTGCTTGAATAGATTGACCCGGGGCATACCGTTGCCGATGATCGATGCCATCTGTCGCGACAAATTCATAATAGATCCTGTTTTGGTCAGAAATTTTTCGTACATATTCCCCCGATGTCGACGGACTAAAATTAATTGTATATCGATTTCGAGAAGGCGTTGTAGTGGGACGGTAATAGTAAATGGATTGAATTAACTCATAATCCCCGAGTGAGTCGGCAACCACGCCGGAACGATATACTTGATCTTCAGTTTTGAATAATATTTTGTGATCTGCAGTTAATAATGATGACCCTTGGTCATCCCGCTCATCCACGTACGCCAAGTGAAATTGACCATTCTCACCCAGGGTGCCGGACATATCAGCCCCAATGTAGTTCGTCTTATATTGCGTGGATCGATATTGGTATTCCATATCGATATCCGTATCAAAATAGATTAAATGCTTTGGGGTGAAGGTCAATTCTCCTGCTGTATAATCAATGACATAATCTCGATCTGCACCCCGCTTCAATTCTACCCCATTGAGCCAAATGGTCTCCGATCCTGCAGCGATGATGACATGACGCTCACCGGATTTTGAAGTGAGAAAATATGGACCTTGATGGCCATCACGTCCCTTAATTTCCAACCGGTGATACCGCCCCTTGGATTGGCCAATCACCGTTTCAAATTCTGTATCTTTATAATTAATGTTATTCTTTATACCTATTATTTTTCTATTGTTATTATTATACTTTCCGATATTATTATTCAATGATATATCACCGGCTGTCACTTCCCCGGCTGGGTGGGATACATTCAAATATACCTTATCTAATTCTTCCAATGTGGCAGTGGTGCCATCCGGCTGGATGGGAATGGACTCATCCGTCACTGTTCCCGATACGTTGATTTTTTCGCTCAACTTCCCTGCCAGCTGAAATCGAAGTCCGCCGCCCAACCCACCTGCACCTTGTGAGGACATTTCTACACTGCGAAAAAATGAACCGGAAGCATTAATGGGATACGATTTTGGCGATGGTGTGGTGGGTACCTTGGGCACCTGTTTTTCATCAGTTGAGTCCACCACCACAGCCAAACTATCCAATAAGGGCAATTTATCAATAATGGGCCCCACTTTTATGACCGAAGTCGAGTCAGATGCCATTTGCCCAAACACAGTGGCAACACCAATTAGATTGATCAGTAGCTTATGGCGTAGGGACCAGATCATAAATTGTGATTCCCTTATCACTCAGAACCCACATCATATTATTTACAATAATGGCATCCCTAATGCGTTGTCCATTAAGCGGCAATTGGAAGGGCTCACTGCCCAAAGTTTGGATCATCCCTTTTTCATTGACCGCTACCCATGACTGCTTCAGTGGCAAAATACGAATCGGATCGGAAATGGAAAGGGCATATCGTCGAATCAACCGTCCGGACCGGGCATGGATATTTACAGATTCATTGCATGGCATCATTAAGGCTAGTTCATCCCTATGGTTAATGACCATGTCCGATACACAGGCTGCACCAACCAATCCCCGACTCAAATCTAAATATAAGTTGAATTGGCCAGACAAACCTGCACTGTGATAGATTTCATCGGTCTCAGGAGAGAAGATGTAAAAATTCCGTCGCGAATCCATGGCCATTTGAGATGGATACATAGATTCAATATTGAATGGAATATCCTGAATAAAATTTAATGCTGCATCAAATTGAACCATTTTGTGGGCGGACTGATCCAACACAAATACATCCAACTGATTTGCCACCACATCTACAGGATCAAATAAATCAGAACCGTGACTGCCAAAGCTGGTTTTGATTTCTACCGAATCGGATGCCCATAGACCCAAGTTTCGGTTTTCAGAATCAAAAAATACCACACCGCCGGGAGTTTTCACCAACCGATCCGGTTGAAAATCAGATGAAATGATGGATTCGGTCAAATCCACCTCCCCCACCTTTACGGCGGATTGGGACGTCAGCGTCCCTAGTATACAAAAAAGAAGAAAAGACGCTTTCGTCTTATTCAGATGGAGACTCCTCCGGCTGAGAAATAGGATGGGTTAAGAACCAAGCGCCAATACCCACCATGACCAATGCGATCAATTGTGCACCGGAAAGTCCAAACAGGTATTTCTGGTTTAACCTTAAGAATTCAATCAAGAACCGTTCAATACCACCCAATACCAAATAGGTAAAAAACAAACTACCTGCCACAGTGACTTTTGTCCGTTTTTGATAGAGATAATAAAAAATACCGAATCCCAATAATGATTCATAAATCTGGGTGGGATGCACCTTTAATACACCGGGCTCAAACCCTTCTAAACTAATCCAGGGATAATAGGTCTGAAAAATGCTGTAAGTGGATGGGGGCAATCCTTCAGGAAATGCGATGCCCCATGGTAAATGGGTGGGCAAACCATAATCATCTCCCACGAGTAAACATCCAATCCGGCCCACTGCATATCCTAAAATCACTAATGGTGCAGCAATATCTACAAATTTGGGCCATGATAAGTCATTCTTCCGAATCACGTAGGATACAGCTAAGAATCCCCCCATAAGTCCGCCGAGAAACACCAATCCGGCACCACTGAAAATCATCCCCATGGGATCGGCTTTTACACGGTCAAAGTTTTCGATCAAATAATAAATTTTTGAACCGAGAATCCCACCCAATGCAGCAGCGAAAACAATATCTCCCGCCAGTTTGGCGTCATATCCAAGCCGCTTCAAATCTTTATTCAAAAAGAAATAACAGGAATAGAATGCCATCATCAGCATAAATCCGTATGAATTAATCACAGGATGAAATTCAAATCCGAAAATGCTTATTTCGCCAAAATCATAAATTACTGGATACATCTAAAGTTTTCCTCCACAATGGGCACAAAATTTATGTTCAGGAGATATGCTTTCTCCACAATGGGTGCAGAATTTTCCGCCACTCGATTTCGCCGGAGAAGCACCACCGTCACTATCTTCCTTTTTACGCTGTACGGATGCCATCCACCCTACCGTTACGGCCACCACGCCCAATACGGCCAATGGCTGCCAGAGGGGCAATTTATGCCTTACCGGTTTTTGACTTTTGGCTGGCGTTGGGGCAGGTGTGGCTGTACGATCATCCGTAGCCAACATAGTTTGTAATTTATTGATGGAAATTTCACCGGTTGGATTTTCATATGAAAACGAAACTGATTTGGCCTGATTGGCCTTAAAGTCATGAATATGGACCCGTCGGAAGTTGATGCCATGCTGATCTTTAAATGATTCGGCTTCCTTTTCAGAAAATTGAAAATTTTCAGCCACCAAAGGCTCTTGAAGAATAATATGGGCATCATCTACGGGATGGTTCAATTTCAAGGTGAAATCGCCCTTGCGATCGATGCCATCCTTTTCTCCATCAAAGAAGATGAACATACGGAATTTTGATTCGATGATGCTCACCTGAATAAAAGAACGTTTCTCTTTTTTCAGTACAGATAGATGTTTCACCTCTGCATCCGATGATGCGGTGCCACTGACAAAAAAGACTGAATCCGTATTGGCGGGCACATCCATTTCGAAATTGAGCGGAAATTGACCCGCTTTGATTTCTCCATCCACTTCTGCCATTAATCCTTCGAAATAGTATTCCGGATAAAGGACCACATCAAAGTTGGTAAAGGGCGATTCCTGAGCAGTGGTGAGCCCGAGGAATGATAATAATATGATGAATCGTTTCATTTGAATTGAGTTTCCCCCGAAAATAGGCGCTAAAGTTACAGCATTCTCCTGTGAATATTTAGGATGAAGTGGTGAATTTCACCAAAACAAAAAGGTCATAAATCGTATGGGTATAAGCGGCCACACCAAACCCACGCAAGACATAAATAGCGCCGAGTACAACCCCGGCAATCATGCGGATTATAAATAGATCCATGGATGGCATTTCACCAAACACGCCCACAAAATGGAACCCGGAAAACAACATGGCCGCCAAGACAACAGCAACAGATTTGCGCGCCACTTCTCCCCATTGAAAAATGAATCCCACCACGGCGGCCAAGCCCGTAATCATGACGACACGAAAAACGAATTCTTCATAAATCCCTGCACCGACAGCCAATACAATCTGCTGGAGAAGACGGCTATCTTTCCCTGCCATGAGCAATGTGGGGGACCATAACATCACAATGGTCAACAGAATGGCCCAGCCTATACTCTCAAAAAACATGGTGAGCAAATATTCACCTTTAATGGATGATGACTGAAGCGTTTTTTTCTGACGAAGGAATGCAATCATAAATCCAATTAAAAATGTGCCGGAAAAACCATAAACCCCAAAGATGCCAAATACCTCCAAAATCTGTCGCATTAAGACATCGGCGCCATTCCGGAGCAATGGCAGGTCACTGGCTGCAATGGCAAAAACGCCAATTTCATATATTAAAAATAATGGCAGTGTAAAAATAAAACTGTAAAGCGGGGTGTGGGTCTCGGACCAATAGTTTGAATTATTCATAAGATTTACAATACGCATGTGTTCGGGTGTTCACGTCCATTGACACTTTCACACTTAAACACCCTAACACATTTTTAATCCGTATCGATTTGGAGGACGGCCAAGAGCGCTTCTTGCGGAATTTCTACTTTTCCAATGGACTTCATGCGCTTTTTCCCTTCCTTCTGCTTCTCCCACAATTTCCGCTTTCGAGTAATGTCGCCACCATAACATTTTGCCGTCACATTCTTTTTAATCATTTTGACTGTGGATCGAGAAATAATTTTATTCCCCAAGGCCGCCTGGATGGGCACATCAAACATCTGTCTCGGAATCAATTCTTTTAGCTTTGTACACATGGCCACACCTCGGTGGTAGGCATCATCCGTATGGGTGATAAATGACAGTGCATCCACCGTTTCATTATTGATCAGTATATCCAATTTTTTCAAATCACCGGCCAAATAATCCTTTAGGTGATAATCCAAAGATGCATACCCTTTTGAGGTGGATTTCAATTTATCGTAAAAATCGAAAATGATTTCGCCCAATGGCAGATCATAATGAAGCTGGGCCTTATCGGCGGTAAGGTAATTTGTATTGATATAATTCCCCCGCTTCTTCTGGCAAAGGGTCATAATATTGCCGATAAATTCTTTGGGTGTAATGATTTCGGCAGACACATAGGGTTCCATGATGGCTTGAATTTCACCGGTGGGGGGCATCTTCGCCGGTGTATCCACTTCTACAATGCCGCCGGAGCGCAATTCCACTTTATACCGTACATTCGGTGTGGTGGTTACTAAGGCCAAATCAAATTCACGTTCCAACCGTTCTTGGATGATTTCCATGTGAAGCAATCCTAAAAACCCGCAGCGGAACCCAAATCCCAACGCTTCACTGGTCTCCGGTTCAAAAAGTAAAGATGCATCATTCAATTTCAATTTTTCTAAGGCCAATCGTAATTGATCATAATCATCTGCATCGGAAGGATATAATCCGGAAAAGACCATGGGTTTAATTTCTTTGAATCCCGGCAATGCCGCTTCAGCCGCATTTACTTTTGTGGTAATCGTATCACCTGGCAAAATGTGAGATACATCCCGGATGCTGGCCAATAGATAGCCCACATCCCCGGCACGGAGTTCTTTCGCCGGTACCTGTTTCAATACAAAATGCCCCACTTCTGTAATATCATATTGACGGTCGTGGGCAAAAAATTTGGCTGTACTTCCGGCATTGAGTACACCATCAAAAACCCGAACGTATGGTATGGCCCCTTTATAATTATCATGCACTGAATCAAATACCATGGCTCGAAGTGGTCCTTCCAATCTGTCCTCAGGTGAGGGAATTCGATCGATGACCGCGTCAAACACATCCTGAATACCAATCCCGCTTTTGGCGCTGGCACAAATAATTTCATCTTCATCGCATCCAATCAATTCGATCAATTGGCCTTTCACCTCATCGACTCGGGCGCTGGGGAGATCCACTTTATTAATAACAGGGATGATGGTTAAATCGTTTTCAATGGCCAAATAGGTGTTACTCACAGTTTGGGCTTCTACACCTTGTGCCGCATCCACCAACAAAAGTGCCCCTTCGCAAGCGGCCAAGGATCGAGATACTTCATAAGTGAAATCCACATGGCCCGGTGTATCGATAAGATTGAATATATATTTCTGCTTATCCGTATGGGTATATTGCATTTGG
Organism: Fidelibacterota bacterium; assembly: GCA_016845785.1. GTDB lineage: Bacteria > Fidelibacterota > Marinisomatia > Marinisomatales > TCS55 > TCS55. The sequence goes on from JAERSH010000041.1 coordinate 16,933, forward strand.
ATGGGATGGCTCTTGATGGTAATCCCCCGTTCTCTTTCCAAATCCATAGAATCCAGCACTTGGGCCTTCATATCCTTTTTGGCGAGGGTATGTGTTTCTTCTAATAACCGATCGGCCAGGGTGGATTTCCCGTGGTCGATATGGGCAATGATACAAAAGTTGCGTATGTGGGCTGTTGACATGGGGGCAAAATTACAGCCTCCCCTCATTAAGACATAAGGAAGAATACGTTATTTCACGGGCAAATTATTCTGATTCGAATTACTTTAAAAACACCATCTTCCCATTTTTAATCATGGGTTGATCATTTTCACCTTCATAAATATGTCTCCATTCAAAATAGTATTGATCCATGTTGTCTTCTTGGACATTTTTACCATCGAATATTCCTTCAGGTACAACCTCAACAACCCATTCTTTTCCACTATTTCTGTATTTCATGTATTGTGCACGAATGGTTAACTGGGCAAATAATGGCATAACAAACAGTGTGAGTATGGTCAATCGTTTTATTGTTTTTATTTTATCACTCATGTCTGACTCCTATTAATACTCTGCCCCATCTTTCTACGATGGCAACGGTGTTGTTTTTTAGGGCAACTTTTTTAAATTTTTCTTTCATATTTAAATCATCAGGAACGTTGGTAAACTCATGCCAATCCACCCCGTTATAATGGTAAAGTAATTGATAGCCTACTACAAATATATCATACTTATGGTTTCCCCTAACGGAATAAACCCAGTTATTTTTTAAGGGCATTTCTATCCATGGTTCATTTTCACCATCTTGACTGTAAAGTCCGGCTCCCCCCACATAAACGGGGGAGTTGTCATCAAACCAAATTGACCGTAGCCCTGCATCACCGGGATAATTAAGTGCTTCTTCTGGTGAATTACGGCCATCCAATTCAAAGATTTTACGATCCCCATCATGCCACTGTATTGTAACCACACAATAAACGGTTTCTCGCCCCTTGCTATCCACCAAACCCCAAATATCCTTGATGGGCTCATCTGTGGGCATTTCTACTTTTTTAAAGGTGTCACCGTCGTAATGAACCAAATCGCCTCTCCCCCCACCAAAATACATGTTTTTTGAAGATGAACCCCAGATAGAGAATTCAGCACTCGCGTCTACGCCCATTTTTTGGATATGATATAATTTCCATTCATTACCATCAAAATGGATTGGTAATCCTGATGATACCCAAATATCTGCTTCATTAAATACCCAAATTGTCTTTAGGGGTACCCCGCCTAAAATATTATGATATATCCATTTACCATTTGTCCACTGGGCAGCGTTTTGTCTTTTCCAACCTGTACCATTATAACTCGAATCCGGGTCAGGTGTATAAAATTCTCCTACAACCCAAATATTATTTTCATTAATAATGGCAACATCATATAAATAGCCGTATGAGCCTATTGTATCCACCCGCCACTCAAATTCATGGTTGGTGGTATCCGGTTCTATTGGCTTTTTTTCTTCCGGCTCCATGCAGGCTGAGTTGGGCCAGAGGGTAAAAAGAAAAGTTAAAATAATTACGATGAGAGTTGGATATTTCATTGGCATTTCAATAGTTTTATCAAATATGGAGTAAAATATGACATGATTTACACCATTATAATACCCAAAGGGTGAAATTGTCAATAGGCTAAAGACCATATAAAAATCAATGGTTGTTGAGCATTTCAAAAAATGCGTTTTTTCATATGATTGTCCGTAACTTTCGGTGAAATTTTAATTCAACAGGGAACAAGAATGAAAAAATATCTACTCATCATCGCATTGGGCATCATGGCATGCCAAAAAGAAGACGATGAAGAAGACAGTCCATTTGTAGGTACGTGGAAGGTAATTGAGATGGGTCAATATGCTGTGGCCACGTGCAGCGGTGAGATTGACGACACAGAATGGCGGGGCGCCAAAGGTAAAGGTATCTCTATCACCATGGAACTTCGGGACGACGGTACCGGCACAGAAACCATTACAGGGCCCGATGCAGAAGTGACCAATTTTGCATGGTACCACCAAGGGGAGACTGTTTGCTTTTTGGATGAATGTTATATCTACGAAATGCCATCCAACCAACTCACATTCTTTGTGAATACAAAAGAAGAATCCTTTTGCATGGACGAAGATTATAATATCACCAGCCATACGTCGAAGCGGGAATGTGAAAATGCCAGTACCAGTAATGAATGGCATCCTGAAACTTGCAGTAAGGTGCGATATAAGAAAGAGGTTGATTAAAGTATAGCGTTGGGTTTTAACCCACGGCTAAAAAGTTTATTTTATTGGGACTAACTCGGCCCGTCAAACTTTACTGACACCAATTTGGAAACGCCCTTTTGTTCCATGGTGACGCCGTATAAATAATCCGCCGCCTCCATGGTGAGCTTATTGTGCGTCACCACAATAAATTGGGTATCATCCGCAAAAGAGTTCAGCACCCGTTTAAACTTTTGGATATTCACATCATCTAAGGGTGCATCCACCTCATCCAAAATACAATATGGACTGGGTTTATACTGATATATGGCAAATAAAAGTGCAATCGCTGTGAGGGACTTCTCCCCGGCAGACAGCATTCTCAAACTTTGATTCTTTTTCCCCGGCGGCTGGGCATGGATGGCAATATCTGCTTCCAATGGGTCCGGATCGCCGATCAGAGACAATGAAGCATTACCCCCCTCAAAAAACATAGAAAATAAATTGCTGAAATTCAGTTTAATGTGATCAAAGGTTTCCTGAAATTTTTTCCGAGCCACACGATCAATCTTTTGGATGGTTTCTCGTAGATTATCCTCAGAAGTGATCAAGTCCACCCGCTGCTCCATGAGTGTTTCTAAACGGGTTTGTTCATCCTCATATTCTTGCTGAACCGCCATATTAATAGGGCCGATACTTTCAATACTGCGATTGATGCGTTCGATGCGCATTTCCAGATCATCCGGCTCATCATCCACGATTAAATCAGTGGGGACGTCCATATCGTAGCGGTCTTTAATCCGCTCTCGAATGATATTGACACGCTGCTCCATTTCGGCAATTTTCAATTCATTGGTCTTTAATTCTTCTAATAGGGCTTCTCTGGACTGCTGTTCTGAACGGATGGTGGCTTGAATCTCTTCCATGGATTGATAGGTGTCATTCACCATGCCCTGTTTCAATTCCATTACCGATCGATCTTTCACCAATTGCCCGGATATGGTTTGGAGGTTTTTTTCTCCTTCTTCTATCTGGGTTTTTAATGAAGCACGCTCACCTTTCAGTTCGGTGATTTCAGCAGTGATGGCATTTTTTCGATCTTCTAATTCTTGGATGGTTTCTTGCGCCACTCGTTTCTGGAAATTCAGGTTATCCCGTTTATTTTCCAGATTCAGCAATTCAATTCGTAATTCCTGAACCGCTTGCTGAAATGTGTCTCGTTCCACTTGCACATCCACCAATTGGGCTGATGCTTCATCCGCTTTGGCTTTCAGATCGGTGATAATCGCTTCACCTTTGGCCAATCCCGGCTCTAATGCTTTCGCCGATGCATTCAGGTCGCTGATGGCTTTTTCTGTATCAGATGCTTCTTGCTGGAGACTCTTGATTGATTCCAATCCTTGCGACTGTTTATAATGATTCCGGATGAGGGCCGTTTCAACGTCGTTTAATTCTTTTGAGCTAACTTCCATTCGCTCACCCAAATCACTGACAAGTTTGGATGAAGTATCAATAGCAGAAACAATATCATTCAGATTTGCTTCATTCAAATCAATTTGTTTGGATACTTCGGTAATCTGTCCATTCAGGGATTCAATCTTTTTCTGACGGCCCATGAGACTGCCTTCGCCACTTTTACCCCGATGCTTGAATACTTGATTTTGGCCCGCATAGGCGCCACTGAGATCCACCACATTCCATCCACTGAGATCGTGTGCGTCCAATGCAGTTGATAAATCTTCAACAATAAGGAGGTCGCCCACCAGCATATCGGCCAATGGTAGGTGATCTTTTGATGCACCACAAAGTGCTGCCCCCATCCCGAGGATGCCATCCCCTTTGGGCGCTTTTTGAGACGTGACAGGAATACCGCTTAATTCTTTTAATGGAAGGATGGATAAATTGCCAATCTGATTCTGCTTTGCAGATGATAAAATGGATAATGCGGATTGACGATCTTTGGCAACGAGACATTTGGCCCAATCCCCCAATGCACTTTGAAATGCCATGGCATATTGATCATCCGTTTGGAATAATTCGCCGACTGTCCCCAACACACCGGCATAATCTTTTGGTGCATCCAATACGGCTCGCACCCCTTCAGGATAGCCTTCTTTCTGTTCTAATAATTCAGTATAAAACGCCACCTGCCCTTTTAGAGATTCCAACTTGGATTTCGATCGGTGGATTTCCATGGATAGGTCCGACCGCTTCTCTTGATGGGATGTCATTTCGGATCGGGCAGTATTCAATTCTGATTGAACCTGTTCAACCGATTCACTTAACGAAGCCTTTTTGGCTTCTAATTCTTTTTGTTCACCACTGTGATCTTTTTGGGCCGATTCAATATGCTCTATTTTTTCTTTGAGTCGAGATAGGGCATTCGTCTTTTCTTCAATCAAGGATTGGGTGCGATCCAACAAAGAGCGATCGTCCGCCATTTTTCGTTGGGCATCCCATCGAGCGTTTTGGGCTTTTTCTAATATTTCTTGCGCGGATTTATATTTTTCTTGAATGGAGTCAAATTCAGTTTTTTTCAATTTATACTGGGATAATTGATCATCCAACTTGGGCGCCATTTCAGTCAATTCTTGATCATGGGATGTAATCTGAGAATTTAATTCAACCTGTTTATCCCCATTGGTGACTGTTTCCCGATCTAAACGATTGATATTGGCTTCTGCTGCTTTATCCTGCTCTGACCACACCAATACATTATTTCGGGCGGTTTCCCGTTCTTCTTCCAATGATCGCAATGCACTTTGGAGTGTATGCAATTCAGATTGCTGTTCGCTGTATAATGATTTGAGTTCGTCCAGTTTTGCTTCATGAACAGATGTGTCCGATGATTTTTCATCCTTTAGGTGGGTGAATTCCACCACGCGCTGGCGCAAAGGACTGATTTCACTTTCAAATTCATGGACGCGAATAAATGCCAAATCTAATTCACGCTCTTTTAATTCTACCGTCAATTTTTCGTGACGTTTGAAGCGCTTTAACTGCAAATTTAAGGCATGAACCTTTTGCTCCACTTCTTGAACAATATCGTTGATCCGTTCTAAATCTTGCTGAACCGCATCGAATTTTCGCATGGCCGATCGGCGCTGCTGTTTATACTTGTTGATGCCTGCCGCTTCTTCGAACATCCGTTTACGATCATCCGCCGTTTCAGATAAAATCTGTTCAATCATTTTTAACTCAATGACGGAATAAGCATCGGATCCCATGCCCGTATCCACGAATAAATCATGGATATCTTTGAGACGGCACGGGGTACGGTTGATGAAATATTCTGACTCACCATCTCGATAAACGCGACGGCCGATTTCGATATCGTTATATTCTAATGGGAGTTTACCACGGTTGTTGTGGACGGTCAAAAATGCTTCGCAAACAGAAAGGGGTTTCAGGCCATCGGCCCCGTTAAAAATCACATCACCCATTTTGCCGGAGCGGAGTACAGAATACTTTTGTTCCCCTAATACCCAGCGGATGGCATCTACAATATTGGTCTTGCCACATCCATTGGGACCAACAATTACTGTAACGCCTTCGCCGAATTTGAGCTTCTCCTTTTTGGCAAAGGATTTAAAGCCATGTAGATTGAGTTCTGATATATACATTTCCGAGGTAAAAGAGGTGGCGGAATCTAATGATTATTAGAGGTGAAAACTATAAATTGATCGTGCGATTCATAAGCATTGATTGGCATTACGTACTATGTGTATATTATGTGTATATTTAAATGACTAGCCGTGAAATTATAAAACGGTTAAAAAAAGAGGGATGGGTTCTTTTTCACACGAAAGGATCTCATCACCAGTTTAAACATCCTCATAAAAAAGGGAAGGTCACAGTCCCTCATCCTAAAAAGGATTTACCCATTGGTACATTAAAAAGTATCTGCAGACAAATTGGATGGGATTGGCCAATTAAAAAATAATAAAATGAAATATCCAATTGTCATTCATAAAGATAAGCATTCAGATTATGGTGTCACTGTCCCCGATCTTCCGGGATGCTTTTCTGTCGGATCCAGTTTTGAAGATGCGTTGGACATGGCTGCGGAAGCCATTGAAACCCATTTAGAAGGTATGATCAAGGATGGAGAACCCATTCCATCTTCTACTTCCATTGAATCCCACCAAAATAATCCCGATTTTGAAAATGGTATATGGGCATTGGTCACCATTGATGTAGGCAAATTAAATGTGAAGACGAAGCGAATCAATATCACCATGCCGGAGAATGTGATTATTTCTGCAGATGAATATGCCAAAAAAAATCAAATAAGTCGATCTTACTTACTCACACGTGCCGTGACGCATTATATATCAGATAAAGATTAAGGTTTTAGTATTTTAAAATATCCTCAATGAAATATGTAGTTATATTAGAAAAAGAAGAAAATAATTGGGGCGCATATGTTCCTGATCTTCCCGGTTGTGTTGCCGTTGGCGATGCAAAACTGGAAGCAAAACAACTCATCCAAGAAGCGATTGAATTCCATTTAGAAGGATTGCGTGAAGAAGGAGAACCCATTCCTCAACCGGAGTCCTTCACTGAGTTGGTTGAAGTATAATCTTTTATTTTTTATAAGTCCTTCTACAAACTCACCGATCAGTTATTTACCCCGGCGGCCATGTCATTTGCCGCCCACCCAAAATATGCATGTGAATATGAAATACGGTCTGTCCCCCATCATCATTTGTATTGAAAACAGTTCGGAATCCACTTTCATTAATCCCTTCTGATTTGGCAATCGCTTTCGCGGCCAATAGCATTTCACCAGCCAACGATTGATCCTCTGATTCCATTTCATTGATAGATCGAATATGCTTTTTGGGAATCACCAGAATATGGGTAGGTGCCTTGGGATCAATATCCCGAAATGCCAAAACGAATTCATTTTCATACACTTTATCAGCAGGAATATCTCCTGATACAATTTTGCAAAATAGACAATCTTCCATGACTATCCTTCCATAATTTGATTCAAATTACCAATGGCGGTTATGGCTGCCGATTCACTTCGAAGCCGCCGTGGACCTAACAATGCAAATTCCACTTTCGCACTTGTCATTGCATTGAGTTCAGATTCAGAGAAATCACCTTCCGGACCAATAATTACATATGCGTTCTGACGTTCATCGCCTAATGCATTGGCCAAGGACTGCTCCCCCTTCATATGGCATAAAATCGTTTTCTCTTGTGAATGGTTTTCTAACCAATCTTCTAATTTAATCGGCGGATGGATGGTAGGGAATACACTTCGCCCAGCTTGTTTCGCTGCGGATACGACGATGCGTTGCGCCCGATCCATATTCAATTTATTTTTTACCGATCGATCGCCCAAAATGGGATGAATTGACTTTACGCCCAGTTCTGTGGCTTTTTCTAATACCATATCCATTCGGTTGCCTTTAATCAATCCAATGACCAAATGAATATTGTGGTTCGATTCCCCATAGTTTGGAATGGATTGAAGTACCGATCCGGAAACGATTTGGTCTGCGGATGTGACCTGCCCTTCATAGGCCATACCCTGTCCATCTAATAGCCAGATGATATCGCCCGGTTTGCCGCGAAGTGATTTTATAAAATGGGTGGATTCGAAATCAGAAAGTGAAAATTGATCTGTGGTAATTTGATCCGGTGAAATGGAGAAGAAGTGTTCTTCCATTACCGGCGTTTGAGACCAAATGTCCAGGTAATATTGATGGTGGTGCCATCGTAACTTTTTCGATCGTCCACCGTTTGCCCCATGGGCAAAAATTCATATCCGATAGAAGGAGAAATGATACTGCCGCTCATTTGCCTAAATGCAACACCAATTACAATTTGACCACCATAGGTAAAAATAGTGGGTGCTTTTCGCCAACGATTTTTAAATGAACGATGTTCTTCATTGCCATCGATAGCCAAAACGGGGCCAAGTTTCGCTGAAACAAATGGAGAAAAATTATTGGCAATTTTGCCTTCAAATGGGAGCCATTTCACAGTACCAAACATGGGGAACATAATCAATGCCTTATCCCCCACATTAAATTGCTCTCCCGTATAGGGATTATAAACAGGCAATTCTGCTTCATTTTTTATATCGAAATAGCGCAGTTCAAAACCGGCGATTAAATCATTCTTTAATTGCCAATCCCCCGCGAAATGAATACCGGATCCCCGTGTACCTGTGGTGAGACCGAATCCTCGGCGAAATTGAGCGGAAAGTTGGGAAATCCCAATAAGCACAATACAAATGATCAATAATTTTTTCATGCTTTCACCTGATTGCTTTGACGTATTTCTTTCATTGTTTCCCATGTTTGATTGGATGCAGCCAATCGGTCTACTATACGATCGTTTAATATGGATGTTTCGAATATTTCTTCCACATCCTCTACGGCTACCTGCGTATACCAAATTCCGGCAGGATAAATGACCACAGCTGCGCCCATTTCGCATGCATCCAAACAACCGCTTTTATTGGCACGGACTTTCCCTTTTAATCCATGCGCATTGATTAATTGGACAAATTTCATGCGAATATCTTTGCCCCCCAATCGTGCGCAATCCCCTTTTACGCTGCATTCTGCCCGTTCATTGATGCAAATAAAAATATGTTTATCATACTTCACGATGGAATGAGAATCACCTTTCCAATTTGATTTCCATTTTCTAAATGGGCATGGGCGTCCTGGATTTCGCTCAGGTTAAATGTTCGATCCACAATTGGTTTAATTTTACCATCTGCAACCAACGTTACACAATCATCAAAAGCAGCTACATCTCCCATGGTCGATCCCAATACGGAAAGCTGTTTTGAAAATAAGTATCGAATATCAAATGATGCCTTTGGACCTGTGGTGGCACCGCAAGTTACCAATCGACCCCCTTTTCCTAAGATACGCATGGATGTTTGCCAAGTGGATTCACCTACATGTTCAAACACAACGTCCACGCCCTGTTTTTCTGTGTAATCTTTTACTGTTGAAATGATATCATCATTGTAATGATCTAAGACCAAATCTGCACCTAAGGATTTAGCATGCGCTCTTTTTTCTTTACTGCCGCCGGTGGTGATGACGCTACATCCTTTGGCTTTTGCAATCTGGATGGCCATGGTGCCCACACCGGATCCTGCGCCCCAAATAAATACAGTTTCGCCTGTTTCAATTTTGGCACGGCGGACGAGCATGCCATAGGCAGTTTGAGCCGTAAGTGGAAAAGCCGCTGCCGCTTCAAACGAAAGATGAGATGGTTTAGGCCTTATACGATGTTCCGGCAGTGCGATATACTCACAATTGGTGCCATCTTGATTTTCACCCAAAATGCCCCACTGGTTGCAATAGTTTTCCTGTCCTTGAGAACAAAATCGACAATGGCCGCAATAAACCAATGGTTGAATACAAACTTCATCACCCACTTTATATTGGGAAACATCATGACCAATTTCTGTAATTACACCTGCGCCATCACTCCCCATAATCATGGGCAAAGGCACCCCGGGAATCCCTCGCCGAACCCATAAATCCAAGTGATTCATGGCCGATGCTTTAATCTGAATCAATACCTCCCCTTTTGCAGGTGTGGGCGACGGAACGGATTCGTACCGAAGTACCTCTATCCCCCCATGTTCATGGATACGGGCTGCCTTCATTCAGACTCAGATTTGGATAGAAACATTTTATCTATGCTATATTTGCCGGGACCGAGCAATGCGATTGCAGTAAATATGGAAAAATAGGCCCATGCACTCTCGGGACTGCCCGTTGTGGTAATATGGTACATGGCCGCAAAGAACATGGTACCTGCTGTGATGACGGCGGCCGGTTGGGTAAATAATCCCAATATGACCAATACGGCACATATGGATTCTCCTGAAGCAGCGATGAAACCAAATACCGGATTGGCGAAATCTAAAATGCCCCCAAAATATTTACTGAATGCGCCGCCCAATCCATCCCATTTTTCAGGGTTAGTTATTTTTTTCCACCCATGGTTGGCAATCATATAATAACCGGGCAATATGCGGAGAACGAGCAATCCGCATGCGTTACATTGGGTTAATCCTTTACAAAAGTCTTTTAATTTATTGATCATTTTTTCTCCCCCTGATTAATGTCTTCAAAATCAGCATCTTTTATGTTCAAGTTTTTATAGGACTCTTTTTTCTTAATGGTAGGATCCTTCGGTTTAGAAAGGATTCCCATTCGTTTTACCATGCCATAAGCCAAGTATGCCAATCCACCCCAAATCAATAATTTGATCATATTACAATCCTGTGGTGGGATTAAAAAATTTCGTCCCCGTTACGGGCTGGCGGATATAATTAATGACTTCATCCAAGTCACCTTGATTGTGCACAAAATCAATATTATTTGTATTGATGATCACCAATGGTGTATCCTGATAACGGAAAAAATATTCATTATACACTTGATTGAGCGCATCAATATAATCTTCGGACATATTTTTTTCAAAATCCCGACCTCTTCTAGAAATATTTCGCATGAGTGTTTCTGTATCCGCTTGGAGAAAAATAACCAAATCGGGACCGATGACATTCCGCTCCATCATGTTGGCGACGGTGTCATAAAGTGACATTTCTTTTTCATTCAAATTTAAGGATGCAAACAGACGATCCTTCACAAACATATAATCTGTAATGACCAAATTTTGGAACATATCCACTTGGCGTAAATCTTGCTGCTGTTGATAGCGTTGGAGCAAAAACCATAACTGCGTTTGAAATGCGTGGCGTTCAGGATCTTCATAAAATTCAGATAAAAATGGATTATCCTCAAATTCTTCTAAAACCAATTTGGCACCAAGTTTATCTGAGAGCAGGTTCGCCAAACTGGTCTTTCCCACACCTATGGTGCCTTCGATCGCCACGTAATACAAATTTCTCATGCTGATTTTTCCAACTGATGATTCCGAACTGTTGATGTATCCGGACATAATTTTAATAGATCTGAAACGGACCTGCCATAATCCTGTACCATGAAATCCGGTGCAATTTCTGCCCACGGAACAAGGACGAACTTACGGGCAAAAAGCTCAGGATGGGGAATCTTTAAATGGCCCAAATCGATGGATTTTGTTTCATAGGCCAATATATCCAAATCAATGACGCGCGGTTCATTTTTTTCATGTGCCTTCGGTCGCCCTAACATGAGTTCAATTCCTTGGCACACCAATAGCATATCTTCCGGATCAAGTGACGTTTGAATTTGGACAACGGTATTTAAAAAGGTTGGCTGATCTGTGTTGTATAATGGATCGGTCTCATAAATAGAAGCAGTCTGTTTAACAGAAATTTCATCTCGCACATCCAATGCGGCGATGGCTGTAAATATATTCGTTTCCCGATCGCCAATATTTGATCCAATGCCGAGGTAGACCAGTTCAGGCATAATCCGCCTTCACACGCTCGATCTCTACCTCAATGGTGTCGAGGACCCCCTTCACCGGCGCGTGGGGTTTTCGGACGCGGACCATAATTGATTCTACGGGATGTTCCGTAACAATTTCTTTCGCAATGGAATTGGCGAGTGCTTCTATGAGATAAAATTTATCCTTCTTTACACATTGATCTACTGTTTTATAAATCGCTTCATAATTGATGGTGTCATTTAGATCATCAGAAGCACATGCCGCTATTAAGGATAGGTGCATTTCCACATCCACTTCGAATCGACCACCCAAATGTTTCTCCGATTCGTTCACGCCGTGGAAGCCGTAAAACTGCATATTTTTTAAACGAATGATTCCCATAAGAAAAAGAATTTACTCGAGGGTATCTTCGTTAGTCAAGACGTGGATAAAATTATTGTTACATATTTATAAATAAATTGTAAAAAATTATCCATCTCAGATATATAAATATTATTAGTAGGGTCTAGGCATGCCTAGACCCTACTAATAAAATAAGACTTATTTATCTAATGTAATGGTAAACCCGTTATACTCACCGTCGGGTAAAACAGAAGGGAGTTTATACTGATCATCTGTAAAGATCGCATATACGTCCGGATCGCCATTTTTTACTTTTTCAAGCGTATTCAATTTCCATTCGTGGCCGATCTCATCGAGCCGACCTGAATAACTTTGTGCCCCCATCATACTGGTTAATGCCCAATAAAAATATTCTGTAATCATGCAATCATACTCACAAGTGTCATCATCATAAGAGTACCATGCACCGGCAGGATAATTTGATGGTGGTGATTCAAAATAACCACCCCTTGCTTTGTCCATTGCATTGGCCAGTTTTGATCCCTTTTTTTCAGCCAAATCTGGATAAACTTCAGAATACCCTTCGTGGGTGATGAGGTGAAGCACCTCTTCTAATGATGCATCAAAACGAGCGTTCGAACCATCCTTATTAAAAGATGGAATGGTTTCTTCATCAAACAATCCCTGAACATGGTCATGCCCAATAGATTCTTCGTCAAAATTATCAGCTTCATCCTCGTCCCTGAACATGATCAATGTGGCATCTACGGATTTTAATTTATCCACCACTGCCTGATTGTCCACTTTGCCGTCTTCATCATTATCCAAGTATTGTGCCATCACTTTGGCCGCGTGGAGGACTTTGGCATCGTCTGTATTTTTCGTCGCTAAAATTTTAATCCCAAAAACAGAAACGGACTTTGAAAAGCTACCCGCATTTTCTGAATCGTCATCTTCCCCATTTTCACATGAAAAGAAAAATAAACCGATTAAAAGTGGTAAAATAAAAAATTTTATATTCTTCATAATTTCCCCGTGAATTCATTCATAAAAACTATTAAACCAGCATCATGAGTTCATCGCAATAAAAAAGCCCCACTCGGTTTCCCGAATGGGGCTTTTAAAAAATGAGGTAATCCTCAGATTACATCATACCGCCCATGCCACCCATACCTGGGTCCATTGGCGGCATTGCAGGTGCATCCTTCTCAGGAATTTCAGTTACCGCTGCTTCAGTCGTCAGGATCATCCCTGCGATCGAAGTTGCATTTTGAACAGCTACACGTGCCACTTTAGTCGGATCGATGATACCGGCTTTGAACATGTTCACATATTCGCCAGTCCGGGCATCATAACCGTAATCGTCTTTACCTTCACGCACCGCTTGGGCAACGATAGAAGGTTCATCGCCAGCATTGGCGCAAATTTGACGAATGGGTGCATCCAGAGCGCGACGCATAATGTCAACACCTACTGCTTCTTCATCGTCAACTTTTACACCATCCAAAGCTGAAATAGAACGAAGCAGGGCCACACCACCACCGGGGATGATACCTTCTTCAACAGCCGCGCGGGTCGCATGCAATGCATCTTCTACACGGGCTTTCTTTTCTTTCATTTCAACTTCAGTTGCGGCACCAACGTTGATCACTGCAACACCGCCGGACAATTTGGCCAGACGTTCTTGCAGTTTTTCACGATCGTAATCGGAGGTTGTTTTTTCAATCTGAACTTTGATCTCGTTGATCCGAGCTTTGATGGCTTCGGATTCACCGTTACCGCCAACGATGGTGGAATTATCTTTATCAGATACCACCCGTTTGCAAGTACCGAGATAGTCCAGCGTTGCATTTTCCAGTTTGTAACCAGCATCTTCAGAGATGACAGTTCCACCGGTCAATACAGCAATATCTTCGAGCATGGCTTTGCGTCTGTCACCAAATCCAGGTGCTTTCACAGCCAATACTTTAAATGTACCACGGAGTTTGTTTACAACCAGTGTTGCAAGTGCTTCACCTTCAACATCCTCTGCGATAAGCATGACAGGTTTTCCGGTCTGAACGACTTTTTCCAATAAAGGAAGGAGGTCTTTCATGTTGGAGATTTTTTTGTCATAAATCAGGATATAAGGATCTTCCAGTTCCGCTTCCATGTTGTCAGAATTAGTGACAAAATATGGAGAGAGGTATCCACGGTCAAACTGCATACCTTCAACAGTTTCCAAAAAGGTATCTGCTGTTTTGGATTCTTCTACAGTGATAACACCGTCTTTGCCCACTTTTTCCATGGCTTCGGCAATTTTTTCACCGATTTCTTGGTCATTGTTTGCAGAGATTTTACCCACATTAGCAATTTGCTCTGAATCGGGCAGGTCTTTGGATTGACCTTGCAGTGCATCTACAACAGCAACTGCGGCTGCATCAATACCCCGTTTGATAGACATGGGATTTGCACCAGCAGTTACGTTTTTTAGACCTTCAGCAACCAATGCTTGGGCCAGAACTGTAGCTGTGGTGGTACCGTCACCGGCAACGTCAGATGTTTTGGAAGCCACTTCCTTTACCATCTGTGCACCCACATCTTCTAATTTATCTTCAAGTTCAACTTCTTTGGCAACCGTTACACCATCTTTGGTGACAGTCGGTGCGCCAAATTTCTTTTCGATCACGACGTTACGACCTTTTGGTCCGAGGGTTACTTTCACCGCATTGGCGAGTTTGTCCACACCGGCCTTTAAGGCATTCCGTGCTTCGAGATCGTATGAGATTTCTTTAGCCATAATTCATTTACTCCTTAAAGGACAGCGAGAATATCACTCTCGCGCATGATTAAATAATCGGTTCCTTCAAATGAAAACTCAGTGCCACTATATTTACCATAGAGTACTTTATCTCCACTTTTCACTTCCATTGCAACGGTTGTGCCTGCATCGGATACTTTACCCGGACCTGCAGCAACAACAGTGCCTTGCTGTGGTTTTTCCTGTGCTGTATCAGGCAGAATGATGCCGCCAGAGGACATTTCTTCAGCCGGAGCCGGTTCAACCACAACACGATCAGCCAAAGGCTTGACATTTAGAGCCATTTCGCTTTCTCCTGTTTTCTTAGTTTATTGATTAAATTTTTGTAATGATACATTTTCTGCGAATATGCAGCGCGGAAGTTAGATGGGAATTAGAGGAAAATTCAAGAAATTTTAGCAGTCTTTATGTAAGAGTGCTAATCGGATATTTTGTGAATTATTCGTCTTTATAAAATATGGTTTTCCCTGCATCCAACATATTTGTTGGATGAGAGATCGAACAAGATGTTCGTTTTACTCACTTCCCTGTACTGCCGAAGCCGCCTTCTCCTCTGGTTGTATTGGATAGTGTTTCTACCAATTCAAAATGGATGGGCGAACCATCCATGGCCACCAATTGAAACAGACGTTGTCCCGGTTCAACAGTGTAGGGTTCATCTTTAATATTGTCAACGGCCGCCATGATTTCGCCTCTGTATCCTCCATCAATTAGTCCGATGGAATTGCTCAACCGCAAAGGCGTTTTGGCTATGCTGGATCTGGGCATGAGTAAATAAGGTCTTCCTTCGCTTGTTTCACAGGCGATTTCTAAATGAATTAGCGTGGATTCACCTGCACTTATGGTCTGTTCATTGATGACGAATAAATCCAAGCCGGCATCACCATCGTGAAAATGGCCGTGGTTCTCGTACATGATTTTGACTTCTGCGTTAAATGGTCTGATTTTTAGGTGCATTAAATTGTTCCTTTTTCAAATTTTTTATTCAAATAATAAATCATAATACTTAATCCAATTATGGTTACTCCAATCATGGATTCGAAAGGTTGCGCCTGGAATGTATAAAAAATTATCCAAAGATTTAATAGAATGAATATGGCCGGTGTAACGGGGTATCCCCATGTTTTGTATGGTCGGGGCAAATGTGGTTCTCTATATCTTAAAAAATAAATTCCTGATACGGTAGCGGTCGTGGTCAAAATTAGTGAAATGCCCGTATACATTAAAACCTGTTCAAAAGAGGAGGACAAAATAAAAAGCATGGAAATGGCAAATTGCAGTCCAAAAGCGGAAACGGGGATACCTTGTGTATTCTTTATTGAAAGGAATTTTAACAGTGTGTAATCCTCTCCCATTACTTGCATAATCCGTGGACCGATATACACATAACTGCTTACCGTAGAGATTAATAAAACAGCAATTCCCATGCCTACAATTTTTGCACCCACATCCCCAAAAATGTTTACACCTGAAATATATCCCACTTCTATTTCACCAACCATATCCGCCATGGGTGCAGTCAATAAAAATACATAGTTGAGCAGGACATATAGAATCATAACAAACCCGGTGCTCAACAAAAGGGATCGAGAAATATTTCTTTTTGGATCTAACACTTCTCCCGCAATATATGCTGTAGAATTCCATCCCGTGTATGCATAGGACACCCATACCAAACTGACTGCAAATCCTGAACTAAATAGTAAAGCGCCATCTCCCGGCTGTGGCCATATACTAATGGATTGGGGATTGGGGATAAGCATTCCGGCAATAATGAATATCAAAATTAGACCAATTTTAATACCCGTCGTTCCATTTTGAATGACGGTGCCTACCCTTAATGAACAACCATGAATTAAATGAAATCCAATGAGCGTAACCAGAGCAATTAAAGTGGAATCCAATACCGGGAATACTGCAGATAAATATTTACCTAATGCCATGGCTGCCAGTACAGCCGGTGCCGAAAATCCCACTGTTGCCGATACCAATCCGCCTGCAAACCCTAATGCGGGGTGTACTGTCCTGGAGAGGAGATGATACTCTCCCCCTGATCGAGGCAAAGCCGCTGCCACCTCACTATAGGTCATTGCACCAAATAAAGCCATGATTCCTCCCACTACCCACAACATGATTAGCGGAAAAATCGATTGAAGATCTTGAAGCTGAAATCCTAGACTGGTAAAGACTCCTGTACCAATCATTGAAGAAATGACAAATGCAGAAGCGGTCCATACCGAAATATGGCGTTTTTGGTTATTCATTTGATTCATTAATAAACTAGGATGCTTTGGCGACGCGAATGACCAATAGAAGCCATCCTGCAATAAATGCCACTCCGCCGATGGGTGTAATGGCACCCATCCAACGCAATCCTGTGAGGACTAAAATATATAGACTACCGGAAAAGATTAGAATACCCACCGACAATAACACTGCGGGCAGTTGAATGACATCTGCGTTATAATGAAAACCAAGGTTGCCCAAAAGGATTAAACCCAAGGCATGAAACATATGATATCGAACGCCCGTCTCGAAAATAGCCAGGTCTGCCGGGGAGACTTTGCTTTTAAGTCCGTGTGCACCGAATGCACCTAAAACAACTGCAAGTCCTGCCAAGGATGCACCGAGGATGATCCAATTTTTCATGACTGCTCGTTTTTGTGAATCAGGGTACGGATCGGGAATGGAATTTCAATATTTTCTTGGGCGTATCGCTTGTGAATTCGACGAATAAATTCATCAATGATGGGATGCTGATCGCCATATTTTTTACCACGGAAGTATACTTTTAAATCCACACTGGATGGTCCGAACTGAAAACAACGCACCACAGCCGGTGCATCTTTTCGAGCGCCATCCACTTCATCAATTACACTTTGGGCCACTTCTTCTGTTACGGCCATTACATGATCTAAATCACTTTCATAAGATACGCCAAGTGGTACACGGATTGAAAAACTGGGATCCCCCTTATCATAGTTCTTTACGATGGCAGTCGAAATTTTCGCATTCGGTACCGTGACTACATTATTGGTTCGCTCCATCAATGTGGTATGACGCCACGTGATATTTTGAACGTAACCCATATAACCTGCATCCAATTCTACAAAATCGCCGGGCTTCACTTTTTGAGAGAGTAGAATATGCAATCCTGCAAAAAAGTCAGAAAGTGTATCTTTTAAGGCCAGTGAAATGGCAAGTCCACCCACACCCATGGCCGTGAGTAATGGTGTAATTGAAATACCCACGGATTGCAAAATAATTAAGACACCCACCGATATAATTACGATGCGAGCCAAATTCACAAAGATGGTCGTAGAGGGCAAGTCCGTTCCCTGCTTTTCTGCCCAGAAATTGAGGAGTCCAACACCGATTCTTGAAGCAACCAATGTGATGGAAAGAATCAGAACTGAAATGATAATTTTGTCTACATAATCAAAATATAGAGGTTGGACAAAGCTAATACTCTCAGCTGCAATTTTTAGAGATATGAGAAAGAACCATAGAACAATGTGAGATTCGATGGCTTCAAAAACGACATCATCGCCACGCCAGTCTGTTTTTTCTGTAATTCTTTTTAATCGGTTATGGACGAATTTTTTAAAAATCCAGCCAGCAAAAACACCGATGACGATAATTAATGAAGGAAATAGCCATTGATCTACAAAGGCTAGTGTTTCAAAAAATGATTGTATTTGTTCTAACATAAGGCAGGGAAATTACGCGATTTGAAATTCTTTACTCAGTGGTTTCATAGGCAATTTCATGGCTAATTATTTCTTTTCCATTTAAAAACAAATTCACCTGTGTTGGATTCCTATCCTCATCAAACCACCATTCCAAACCGTGTTTCTCCCCATCTTTATAAGTACATTCATATTTTAAAAAACCGGAAAGATAAAATTCACTATCCAAATTTGTCCCAAAGATAAAGGCTTCCTCTGTCTCCTCAATACCCTGTTGATTCCATTTTCTTTCATATTGAATATGACCATCATCTATGATCATGACCCTTTTAAAACGGCCATTATCATGATATTCGATTCGAGCGATTTCAGACCCTTTATCATAAAACAATTCTTTTTTTATCTGACTAGATAGGGTGAACACCTGCGTAAGTCCATTTAATATTCCCTCATTATAATTGGCGATGGAAGCCAATCCGCCATTCGAATACCATCTTTGAATCTGCCCATGGGGTTTATTCTCAGCATAATTGCCTTTTTCTTCGGGTCGCTCTCCGGAATACCATTTTTCATATGGACCATTTTTTACGCCAGAATCATACGTATCCATCGATCGAACTTCTCCTGACGCAAAGTAGAATATGGATTCACCATTTAATAGTCCCGATTGATAATTGATCAATGACTTGAGTTGTGTATTTTTAAAATAGAATTCAGATAATCCATTTAACCGGCCAGTTAAGAATATTTTGGATGAATCTAGAATACCGCCTTCTGACCACCATTCCCATCGTCCGTCCATGTTCCCTTGATTAAATGAACCCAAAACAGATGGCTCCCCATTGGCATGCCAAGCCTTAAACTCTCCATGGGGCATTCCGACAGCGTAAGTGGCGAGTGAATCCAAATCCTTTTTCGTGCGGCCCCATTTCCAAATGCCGTTTCGTTGATCGGCAGAAAATTGACCACTTAAAACCAATTGACCTTCATTCCATACTTTGAAATCACCATGCTTTACCCCTTGCGAAAACGTAATCATTCTAGATTTGGATTTATCTTCATTAAACCAAGTCCATTCTTCATGGGGAAGGTTTTGAGCATATTCACCCTCTACTTTTTTATTCCCATTCGGATAATATTCTTTAAAAGATCCATGGCGAATCCCATCTGCATAAAATTGGATTTTGACTCGATCTCCTTCTACATAATATTCTGATTTTCCATTTAATTGTCCATTCGCGAATGTTTGGATTGAATCAATAACACCGCTCGAATTATGCCAAACCCACTTACCGGTTTTTAATCCATTGCTGTGTTTTCCTTTAATCGCTAAAGCACCATTAGGATGGTAGTAATTTGATTTTCCATTCATTCTACCATTTTGTATATATGATTCAGATTGGATACGGCCATTTCCATAATAGGTAATTCTTTTGGTGACTTTCGCGTCATCTCCTTTCCCTTTTACAATTTCAACAGTCTTTTTTGCATTGGTCGCATACCGATCCACAATGCGTGAATGGGGTGCACACGCGGTAACAAAAATTGTAAAGAATATGAGGATCTTTTTTATCACGAATTGGCTCTGGTAATCTCTAAAAATTCAGCTGGACTTATAATAATGATTTCAAAATATGATTTAATATCCAATAAATCTTTATCGCCTGTTATAATGTATTTTGCTTCAGCAGAAACTGCACATTCAATAAATTTATTATCATCCGGATCTCTTTCTACAATATTCAATTTAGGTGGATTTGCGGTAAATAAACAGTTGATCCCCTTTTTAAAATAGGTTATTAATTCGATCAATTCCTGTTCATCGCCAAGATTCATCCGCCTCAACACATTGATATATTCATCAATAATTGCCCGCGATAGACAAAGGGTTACCTCCCCTTCTTTCCACAGATCAATAATCTCTTTTGGTTTCCCACCAAAAAAAGAGGACACAAAAATATTTGTGTCCAAAACGATATTCATTGATCCTTCCTGACTTGGTCAACAATCTTGTCTATGTCTTCAACAGAAAATTCTTTGTTTAGTTTTTCTCCAATTCTTTCCCAAAGATCATCTACATAAGCCGATAGATTATTTTCAATTACATAATTTTCAATCAATTCCCGAACGACTTGACTTGAAGCTTTCCCTTCATTTTGGGATATTTTTTTGAATCGCTTTTTAAGATCGCTATCTATGCGAATAATTAATTGATCTGACATTTCAACTCCATAATTATTGTATATACAATATATACGAATTTTCTTATATCATCCTATGGATAAAATCCTGAAATCAAATTGAGAAAAGTAGGTGTATTATGTTCTAAATTTGCGGGCTGTTTTAGAAGTTATTTACAGGAATTACATATGATCGCAGCTGTATTGAAGGAGACTAACATCGGTGAAAACCGCGTGGTGGCTACCCCCCAAACGGTTAAAGAAATGATCAAAAGTGGACTCACTGTTCGCGTTCAATCGGGTGCCGGTGATGCATCCTATTTTTCAGATCAGGCCTATGCAGAAGCGGGGGCAGAAATTGCTGCCGACGCAACTGCAACCGTTCACGGAGCAAATATAATTTTAAAAGTGGACGTCCCTTCTTTAGAAGAAGTTGAATTCATCCCCGACGGTTCCGCATTTGTCTCCTTATTTCAAACCACCAGAGAAACAGAAAAAGTCAACGCCTTAACCAACAAAAAGGTGACCGGTTTTTCTATGCATCTCATCCCAAGAACAACCTTGGCCCAAAGTATGGATGCACTCAGTTCCCAAGCCAATATCGCCGGATATAAATCCGTATTAATTGGTGCGGCTCACCTCCCTGTTTATATGCCATTATTAATGACGGCAGCCGGAACCATCCCCCCTGCGAAAGTGCTCATTCTTGGTGCTGGTGTTGCAGGACTTCAAGCCATTGCAACCGCCAAACGGTTGGGTGCACAAGTAGAAGCATTTGACGTTCGGCCAGAAGTAAAAGAACAGGTGGAATCTCTCGGCGCAAAATTTGTAGAAGTGGCATCGGATGGTGATGATGGTGTAGGCGAAGGCGGTTATGCCAAAGAAACATCCGACGATTATAAGCAACGACAACAAGCATTAATTAAACAGCATATTGCAAAGTCAGATTTGGTCATCACAACAGCATTAATTCCGGGACGACCTGCGCCCCTCCTAATCCCGAAGGATATGGTTGAAGGAATGAAACCGGGTTCGGCCATCATTGACCTTGCCGCAGAAAATGGCGGAAACTGTGAACTGACCCAAAGTGGAGAAGTAATTGAGCATAATGGTGTTAAAATTGATGGCACACTGAATTTACCCGCCACCATGCAAGTCCATGCTTCTCAACTTTATGCGAAAAATGTATCCACATTCGTCACTTACATGATGAAAGATGGTGAACTCAACTTTGATCTGGATGACGAAATTATCTCAGGTGCCATGTTTACACATCAGGGTGAGATTACCCATGAACCCACCCGCGAAGCGGTGAATGCCTAAGGAATTATTATGGATATTATTAACATTCTCACTGTATTTATTCTGGCAATCTTTGTCGGATTTGAAATTATTACCAAAGTACCTCCTACCTTGCATACGCCATTGATGTCCGGCTCTAACGCCATCTCAGGGATTGCTATTGTTGGGGCCATCATTGCCACAAAAGTTGGTGGTGAAATCGGTACATGGCTCGGATTGATTGCGGTCATCTTTGCCACCATCAACTGTGTGGGTGGATTTATGGTGACAGATCGCATGCTCAAAATGTTTAAGCGGAAATAGGATTATGGAATACACAAACCTCGCTTACGTTCTTGCAGCCGTCCTTTTTATTTTAGGGATTAAAAAACTCAGTTCTCCTAAAACGGCTCGCAGTGGCAATACCATTGCATCCATTGGGATGCTCATTGCCATCATCGCCACAGTAACATCTTTTGACTTATTGGATTTTAAACTCATCGCTATTGGAATGATTATTGGCGCCATCATCGGAGCCACATTTGCCATCCGTGTTGAAATGACCCAAATGCCGCAAATGGTTGCAATCTTTAATGGGTTCGGTGGCGGTGCGTCTGCACTGGTGGCTGCTGCAGAATTTTTCAGTAAATATGGAACGGCGGAGCAAACCACATTTTTAACAGGCACCATTATTCTATCCATCTTTGTTGGAACACTGACTTTAACCGGTAGCTTTATCGCTTTCGGTAAACTCCAAGGATTTGTGAGCGGACAGCCAATCGTTTTCCCCGGACAGCAAATTTTGAATGGTCTTCTGGCCCTCTCCCTTATTGCTATGGGCGCCTATGTGACCATGGGTAGCGGACAAGAAATGAATATGTTTTATGGCGTCATCCTTGTGGCCGCCATTTTGGGCATTACATTGACCATCCCCATTGGGGGTGCCGACATGCCTGTCGTTATTTCATTATTAAACTCTTATTCAGGTGTGGCCGCTGCTGCCACTGGATTCGTCCTCATGAATAATGGATTAATTATTTCTGGTGCGCTCGTAGGTGCATCAGGATTGATTCTGACCAATATCATGTGTAAAGGGATGAATCGATCCTTAGCCAATGTCATTTTCGGTGCCGTAGGTTTAGAACAAGAATCTGGCGGTGGAGAAGCAAAACAAATTAGTATCAAATCTTCTACGACAGATGAGGCAGCCATGATTTTGGATGCGGCTGATAAAGTGATTGTTGTCCCCGGATATGGATTGGCTGTTGCCCAAGCACAGCATGCGGTTCGTGAAGTTGCGGAGCAATTGGAATCCATGGGGAAAAAAGTCCTTTATGCCATCCACCCTGTGGCCGGAAGAATGCCCGGCCATATGAATGTACTTTTGGCTGAAGCCAATGTGCCTTACGAATTGCTTATGGATTTAGATCAAATCAATCCAGAATTTGAAGATTGTGATGTGGCCATTGTTTTGGGTGCCAATGATGTGGTGAATCCTGCAGCGCGACATGATACCTCAAGCCCTATTTATGGCATGCCCATTTTGGATGTAGATAAATCCCGGACGGTGATTGTAAATAAACGGACAATGAACCCCGGATTTGCCGGTATTCAAAATGAATTGTTTGGATTTGACAATACCGTCATGGTCTTTGGTGATGCAAAAGAAATGCTTACCACCCTTCATAAAGATCTGAAAGAATTATAGTGTTGTAGAGATGATGTATTGCATCATCTCTACATTGTGTTTTACATCACATCCATTGGAACGAAAAATGGATGCATTGCGTTTACTTCTGTAAATAATTTAGGAGTTATCCAATGCGTATAAATTCAAGAATCATCATTCTGTCCATTTTCCTGTTAAACTCAGTAGGAATCGGTCAGATCAAAGGAAAAAAATCCATGGAAAAACAAGAAATAGAAGTGGCCGTTTTAGGTGGTGGATGTTTTTGGTGTGTAGAAGCGGTCTTTGAACGGGTTGAAGGGGTAACGGATGTTATTTCCGGATATGCCGGCGGTCATAAAAAGAATCCGACTTATCAAGAAGTCACTGCTGGAAATACAGGCCATGCTGAAGTTTGTGAAATTCATTTTGACACGGATATAATAACTTACGATGAAATTTTAGAAGTATTCTGGGAAGCCCATGATCCAACCACATTGAATCGCCAAGGCAATGATTATGGCACCCAATATCGATCTGCCATCTATTACAAAGGCAAAGGACAGCAACTGTCTGCTGAGTCGGCTATCCTGGATGCAAAGGATATGTTTGATGGTCCCATCACCACAGAAGTAAAACCATTGGATAAATTCTATAAAGCAGAAGTGTATCATCAAGATTACTTCCGCAACAATCCCAATGTACCCTATTGCACCTTTGTGATTGCGCCCAAAATAAATAAACTGCAAAAAGAAGGCACCATCTGGGACGAATAGTTTTTAGTGACGATTGAGACTGAACAGTTAACTTTATCAGAACTATCCTCCAAGGATGCACCTTTCATCCTTGAATTATACAACGATCCGGATTTTTTAAAATATATCGGTGACCGTGGCATACGAACCCTCACTGATGCAAAACAATTCATAGAAGATGGACCATGTTCCAGTTATGCTGAGCACGGTCATGGACTTTATCTCGTCCAATTGAAAAGTTGGACTTCCATCGGCATTTGTGGACTGTTGAAAAGAGAAAACCTAGAAGATCCCGACATTGGTTTTGCAATCCTGCCTGCCTATAGAAAAAATGGATACACTTTTGAAGCAGCAAAAGCAGCATTGAATGACGGTAAAATACGGTTGGGGTTAAAACGGATTGTGGCCATCACCTCCCCTGAAAATACAGCATCAATACAATTATTGAAGAAACTGGGAATGAATTATGAAAGAGAAATCCGTTTAAATCACGAGAAGGTTGAGACTAGTTTATTTTCTATCAATTTTTGACAATAATATTTTATCCATTAATACATTTAAAATGAAGAGTACAAAAGATGAACCAAGCACCCATTAAACCAAGCATTCCATTTGAAGATTTTGAAAAAATAGATATTCGAGTTGGCACCATTACAACAGTTGAAGATGTTGAGAATTCAAACAAGTTGATGAAACTCATCGTTGATTTTGGCGATCATAATCGATCCATACTTGCAGGAATCAAACAAGAGAGAGAAAACCCACAAGAGATTGAAGGCAAACAGGCATTATTTGTCGTTAATCTCCCCGAAAGAAAAATGGCAGGTGAGTTATCACAAGGAATGCTTTTTGACCTGGGATATGCCGATAAACTCACACCCTGTCTTGCATGCCCTGAAAAGGATGTACCAAACGGGACGAGAGCAGGATAATTCTATTAGGAATTTCCGTAAGAAAATAACCTATACTTTATATTCTCGCATCGCCTCAATCAATGCATCTACCCCAGCTTCCGGCATGGCGTTATAAATCGATGCTCTGAAACCACCGACGGAACGGTGGCCTTTTAAGGTCTTGAGCCCCCTTTCGTCACAAAATGATAAAAAGTCTGCCTCATTTCCTTCATCGGTAAATACAAAGGGGACATTCATGAGTGAACGGTCTTCCACCGGAATTGGACTAGTGAATAATGGATGCCGCTCGATTTCGTCATAAAGCTTTTGGGCTTTATGTTCATTTTGCTTCGCTATAGCTTCGACGCCACCATTATCATTCAGCCAAACTAGCGTTCGGTTTACTGCATAAATGGACATGACGGGCGGTGTATTGAACATGGATCCTTTTTCAATATGCGTTCGATAGTTCATCATGGTGGGGATGGGACGATCTACTTTTCCTAAAATATCTCCACGAACAATCACCAACGTGACGCCAGCAGGACCCATATTTTTCTGAGCGCCTGCATAAATCAATCCGAATTTGGATATATCGATTGGATGACTAAAAATATCCGATGACATGTCCGCCACTAAATATCCGTCTGGATTAATTGGTGTAGGGAATTCTTTCCATTGCGTCCCGTAAATGGTATTGTTGCTCGTTATGTGTAAAAAGACGGCATCTTCAGTTTGGTTTAATACTTTTGGAATATGATTATATACCGATTCCTTCGATGAACAAACCACATTCACATTGCCAAATAATTGTGCTTCTTTGATCGCTTTCGCTGACCATGCGCCAGTATCTGTATAGTCGGCGGTCTGTCCATCACCAAGCAGATTCATAGGCATCATAGAAAATTGGAGTGATGCACCTCCCTGGAGAAATAATACATGGTAACCATCCGGTACCTTTAATAATTCACGAACGAGGGATTCTGTTTCTTCAACCATATCCATCACAGGCGTTGAGCGGTGGCTCATTTCCATAAGGCTCATGCCTTGCCCCTTGAAATCTTTTGCAACGAGGGCGGTTGCATCCAAAACGGATGGATCTAACACGGCGGGACCGGCACTAAAGTTGTATATCTTTGTCATGATTCCTTAAAATTTGAGGATAGAAAATAGAGTCATAACTGATAATGATATAAACAAAAAACCCCATCCTGATAAATCAAAATGGGGTTTTTTGGGAGACTTATATTACAGTCTAAAATCTTCGTTTTCTTTTTTGTTTATTCCCTTGTGGACCCGGGCGATATCGATCTTTGATCCGCTGTTGGGTTTCCTTCCGCATCATGCCTTCAAAAGTCAATAGTTTAACCTGTTGTGTCGGTGATAAGAAACTATCTGTTCCTTTTACAAAATCTATTCTCGCTTTGCTTTTTTTAGTATCCATGGATGCGATATGGTTGATTACTTTTTCCATATCCTTATCAGATAGGGATTTACCCTTTTCCATTTTTACTTTTAATGGTTTCCAAAATTCCATTTCAGATTGCCGCAACTTTCGAACTTCCTTTTGATGGGCGCGAATTTTAGGAAATAATTTCTCCGCTTGGTCTTCTGTCAATTCTAGATAATCGGTCAGCTTCCAGATCATCATCATTTCCATCCGTTCGCCGTACTGTCCACCGGGACCTTTAGGCATACCCGGCTGCGCAACGAGCAATCCAGCGGTGATCGTTAAAGTTATAAGTGTAGCGATTTTTTTCATGGTGTCCCTCCATTATACATTGCCAAAACTGGCTCAAATTGAATTTCATCCAGAAAAGAAATGGTTTCCCAGATATCTTCACTGGAACTAACGAGATAATCGGCCAAATCATAAACATAGTCTTCTGTCTCTACATCCATCACTTCCATGGCGTAAAGATCAGTAGATCCGTAAACAGTTGGATCATCCGTCAGTTGAGAGAATGAAGCCAAACCAAAAACGGCCACAAATGCTGCGGCTGCAAATCCATTGAAGAAACCCACTTTCTTCTGATGGCGGCGCTGACGCTCACCATGGAGTTTGGCGATAAATGTATCTCCATCCGGAGATGAAAATCCAGACTGTGCTATTTGTTGGAATCTATTTTCAATATTCATGATTTAGTTTTCAAAAAAATCTTTTAATGTTTTGACCGCATGGTGATAGTTCACTTTAGCGGAATTTTCACTAATACCCATAATTTCAGA
>JAERSH010000042.1 GCA_016845785.1 Fidelibacterota bacterium
GCAATATCGTTGGTAATACTGGCAGCACCAATCCCCAATGTGGCGGTGTGGCGAATGCCGCCATCAAAATAGACCACAATGTCGGTGGTGGTGGCACCAATATCTACACATGCAACACCCAAATTCTTCTCGTCTTCTACAAGGGTTGCCACACTGGAAGCCAAGCCTTGGTAAACAATGCCATCTACAGTTACACCCAATTCTTCTGCACAACTGGCTAAGTTGGTTGCTGCGGTTGTGGCGACAGTGATGAGATGAACACGAGCTTCTAATCTTCGACCGGTTAATCCAACAGGATCTTTAATGGAATCCATGGTGTCTATCACAAATTCTTGGGGCAGCACATGCAGAATATCTCTATCCACCGGGAGGGATATGGCTTTCGCCAATTCCAAAACGCTACTTACATCAGAATTGGTGATTTCATGCTGTACTGGCACGTTGGACCCATTATTACCACCTATGGCGATGGCACCTTGCGTATTAATCCCGCGGATGTGATCGCCTGAAATGCCTAGGGAGAGACTTTGTACCGTGATATTGGCCATCAGCTGGGCTTCTTGCAATGCATGATCCATTTCATCAATGAGTTGATCTCGGTGGGTAATAGATCCTTTTTTAATCCCGGTAGCGGGGGAGGTGCCGATGCCCAATAATTTTACCGTATCGGCATTCGGGTCAATCTCTAAAATGGCGCAACAGATTTTATTGGACCCCACATCCAATCCAGTCTGTATGTATTTGTCTTGATTACGGGTGGGCCGTATCATGTCCACTCCCGCGCTACCAGTTGTTTTTTATACCGCATATCCAGCAACCGAAAATCGGTTAACTGACGTTGTCCTAAAGCTGCATCAAAATTTTTCAAAATATTCAATTTGGTAATAATGTCATCTTTCCCGAGGACAACCCGTGTAGGACGATCCGAGAGAATAATCACATATTCATCATCATTATTCAAGGTGAGTTCAGAAATATTTTCATATAATTCAGGATATCCATTTGATAGTTGATTTAATATGGAGACTGCCTCTTTCACTTTGACTGAAAATGTTAGTTCGCCATGTGGATATAGATCAGTTGATGGATTAAATCCGGATAATATTGGAATCAATGCTTCATTACTATAGGGATGATCGGGCAATACAACACCATCACCATCAATCATCAATTTTTCTGTGAGGTTTATGATGGCCAATGGATTTCTTTCTACAATATTAATGGTCATTTTATTAGGGAAATGACGACTGACTTGAGCGGCCTTCACAAATGGATTATCTTCAATTGCTTTGGCCATTTCACCCAGATTGGCTTGATGGATGGATGAGACCTCAAATGTGCTGAGTATGGATTCATAGGTAGATGTTTCTAGAATCTGGTTTCCTGATATTTTTATATCACTCACCTCGAAAGATTGGCGGAAGTTTGCCCACTTTACGGCACCTATTAATGTAATAAAGAACAGAATAGATAAACCAACCCCAATGATGGTTCTCAAGGATAGTTTTTGTTTTTTCTTTTTACTCATACGTCAAATGTCCCCGGGGTAAATCCCAATGTTTTTACTTCTAATTCAAGCATAATGCCATATTGCTTATAGACCGTTTCCCTTGCCAATCGAATGAGTGATACCAAATCTTGTGCTTTTGCTTGGCCATGGTTCACAAAGAAATTGGCGTGATGTTCAGAAATTTCAGCATCACCTACTTTGGTGCCTTTGAGACCGGCTTGATCGATAAAATATCCTGCAGCCCCTTCTTCCGGATTTTTGAAAACACTCCCGGCAGAACGAAATTTTAATGGTTGTGTTTTTTTCCGTCCACCACTGGCAACCGCTCGTTTTTCCATGACTGTGGCTTCATCGCTTTGTATCAATTCAAATTCAGCGCTCATGACAATTTCATCAGAGGGGAAGGTGGAGTGACGATAGCTGAATTCAATCTCTCCCGGCATATAAATCTTTTCTTCTCCTGCCATGGTCATGACAGTCACATGTTTCAAATAATTGGAAATTTCTCCGCCAAAAGCGCCTGCATTCATGACCAATGCACCGCCCAAGGTTCCCGGCACACCAATTAAACTTTCTACACCGGATAAATGTCTGCCAATGCATTCTTTTACCATTTTACCCAGCATCACGCCGGATTCAGCATTCACAGTTGCACCATTGATTTCGAGATAATTAAAGGACTTACCCAATGTGATGACCAGTCCGTCAATGCCTTCATCTGACACCAAAAGGTTTGAACCAGATCCGACAAAATATGTGGGCAAATTATGCTGATGCGCAAATTGCAAAATTTGAGACAAGTCCCCCTTATCCTTTGGCGTAATATAAGCTTTTGCCGGACCGCCAATCCCATAGGAGGTACGACGCGCCATAGACTCATTTCTCAACATTGAGCCCGTGATCATATTGTTTAATGTATCCATGAGATCCACCTTAGGCGGCCGCCTCCTGGCTATTTAAATGATCGAAATAAGATTGCCCATAACGCCAAATGGTTCCGGCACCGATGGTAATGACCATATCATTCTCATCAACGATTTGATCAAGTTCCTTCTGGAGATCATCTAGATTTGGAATATAGTAGGCATTTTTATGCCCCATGGATCGGGCTGCATCAAATACCAATGCTCCCGTTACACCATCAATGGGTTTTTCTCGTGCTGGGTATATATCCGTTACAACCAACACATCGCTATCCATAAATGCAGCGGCAAATTCTTTATAAAATGATTGGGTCCGAGAATAAAGATGAGGCTGAAAAACGGCCACGATGCGTCGATCCCATCCATCTCTCGCTGCTTGCAACGTTGCAGCCACTTCAGTGGGATGATGGGCATAGTCATCTACCACCATAATGTCTCTGGCCACACCCTTGAGTTCAAACCGACGACGAACGCCCCCATAACTGCTGATGCCATTGATAATGGTTTCTGTATCCAATCCCATTTCAAATCCAATAGCAGCGGCTGCTAAAGAGTTCAACACATTATGCTTCCCGGGAACGTGGACCGTAACATCACCGCATTTTGAATTATTTCGATAAAGGGAATAGGTGGTGTCCATTTCATTGAATCGAATTTTCTTTGCGCTGATTTCCGCTTGAGATGAAAGTCCGTATGTAATGACAGGCCGTTTTACTTGAGGAAGAATTTTCTGCACGCCGGGGGAATCGAGACAGGCGATAAGTGCGCCATAGAAAGGAACTGAATTGGCAAATTGAGCGAATGAATTATGAAGATCTTCTAAATCATCGTAGCAATCCATATGCTCTTTTTCAATGTTTGTGATGACTGAAATAGTGGGCTTTAATTGGAGGAAGCTTTTATCATATTCATCCGCCTCCACCACGATTAAATCACCGGAACCCAATTGTGAATTCGTGTCCAAATTTTGAACCAATCCGCCAACAACCAAAGTTGGATCCAACTTTGCAGAGGATAATAATGCACCCACCATGGATGAAGTAGATGTTTTTCCGTGGGTGCCGCCCACGCCAATACTGGTTTGTTTGAGTGCAATCAATTCACCCAACATTTCAGCACGTTTAATGATGGGAATATTCTTTTCTTGAGCTGCAAGTAACTCCGGGTTGTCTTTTGGTACTGCACTAGAATAGACCAATACTTCACAATCAGCGATGTTTTTGGCATGATGGCCTTCAAAAAAAGTCGCCCCTTTATCTTTCAAATTTTGGATGATTTCTGAATCATTTAAATCTGATCCACTGACGTTAAATCCAAGATTAATGAGGAGTTCTGCAATCCCGCTCATGCCAATACCGCCAATACCGACGAAATGTACTTTATTCACTTTGCGAAACATCATGATATGATTTCCATGGCTTGATTGACGATTTCGGATGTGGCATTCGGTTTCCCCAATGATTTACTGGCAGAAGCCATTTTTTCTAATTGAGATGAATTATCCAATAAACTTTGAATCATTGCTGCTAGTTTTTCCGGATTTAAATCTTGCTCATTCACTAAGGCGGCGGCACCATATTTTGCCAATGTATCTGCATTTTTGGTTTGATGATCTGCAGCCGCGCCGGGGAAGGGTATTAAAATGGATGGTTTTCCGCATACTGTCAATTCTGAGCAAGTAATCGCTCCGGATCGGCTTAATACCAAATCACTAGCGGCATAAGCATTGGCCATATCATCAATAAATGGGACAACCCGAGTCGTATCATTTTCATGATGACTGTATGCACTATGGAGGGTTTTCCCGGTTTGCCAAATCACCTGAATATTGGCGATTGAAAAATGGGATATCATTTTATCCATGGCCTGATTTAATGCCAATGATCCTTGACTGCCCCCAAATAGAAAAAGCGTTTTTTTATTATCGTCAAAGCCATATTGAGATAACCCTGAGGACCGATTGCCTGTATTGATTTCTTTTCTCACAGGATTACCAGCCAAAATGCACTTTTTTTTTATGAATGATTGGGCTTCTTCAAATGCTATACACACGCTGTTTGCCTTTTCTGCAAACCACCTCGTAGTGACCCCCGGATATGAATTTTGCTCTTGAATTAATGTGGGTATGTTCCGCCGAATACTTTCTCTTAATGGGAGTGCAGCTGCATAACCGCCTGTACCAATCACCAAATCGGGGTTTAAATCATTAAACAGGGATTTAACCTTGGCAATGGATGACAACAGGCGACCGGGGAGAAGTAGGTTTATTCCAATACTGCCAAGATTCATACTTCTTTGCAATCCACGAATGGGAAGTAAAGAATGGGCTACATTTTTCACCGGCAATACATCTTTTTCAATACCAAAGGAGGAACCGATATAGTGTACAATCGTGTCAGGACGTCGCTCCATTATTTCATCACCAATGGCCAGCGCAGGGAAGAGGTGCCCTCCAGTACCTCCTCCCGTCATGATGATTTTCATCGGGCTAGCCATTTAAAACCGGTCTCCAGCCTGCGCTGTGACTTACACTGCGCTTGGCTTGACTAATATTGAGTAAAATGCCTAAACAGGCCAAATTCATGACCAAACTGCTGCCGCCATGACTAATCAATGGCATGGGCAATCCAGTAACAGGGAATATCCCTGTTACAACAGCCACATTAATAAAGGCATAAATAATGATACTGAAAGAAATGCCTACGGTAAGCATGACGCCAAAAGGATCGGTGGTTTCTTTTGCAATTTTAATGCCCCGTTGAAAAATAAATAAAAAGAGTGTTATGACAAAAAGAGCACCGAGGAGCCCAAGTTCTTCTCCAATGATAGCAAAAATAAAATCCGTATGAGGTGTGGGGAGGAAGAGGTTTTTTTCTAAACTATTTCCAAGTCCAAGCCCCCAAAATCCACCATTGCCGAGACTTATAAGAGACTGCTGCGCTTGATAGCCTACCACTTCTTGATCTGCGCCGCCTGAAAACCCAAAGACTGATCCAAGCCAATATATGACTCGTTTCATCCGATAGGAACGCATAAGCATTACAGGAATCATAACGACAATCGAAATGGCGCCGGTTGTGATGATATGGGGCAATCGTGCACCGCCAATGAATAACATGGCAAAACCAATAAAACCAATTACTGCTGCCGTACTGAAGTCAGGCTGAATAACGATAGTGGCTAAAATGGCAACCATAAGGACGATTGGGGGAATAAACCCTTCATAAAAATCTTTAATTTTATCCCGTTTTTTATCAATATAATATGCGAGATACACGATAAGGGAAAATCGCGCCAAATCAGAAGTTTGAACAGTCAACAGTCCTAAATCTAACCACCGAGCAGGGAAGGTAATGCCTTTTGCCATATAAGTGATTTTGGTGGCGAGCAATAATATGATGGACCCAATCATTAAATAAGGGGCCACTGTTTTCAATTTTCTATAATCCATGAAAATGAAAAAGAACATAACCATCATACCCACAATGAGCCGTTTCAAATGGGATCGCAAAAATAATGTATCGGTCACACCACTGGTCTCATTTAAAGAGAGGGAAGAACTGGCGCTGTAAAGCATGACTGTTCCAACCACACATAGAAGAATGATTAAGACCAATAATATTTGATCGTATTTTTTGGTAATAATATCTAGATGCTTCATGATGCAGCCATATCAGTAACTATGGATTTAAATGTATCTCCCCGTTCTTCAAAATTTTCAAATTGATCAAAACTGGCGCAGCCCGGCGATAATAAAACAATATCACCGGAAACTGCGCGCAGATGACAGATCTCAATTGCATCTCTTAAACTGGAAACACATTCCAGATTTACCGCATCCCCGAGTGCGTTTGAGATCATTTCACCCGCTTGACCATAGGCAACAATTTCCTTCACTTTGTTTTGGGCATGTGGAAGGAGTTGTGAGAATTCCCCGCCTTTGTCCTTGCCACCGAGGATGAGATGAATGTCGTTTTCGAAACTATCCAGTGCCACCTTGACCGCATCCACATTGGTGGCTTTAGAGTCATTAAAATAGGTGACACCATTCATTTCAATAACGCGTTCCAATCGATGTGGAACACCATTAAAGGATGACATGACTTGGGTGATTCGTGAATTGGGAACGCCCATGACTTTCGCTGCGGTAGCAGCTGCAAGGGCATTCGCCAGATTATGCCGCCCGGGCAGAGCGAGTTGATCCAATTGAATCAGCGTGGCGTGCGCTTCATCGTAGATTTTGGTGGCATTCATAGTGAACATGGTTTTGCCTGTCCCCGCTAGACTGAAGGCATGTGTTTTGGGGGAGATGCCATTAAATTTTTTGCAAAGCACTGAATCATCCGCATTAAACACAACATGATCATTTTCATTTTGATTTTGAATCATATTGAGTTTGGCTTGTATATATTCATCCATGGATGGATAACGATCCAAATGATCTGGTGTAATATTTAAAAAGACCGATATGAATGGTTTGAAATGGACGATTTGCTCCATTTGGAAACTGGAAATTTCTAAAACATATACTCGATCTGGTGGCGTATTCTCTAAATCATTTAAAATCGTTTCCGAAAAGGCATTTCCTACATTTCCGGCCAAAGCAGGAGAGAGATCGTCTGTTTTACACATTTCAAATAGAATATTTACTGTGGTGGTTTTTCCGTTAGAACCGGTTACACCAATGATGGGAGCATGAGTGTACCAACTGGCAAATTCAATTTCACTCACCACGGGAATATTCCTGGATTTTGCTTCTATCACAATTGGGGCATCTTGGGCAATCCCGGGAGAAATGATCCATAAATCCGCTTCGTAAATACGACCGGTATGTCCGCCCAATTCAACTTGTATGCCTGCTTCTATTAAGGCATCTCCTTGCGACACCATATCCTCGTTAGACTTACTATCGCTAATCAGTACATGGGCACCACATTGATGGGCCAATCGGGCTGCGCCCATACCGCTGCGTCCCATTCCGATCACCGTAATATTAGCCTTCTGGATATCGATCTTATTTTTGTTTGAAATATCCATTAGCGAATTTTAAATGTACTTAATGTGAGCAGTGCCAGGAGGAGTCCCATAATCCAAAATCGGATAACCACTCTAGATTCGGGCCACCCCTTTAATTCAAAATGATGGTGAAATGGGGCCATTCTAAATAACTTTTTAGGCTCGCCATACTTTTTCTTTGTGTACCGAAAATATCCCACTTGAAGAATGACGGAAACGGCTTCAGCCACAAATACGCCACCAACAATGACCAATAAAAATTCTTTTTTCAACAATATGGCCAATGTACCCAAAGCTGCGCCAGTAGATAAGGAACCCACATCACCCATAAACACTTCGGCAGGAGCAGCATTATACCATAAATATCCTATACAAGCCCCTACGCAAGCTGCAGTGAAAATTGTCAATTCACCGGCGCCGGGTAGGTAAATAATATTGAGGTAATCAGAGAAGTCTACACGGCCACTGATATAGGTAATAAATGCAAAAACCGTGAATGAAATAGCCAATAATCCAGCCGCGAGGCCATCGAGGCCATCCGTTAAATTAACCGCATTGGATGTACCCGTGACCACCAATACAATCATGAGTGGGTATAGCATGCCAAAATCCACCACCGTATCTTTAAAGAAGGGGAGGGAAGTAACGGTTCTAAAATTATCCCATGCCGGTGTATTGTAAATCCAAAATGTGATGATGACTCCCAATAAAATTTGTCCCGCCAGTTTATACCGAGCCACCAATCCCTTTTTCATTTTCTTAATGGATTTAAGGTAGTCATCGATGAAACCAATCATGCCCATCCACACCGTAGAAATCAAAAGGATTTGCACAAATGGATTGGTGAGATCTGCCAAAAGAATTGTGGGGAGGATAATGGCGGTGAGTATAATTATCCCCCCCATAGTTGGCGTGCCTTTTTTCTTATGATGGCTCGCCGGGCCATGCTCACGAATTTCTTCACCAATTTGAAATTGACGAAGTTTTCGAATAATGGCCGGTCCGAGGATGAAACTGATTAGCAATGCCAGAATGGCAGCGCTGGCACTTCTAAATGTGATGTATTGAAACACATTGAATGGTGAAAATATTTCTCGAAGCGGGTATAATAAGTGGTAAAGCATCAGTTCGCCAACAATGCCTCCACGACTGTTTCCATTTGCATGCCCCGAGATCCTTTGACTAATATTTTATCTTCGTCTTGGATATTGGTTTTTAGTGCATCAACCAATGCGTCTTTATTATCAAAATGTTCATGGTATTCTATATTTAGGATGGCACCATCGGTGGCAATGGTTTCTGTGCCCACAGTATAAACAGCAGATAATTCTGCCTCATTGCATTTTTCACCCACAGCTTTGTGCTGTTCGATGGAGGATTCACCTAATTCGAACATATCTCCAAATACAAAAATTCTCTGCCCGTTTCCGCTGAATGCTTTCAAATAATCTATGGCAGCAATGGCTGATTCCAAATTGGCATTATACGTATCATCAATAATCGTGATGGACCCATTGTTTTTCACTTCGCACCGTCCCTTTGGCGGTTGAAATGTGGTAATTCGATCAGTGATGGCTTCCCAGTCAAGACCCAATTCTCGTGCAATTGCCGAACAGGCGATCACATTTTTTGCAAAAGATAAATTCACTGAATGTGTTGGGACTTCAACAGAATCAATAGTGAGGGTTATGGTACCATCCTCTTCGTGATGAATATCAGCAGGGTAATCGCAATCAGGGGATAATCCAAATGAGATTGATTCGCCTTTGATGGGTAAATCCATTACGCGATGATCTGCCGTATTTACAAACGCCACACCATCAGATAAACTTTCAAACATGGCTCCTTTGGTTTGGGCCACTGCTTCAATGGTACCGAACCCTTCGAGATGGGCAGGTGCAATATTGGTTATCAATCCATGGGACGGTTTTCCGATTTGGCATAATTCTTTTATATCTCCGGGCTGATTTGCGCCCATTTCTAAAATGGATGCGCCATGAAAAGATGTGAGCTGAAGCAGGGTGAGGGGGAGGCCAATGGATGTATTATAATTCCCCTCCGTGGCATGGATATCAAACTTGGCAGATAAAATATGTTTGAGCAATTCTTTGGTGGATGTTTTCCCATTCGATCCCGTAATGCCGATAACAGGCAGATCAAATTGGTCTCGCCATGCAGTAGAGACACTTCCAATTGCTTTTACCGGGTCATCTACAAGGATTTGCTCGCCTACTAATTCATCATTTACTGTATTCACTAAGGCGGCAACTGCCCCTGCATCATAACTGTTTTTAAGAAATGAATGGCCATCCACCCGTTCGCCGGGGATTGCGATATATAAATCGCCTTTTTGCACCTCGCGACTGTCTGTAACCACACCCGTCACCTCAGTGTGGATCGGGCGGTTCAAAGCCGCTTCAAATACTTTTGCAAATTGGGTGGAATTGGGTAGATCAATTCGCATGGGATACCGCTTCAATAATCTCAATATCTGAGTAGGGGAGGATTTCACCATTTATTTCTTGGCCATTTTCACGACCTTTCCCGAGCACTACCAAAATATCTGATGATCCTAATTGAGAAATAGCTTTATTCAATCCTTCACCGCGATCATCTACAATGCAAAATTGATCTGTACGCAATCCGGATAGGATTTCTGCATTAATATCCGATACAGATTCTGACCGGGGGTTATCAGGTGTAATCCATAAATAATCTGAATATTGTTCTGCAATTCGTCCCATTTCTGGTCGTTTGGATGCATCCCGATCTCCGCCGCAACCAAATAAGACATAAAGTTTTCCTGAATCCGATTTCATCCTGGAAATGGTTTCTAAAACTTTTTCATAAGCATCGGGGGTATGGGCATAATCCACAATAATGGTGCCCCCATTTTCCATATTGAAAATTTCCATTCGGCCTTCCACAGAATCACATGCGGATACCCCAGAATGGATGACGTCGGGTTCAATTCCTAAAGAAAGGGCGACACTCACAGCAGAGAGGATGTTTTCAACATTAAATTCTCCCACCATGGGAGAATTGATACGGACTTCGTGCTCGCCCGCCTTTATAACACCTTGTATTCCATGAATCGTTTGAGATAATTCTGAAAAATAAATATCGGCACCGCCATTTTTTGAAATTCTCACTACAGGCGCTTGTGATTCCTTCGCTATAGCTTTCCCTCGCGGATCATCAAAATTGATAATGGATGTACCTGTGATGGGGAGGGCGTGAAACAATTTAGATTTGGCATGGAAATATTCATCCATGGTATGGTGGTAATCTAAATGATCCGGAGATAAGTTCGTAAAAACGGCAATATCAAATTCCACATCGGCTACGCGCAATTGATCCAATGCATGAGACGAAACCTCCATCACGATATGGGTGATGCCACGGTCAAGAAAATCTCTAAATGTTTTTTGAAGATTAATGGGATCAGGCGTCGTTAGGGATTTTTCGGATGTAAATCCATCAGCAACAATCCCCAGTGTGCCCAGTTGGGCAGATTTCATGCCATTGGCTTTCAAAATAGAGTGAACAATGGATGCAGTTGTTGTTTTTCCATTGGTGCCTGTAATCCCAATCACCGTCATATCTTTAGTGGGATTTCCATAATAGGTTGCGGCCACACGGCTGACAGCCAATCGTGGGTTGGCCACTTTAATATTAGGGACAGAAAGATTTCCCATATCCCGACCATTGGATATGACAGCAGCGGCCCCATTATCAATCGCTTGATTTATAAAATCGTGTCCGTCAAAGGAGGATCCATATACGGCGACGAACAAACTCCCATCTGAAGCGTCTCCCGAATGCGTGCAAAGATGAGAAATATCCACGGATGGAATGGAAAACCCATCTTGGACGATATCTTGTACTAATTGCTTTAATTCCATGTTAATTCAATCCCATGGTGCATATAGACCCGGGTAACTTTTTTGTTCCCGGCTTCGGGCTTTGCCAGACCACATGGCCTGACCCGGTAAAGTCAGCCCGCAAATTTGCTGAAATTAAAATTTGTTTTGCTTTGCGAATACTCATGCCACGCACATCCGGCACGATGGTATATCCATCCTGATAGGCAGGGTAGGGGCTTACTGTATTTAATGCAGGGATAGAAACAGGCATGGCCACATTTTGATTTTCTGCAATCACAGTATTAAACCGTTTGGGTTTTGGTTTGTGATATTGGATTGAATCATCCATATTAATGATTCGTTGCGCAACGCGACGAAATACAGGCGCTGCCCCATAGCCACCCCAATGGAGGCCATATTTTGGTTCATCTAAAATGATGACACCTACCACTTGAGGATTCTCTGCGGGAAAGAATCCGGCAAAATTGGAAATGTATTTATCGGAATAACTGCCATCCATAAATTTGTGGGCAGTCCCCGTTTTACCGGCAACAGACCAACCTTGGATGCGTGCTTTTGTACCT
This sequence comes from Fidelibacterota bacterium, assembly GCA_016845785.1. GTDB lineage: Bacteria > Fidelibacterota > Marinisomatia > Marinisomatales > TCS55 > TCS55. The sequence continues at coordinate 11,900 of JAERSH010000042.1, forward strand.
GTTCCGGTTTTGACCACCTCTACGAGCATGTCTTTCACTGTTTCCATAATTTCAGGATCAGCAACTTTACGGATGACTTCCGGTTTTTCTGTATATACCACATTTCCATTTTGTGCGAGAATTTGCTTCACTAAGCGTGGCCTAAGTAAAAAACCACCATTGGCAATGGCAGCGTATGCTGAAGCCATTTGAAGGGCAGTCACACCCACTTCATAACCGATAGATACTTCAGCCAGTGAAATTTCACTCCAGTCTTTGGTTTGTCGCAAAGTACCTTGTGTTTCGCCGGGGAACCGGATGCCTGTTAATGTGCCGAATCCAAAATCTCTAGAATATCGATAAAGTGGATTTCGCCCCAATTGTTGTGCAATTTTTATGGTGCCTACATTGCTGGAATGGGCGATGATTTGAGGAAAAGTGAGGAGCCCAAATTTTTCATGATCTGAAATGGTTTTTCCCGCCACGGTAAATTGACCATCTTCACAATAGAACTCGTCATAGAGTGAAACAGTTTGGGTGGCTACCGCGGCAGTTGCGGCGACAATTTTATAGGTTGAACCCGGTTCAAATTGGTCGGTAATGGCTCTGTTCTTTTGGTTCTCGACAGGTGAACCGCTCGGCCGGTTAGGGTCATAATCCGGGAGGGAAGCCATGGCGAGGATTGCTCCTGTCTGTGGATCCATAAGTACACCCATGGCACCTTTGGCATTGGACTCATTAACGCGACGAGCCAATTCTTCTTGCAGAATACTCTGATATTCCAAATCAAGGGTGAGCTGTATATTGGCCCCATCCACCGGTGGTTTCATAGGGAAGCTGGTTTTGAACTGAGATCGGCCTTCACCGTTTACTTGTTTTACCACCCACCCCGGCGTGCCGGATAATTGGGTATTAAATTCTTTCTCCACTCCGATCAGACCTTTGTCATCCACATCGGTAAAGCCTACAATTTGTGCTGCCACATTGCTGTGGGGGTAGGATCGTCTGGATTTGCGCTCAAGGACGAGCCCGGGGATTCGCGTGCCAAGAATAGGCTCAACTTTGTCTCGACGAAGGTTCCGATCCAAATAAACAAAATCGGATTTTGATTCCAATTTACTTACATAATATGCCGCATCACGGCCGGTGGACTCGGCAATCCTTTCGGAGAATGATTGCTTATCTTTTATTTTTGATGGGTGGGCGCCCAAAGAATAATGGATAATGTTTCGCGTGAGGGGGCGATCGTGCCGGTCATAAATATTCCCGCGAACGGCCAGCAGTTTTTCATTTTTCTGACTTTGACGGAAACCTTGTTCTCGATAAGCAGCGCTATCGATTACCATGATCTGAAATAGACGCGCAGTGAGGCCTACCCATGCAAATATGAGGAAGCATGAAAGCACGGTCACCCGCGATCGAAATTTCAGATAGGTTTTAGTCAATGGGAATCCGCCAGTGCATTCTCATCAATGTAGATCATCAATGTTTCCGGTTCAGCCGGCACCATATTCAATTCTGTCCGGGCGACATAAGAAATCCGATCACCTCTGGATAGTTGGGCAATATCCATTTTGAGCTCTTTTACAGAATTCTCCAATTCTTGAGATACTTGGTTTTGCACCTCAATAGCCAGCATGGTTTCATCCACTTCTGTATAGACCCAAAGATAGACAATGAGTCCTGCAATAGATAGGATGGTGGTTGAAAAGAAAAGCAAGGTTTGGAGGAATTCCCGATTCTTTTTTGATCGGCGTTTTTTCCGTCTTTTCACCGGCATTAGGCGATCCTTTCTGCTGCCCGCAGTTTGGCACTGCGGGACCGACTGTTTTGGGCTTGCTCATCTGCTGAAGGGACGATGGGCTTTTTGGTCAACACATTCAATATCCCTGCCTGTTTTAATGCACGAAACGTATGCTTGACCATTCGATCTTCCAGGGAATGGTAAGACATGATCACTACCCGACCATTAATGGATAAGTAATCCATGAATACATCGAGAAAGGATTTGAGCTTGTCCAGCTCGCCGTTAACGGCAATGCGTAGGGCTTGGAATACGCGAGCCAGGGATTTGTGTCGTTGTTGTGGAGGGGTAGACCGGCGGATAGCCTCTTTGAGGTCCGCTACTGTGGTCATGGTTTTCATGGCTTTAATGGAACGGGCAATTTTCCGCGAATGCCGCTCCTCGCCGTATTGAAAAATTATATCAGCCAATTCTTCGTCAGAAGCATTGGAAATAAGTTCTGATGCAGTTTTTCCACTTTCACTGTTAAATCGCATATCCAGATCACCTTCAGATTCGAACGCAAATCCACGGGTATCTGAATCCAGTTGCATAGAAGAAAGCCCAAGGTCTAGAAGAATGCCATTCACGGCAGGCACTTCCATTTTTTGGAGGATTTCAGGGAATCGGTGGTAAGATAACTGGTGCGTAGAGATGGGACGTGCGGAGGCACCAAAACGGTGGTTGCAAATGTCCAGTGCCTCCGCATCCCGATCAAGTCCTATCAGCCTTCCGTTGGACGAAAGGTGGTCTAGGATCTGTGTGGCGTGCCCGCCAGCGCCAACGGTACCATCGAGGTACACGCCATCGCGCTGCAGGTTTAAGTATTGGATCACTTCCGATGGCATCACAGGAATATGGGGTTGATCGTAATCCTGTGGCATCGACGTGGTCATCAGAGAATAATTTGATTGGCCAATTCATCAAATTCAGATGATTCAATTTCTTGAGATGCTTGATCTGCCGCATCCAGTAGGGCAGGATTCCAAATTTCAATTTTATTTACCATGCCTATGATAAGGGCTTCTTTTTCTAATTCGGCATAAGAAGTGAGGTTGGGGGTAAGGGCGATGCGGCCTTGCTTGTCATATTGGACTGTGGATGCATATCGAACTGTGCTTCTGACAAATGATCGATTGATCCGGGAGAGTGAAGAAAGTTTTCTTAATTCATCTTCGATGGCTTGCCAAACGATGACGGGATAAACCCAGATGCACGCATCCATGCCTCGCGTAATTACGAAAGTATGTTCGTTATCATCGGTAAGCCCATTCCGAAATTTCGCCGGAATATTGACGCGGCCCTTCACATCCAATGAATAAGAAAATTCGCCAGTAAATGTATTTTGATTTAAAGTCATGCCCAAATGTTAGGGATTATTACCCACAACTACCCACAATGTATCTATTATCCCCCACAGGTGTCAATATATTTTATGAAAAAATTATACGATCCCCACTGTAGATGGGGCGATTGACTAAAGGATGACTTTAAAGTTTGGGGTCAGATCTTCGGAGCGAAGTGCTGAATGGTGACTGTATTATCTACAGTCGAGAGAGAGATTTTGACTGGATTTTGTGATGACTCAAAAGAGTTTAGGGCTAATCCATTCAAGTAGAGGTTTAAACCTTTTGTATGTTTAAACAATATTTTAAGCGAATCACCAAATTCAATGAGTCGATTATCGCCGATTGGGAGAACTGCTTCTGACGGTGAAAGTGTATCTGATTGGGTCCGATACCACACCCGTTCTGCGGTGGCCAGCTTCAATGTATATGGCGCTTCCGCTTCTAAAATTTGGGTGGATTGGGTCAAAACATCATAATCATTTTGAAGCATTTGATCTGTAATGGGGCCTTCTTCTTCAAATTCGCTGGGATATTCTATGGGGGCCTTTGCCGCTTCTTCAGCATTAATCACGCGAATGATGTAAATGGCAAATATGGATATGGCCACCAATATGATGCCTGTAACCATATCCTTCCGCATACTTTTTGCAGATCGGTTTGGCGCAGAAAGATCTGCAGATTCAGATTCGGTTAGCGGTGCCGGCTCAGGTGATTCCGGCTCAACATCTTTCTGAGGAGTAGTCGGTTCGGGTTGATTACCAAGAAATGATTCTAGCTGTGCTAACGTTTCTTCTGCATCCGCACCAATTTCTGTGGCGTAAGCACGAACAAACAATCGCATATAAGTGTGCGGCAGCTGACTGAATTGTCCATTTTCAATGGCATTGAGTGATGCTATGCTAATTTTCGTGCGATGATGAATCTCTTCGAGATCAATACCCCGTTCTTCCCGGAGTGCTTTCAATTCTGTATAAAACTCAGACATAAGGGCGGAAAAGTTACATGAAGGATTTCCATGAGAAAAACCCTTTTATGATCACTATTTCATTTATTTTGATGGGAGGTGAAGTGCTGATAAAATTGAGAAAGCGGAAACCCCATTACATTATAAAAACAGCCGTCGATTCCATGAACGCATACAGAGAACCAATCTTGAATACCGTAACTACCTGCTTTATCAAAAGGTTTGTAGGTATCTATATAATAGGTAATATCATGATCAGATAAAGTATTAAATGTAACGTTTGTTTTGCAATGAAAGGTGTCATTAATCTTTTTAGAAAGGCATTGAATGGATACACCCGTATATACGGAATGGGTATTCCCGGATAAGTTGGATAGCATCCGGAAACTATCTTCTCTGTCTTTGGGTTTCCCCAAAATATTTCCATCAAATACAACCACTGTATCAGCGCCCACAACAAATTGATCCGGATAGTCTTGGGCCACATCCAACGCTTTGGCTTTGGCATAGTGTTCTACAAAATCAGGGGGATTGAGTCTAATGGAAAAATCTTCATCCACTTGGCTCGGCACCACCTCAAATGAAAAGTCAATTTGTGCTAATAATTGTTTTCGCCTCGGCGAAGCGGATGCAAGTATGATAGATTTATTCATCTGTATATGGCGAGCCTCCCAATATGATTAATTTTTTGCCCCTCATTTTCAGCTGTCATTTTATATAAATAAACACCATTGGCCAAACGATTGCCAAATTCATCTCGTCCATCCCATGGAATGCGGTGATATCCCAATGCAAATTGTTCCGGATAAAAAGATTTAATCCGCCGACCTTCAAGCGTATATACATTGATGGACACCTTCGCGGATGCGGTGACTTCAAACGTAAATTGTGTATCATTGGCGAATGGGTTGGGGAAATTGAGGACATGGAGCAAGTCCAGTTTTTTGGATTTAAGCAATAATAAGTCAATCTGAATTTCAGTCGGATTATTGGCATTATCCCATGCACTAATTCCTATCGACAAGGCATCTTCTTCAGAATCAATGGGGAAATGAATCGTACCAGTATTAAGGCTGTTTTTATCATAGATAAATTGATCGACTGCATTTGTTTTCGATTCTGTTATTGGGTCAATAATCCACAGTTCGTGTCCTTTTTCTCCTGTGAGATTTATGCCTAAGGGATCCGATAACCGAATAACCAGTGTTTCATCCATGGGAATATGATCGCCGGAACGAAGCATACGACCATTTTGGGTTTCAAATGTAATGATGGGACCTTCCGTATCTGTCGATGGTGTGCCCAATGTAAGTGGAATCTCAGAAACGGCGCCTAGGGCTTCTCCCGTATTTCCATCTGAAATATTGAATCGTAATTTTGCATTATGTTTAGAATAAGTAATATCCTTCGGTACTCGAAATTGAGGAGACAAACTGCCATTCGAAAATGTGAAGGCGCCCCTGAAAAGGGTGGGGCCATTTTCTAAATAGGCCATGGTTTCTTGTTTAGAGGCAAATAGAAATGATTGTGTTTTTTCGGTAGCCCCATCATCAAATACAAGATACCCTTCGCCGGATTCAAAGGGAGCCTCCCCTGATAATGTACCCACTTCGAGCGTGGCCAAAGTATCGGGTGAAACCGATGCGGACCGAACCAATGTTGAAGGTATGGGCAAGGGCATAGCCGGATCGCCAAACAGGTGAAATAATTCCCCATCGCTGCCACCGGTTTTCACCGATTGAAGCAAGGTGCCTAATGTGGCATGTGAAACGGAGTCGCCTTTAAAAAATTGCCCAAATATGGATTCTAAATAATGAATATTGCTGGATACGGTTATTCCACGGGTGGTGGTAATAATTGCAGATGCACCATCCATTTCTTTTCGAATTAATTCTTCTGCAAAGGATTCACGGTCAATGGCATCGAAATGTCCCCAATTGCAAGTCCCCGCAAGCCAAATGGGCAATTTCATATTGGTCTGAATATGATCAACATCATTTCTGGATTCATTAATAATGAGCAATTTTTCTTGGGCCCATTGGGTTGGATTCCCATGCCCAATATAATTGATAAGGGATGTACCGGTGGAAAGTTGATCAAATAGAGCTTGGGTAGCTGCCGGTTTTGTGACACCAAAAACAGATCCATCATTTTCTTCAGGATATGCCACCATATAAAGTTTTTTCACTTCCATAAAGTCCGGAATTGATTTGGCCAATCGTTCTGAATTCAACGTATGGCTTTTGCCTACATACAATTCGTAGGATTCTTTTTCGGGCCTGGCCGGATCATCTGCTACGAGGGTAACCCGTTGTTTCCACAAGCCTTTTGGCATATCTGTTTCAAAGGCAATGATCTTTTCTACAAATGCAGTTACTTCTTCTGAGGAACGAGCCGGAAATCGACCGGTGGCCATCTCAGGGATGATGCCATTGAAGGCGACCAAGCGATCATCGGTAGCGTGTGAATAATTTGTACCCACTTCAATTGTGGGCACTTGAATTTTAGATTGCAAGGTGATATTGCGGTAATCATAATCCGCATCACCCATAAACAGAACTGTGGTCGGTTTTTGAGTCCAGTTTTCTTGGGTCCATTGGAGAAAATGACGTATGGCGATGGGATCTTTACTACCACCGGAAAATTCAAGATAGATTTGATCCAAATCGGCATATATAGTTTGTGGACGATGATCGACTAATGGTTGAGAAGCAGATGAAAATGATTTTGGCCCCACTATAATATGGTTTGCGCCCAGTGTTGTATTTCGCAATTGATTCCATTTTATAGGACCTATGGATTCAATATTTGATACCATGGAGACATCATTCAAATTAAAAACCGTAAATCGCTGTAATGTATCTGCTGGGAGTGTGACGCGCATTTCAGTTTTATCGCCTACAGTTTTTACAGGCACATTCTCCGGATGGAGTGGGTGGGTGATATTCCAGACCTTTAGTGCATTGCCGGTTATTGAAAATGTCATATCATTAGATGTAACCGAAGAATAGAAATTAAATGGGGCGGTGTAGATTAATTTTCTTGTATAGGTCAAAGTGAAGAAATCATAAAAGGGTTCTGAATTGGGGTTATCAGAATTGTTCGTAATTTGAAAAGAATTAATATCATTTTTTAGTAGTCCTGCCGGAATGCTAAACTGAGTCGATTTCAATCCCAGATGAAACCATTGGAGGGTGGACAAATCTGAATTGGATAACGACAGATTCATTTCATGTTTTGTATTTCCATAGCGTGTATCCACTGACTCATGGCCAATAAACCCAATTGAACCGGAGGCAGTGGTTGAAGATACTGAATGATTCAATTCAACAGGTTGGGTGTATGGAGCCCCTTGGCGCATTTCGGTGGTTCCCCAAGCCAATCCTGATTCATGTGGATTGATTTTATCCGATTCAAAATGGAGGTATGAAAGACCATAGTCCACACTCAGGGGGCCATCTTCCACGATATTCCCCGTTTCAATTCTTTTCCCTCGCAATGTATTATCGTCCGGAATGAGCAGCCAATAAACGGATTGATTAAAATAGAGGTTTTGATGCCAGGATACTTCTGCCACATTTTGCTCAAATCCGCTGGGACCTTGTGCATAAAAAAACAACATATCGGTTTCTGCCAAATTGCCATCGGATTCGCCTTGAATGGAGATGGGTAATTCCACCAAATTTTCCGGAATAGCAACATTGGCCGTGATTTTTTGGGTGAGGTCATAGGTGCGATCACGTCCAAAGGCGGTACCGGAAAAAAGCATAATACTCCGAGGGTCAAAATTACTGGCATTACCCACATATTTTAATAATTCCTCACCGGTAATTTTGACCATACCATTTGCTGGAATTTGCATTTTAATCCAATGGCCTTCAGGAATGGTGCTTGTTTTATGTAGCGCTCGCTTTTGGGGCTCAATCCAATTTTTGGCCCATTTCCAATTGATTATTTTCGGTGCCAATAATTGCGCATGTACTGATGAGACTCTTCGTGTGGTTTTTGGAATCGATTGAAACCGGATTGTTATTTTTTGATCTTTGATATAGGAGCCATCTTGATCCACGGGACTTATTTGTAATGTCCCCGTTTGGAGTCCGTTCACGATCTGTTGATTAATCCACTTGGTTGCTGACGACTTTACATTCTTAAACGAATGAGGGGATGAAGGGCCTTGATTAACGGTAATCCCCGGCAGATCATTGTTGGGTAATCCAATCAGTACATGAAAGGGTGCTAAGTCGTCTGCCGTATTCGGTTTTGCTGTAACTTTGAGTACCAATTCATTCTCATTCTCAAATAATAACCGCAATTGTGTCTGGGCCACCATTAATTGAGATGTGGTGAAAAGGAGAAGAAGAATTTGAGTGCGTCTCATGGGGATAAAATTTATAGTATATAATTGATGGGAAATGAATGGCTTTTCAATTTTTTTTACAATCCCGCTTTTCTAACCTGTATTGAAATTGTATCCGACGGCAGATCGATGTAATTTCTCTTTCATTTTATCACCTATTTTACTGTTGATATGAACCCACGCTTAATTAATAAGGATTTCATGTGTTTGACCTAAATATGATCAAAGCCCTTTATGACCGAATGCCCGGCAGAATTTCGATTGCCAGAAATGTAGTTGGTCGCCCACTCACATTGGCTGAAAAAGTTTTATATAGTCACCTTTCTGAGGGGGAAGCCTCTCAACCCTATCAACGTGGAGAATCTTATGTGGATTTTGATCCTGACCGTGTGGCCATGCAGGATGCCACGGCACAGATGGCCCTGCTCCAATTTATGATGGCGGGGAAAGAAAAAGTGGCAGTACCATCAACCGCTCACTGTGACCATTTGATTCAAGCCAAAGTCGGCGCTGAAACCGATTTGGATGTGGCCAAAGATGTAAATAGCGAAGTCTATAATTTCCTCGAATCTGTATCCAATAAGTATGGTGTTGGTTTCTGGAAGCCCGGCGCAGGGATTATTCATCAAGTTGTATTAGAAAATTATGCATTCCCCGGTGGCATGATGATTGGCACGGACAGCCATACCGTCAACGCCGGCGGACTGGGCATGGTGGCCATTGGTGTAGGCGGTGCCGATGCTGTGGACGTCATGGCAGGCATGCCCTGGGAATTGAAATTCCCTAAACTCATCGGTGTAAAACTCACAGGAGAAATGAGCGGTTGGACCTCTGCTAAGGATGTAATCCTAAAAGTGGCAGGAATTCTCACGGTAAAAGGTGGGACCGGTGCTATAGTAGAATATTTTGGTGAAGGTGCTGATAAAATGTCCTGCACCGGCAAAGGTACTATTTGCAATATGGGTGCGGAAATTGGCGCCACCACATCTATGTTTGGATATGATGAACATATGGCCAACTATCTTAAAGCCACAGGGCGTGCAGAAGTGGCTGATTTGGCTGATGGTATTGCGGAACATTTAAAAGCAGATCCTGAAGTGTATGCGGATCCTGATTCGTATTTTGATCAAGTGATCGAAATCAATCTTTCAGAATTGGAACCCCATTTGAATGGACCTTTTACACCGGATCGTGCCACACCTATATCTGAGATGGCCGAAGCAGCCGCAGAAAATGATTGGCCCACTGATGTTAAAGTCGGACTGATCGGGTCCTGTACCAATTCATCCTATGAAGATATTTCTCGATCCGCATCTATCGCCCAACAGGCAGTGGATAGGGGATTGAAAACAAAAGCGAAATTCACCATCACCCCTGGCTCGGAGCAGGTGCGCTATACGATTGAGAGGGATGGCTTCATTGATACCTTTAATGAATTGGGCGCCAGTGTATTTGCCAATGCTTGCGGACCATGCATTGGTCAATGGTCTAGAGACGGTGCTGAGAAAGAAGAGAAGAATACCATTGTTCATTCTTTCAACCGGAATTTTGCTAAACGGGCCGACGGCAACCCAAATACCCACGCTTTTGTCGGTTCCCCGGAATTGGTAACAGCCATTGCGATTGCAGGGGATTTAACTTTTAATCCCGCCACGGATACACTTACAAATGAAAATGGGGAAGCAATTAAATTGGAAGTACCAACCGGTCACGATCTTCCGGAAAAAGGATTCGATGTAGAAGATCTAGGATTTCAAGCCCCGGCTGAGGATGGCTCAGGTGTTGAGGTGATTATTGACCCCAAATCTGAAAGACTACAATTTTTAGAACCCTTTGACCCCTGGGATGGGAAAAATATTTCAGGGGCTAAATTGCTCATCAAAGCCAAAGGGAAGTGCACAACAGATCATATTTCTATGGCGGGACCTTGGCTTCGACTTCGTGGGCATTTGGATAATATTTCAAACAACCTGTTGATTGGCGCTATGAATGCCTATAATGATAAAACCAATGCTGTCAAAAATCAATTGAATGGTGAATATGGCCCTGTTCCGGATGTACAGCGTGATTATAAATTTAATGGCATACCTACTGTGGTCGTTGGAGATGAAAATTATGGAGAAGGATCATCAAGAGAGCATGCGGCTATGGAGCCACGATTTCTTGGGGTAAGAGCGGTTTTGGTTCGTTCATTTGCCCGTATCCATGAAACGAATTTGAAAAAACAAGGCATGTTGGCTCTTACTTTTGCGTATAAAAGTGATTATGATAATATCCAGGAAGATGACAGTTTTGATTTTGTTGACCTGGACCAGTTCTCTGAGGGGCAGCCGCTCACTATTATAGCGAACCACGCTGATGGTTCATCGGACAAAATTCTCTGCAACCACACCTATAACGAAGCGCAAATTGAATGGTTCAAAGCTGGTTCGGCTTTAAATCTCATCCGTGCACAGCAAGGGTAATTTTTAATGAAAATCCTCGTATCTGATCCCATAACAGAAAGCGGTATGGCCGTTCTTACAAACGCCAATTTTGATGTGGTGCAATTACCCAATGGAACTCCAAAAGAAAAAGCAGAGGCTTGCAAGGATGTCCATGGTTGGGTAATTCGAAGTGGAACAAAAGTGACGACTGAAATGATCGAAGGGGCAGAAAAACTTCAAGTGATTGGCCGTGCCGGTGTGGGTGTGGATAATATTGATATTCCTGCCGCGACTCGAAAAGGGGTTGTAGTCATGAATACACCGGATGTAAATACCATTTCTGCTGCTGAACATACGGTGGCCATCATGCTGACTCTCTCCCGAAATATTGCCATTGGTGATTCAGGGATGAAGCAAGGTGAATGGAACCGCCATGCCCTCGTCGGTTCAGAGCTGAGAAATAAGACATTGGGCATTGTAGGGATGGGTAAGATTGGCCGTGAAGTCATGGCCCGTTGTCGTTCATTCGGGATGAACATTCTTGGGTTTGATCCTTATATGAGCCAAGACATGTTTAATCCAGAAGAAGTCAAAATTGTAGACTTGGATGAATTGACGGCCAATTCAGATTATATCACCGTTCATGTACCTCTGACTGATGCCACTCGCGATCTTTTTGATTATGACCGATTATCCGCCATGAAACCTTCTGCTCGAATTGTGAATGTGGCCCGAGGCGGTATTATCAATGAAGCGGATTTAGCCAAAGCTTTGTCCGATGGAAAAATCGCCGGGGCGGCTATCGATGTGTTCACGTCTGAACCGGTGGATGAATCCAACCCCTTGGTAAATGCACCAAATATCGTTTTAACGCCACACCTAGGTGCTTCAACACAGGAAGCTAAAGAAGGGGTGAGTATGGCCGTATGCGAACAGGTGCGGGATTATCTAATCCATGAAAAATTAAACAATGCACTCAATATGCCCATTTCGGATTTGGCTAAATTGAAAGAAATTCAGATAAACTTGGATTTAGCGGAGCTAATGGGCAACTTACAGGGACAGTTAAACCCCGGTGTGATTAAACGTGTCCAAGTGGAATGTTCCGGTACCATGGATGAAGCCAAACCGGCAGCATTGGCATTTTTGAAAGGACTACTTCAATCCCGAGTTCCTGATCGGGTGAATTATATCAATGCCGAAACGTTGGCAGTGGATTTGGGCATCAGTATTGAACATAGCTATACGAATGACAGTGGTTCATATACGAATCTGATTCGTACACGTGTTAAAGGAGAATCTGAACCGACGCGCATTGCAGGCAGTGTGTTCGAGGGAGATCGAATCCGTTTAGTAAATATCCTGGGATATGAAATGGATGTAACTCCTTACGGCACCATGTTATTCACCAAAAATAAAGACGTCCCCGGTGTAATTGGCCAAGTGGGAACCATGCTCGGTGAAGCCAATGTGAATATTGGTGGATATTTGTTAAGCAGACAAATGAATGATGGGGAAGCTTTTGCAGTGGTTCGGGTAGATAATCCCATCCCCGATGACGTCTTAAACCAATTGTTGGATTTGCCTGAAATCGTATCCGTACAACAACTCCATTGTTGATTTGTAAAGTGGGAGAATCTTCCAAAACAATTAAAATCGCAGGTGGTGGAATTGCAGGTCTAACAGCTGCAATCCAATTAAAAAAATCAGGATTGGATCCTATTATTTTCGAGAAAGAATCACAAATTGGCGGCAACCGCCATGGGGATTATGAGGGACTTGAAAATTGGATTTTCGATCAATCCATGAATGAATTCTTTGGGCAATCCGGTTTTGATTTTAGTCAGATTACTTCTATCCCAATAAACCGATTTAGAGTTCACACTTCCACATCTTCATCCTTTATGATTCATCATCACCGACCGTTTTTTCATATGGTAAAACGGGGAAGTGGGAAAACAGATTTAGATACGGCATTATATCGCCAATGCCGGTTCGCCGGTGTTCAATTTGAAATGGGTAATTCAGCCCCAAATGACTGTGATATAATTGCAACCGGCACGACCAAAGCGGCTGCATATATTCGTGGTATAAATTTTGATACATCATTGTCCGATCAAGTCCATTTATTATTGGGCCATGAGTTTGCACCCAAGGGTTATGCATATCTGATCATCCTCGATGGAAAAGGGACATTGGCTACTGCTTATAAAAAACCAGGTGATAACCAAGTGGACCCCCTTCAAAACAGTAAGGATTATTTTAAGGAATATGGCATAACGATTTCTGATGGAAATCCATTTGGGAGTCGAGGCAGTTTTTCACTTCCATTTGGCGGATTGAAATATCCATATAAAATTGGAGAAGCAGGGGGCTTTCAAGATTATTTATTTGGATTTGGGATACGCATGTCCATGGCATCAGGTGGCGGAGCAGCTCTGTCTATACTTGGAAGGCATAAGGAAGCAAAACGGGTTATGAAAGACTTAAATCGAATGCGACGCCTTTCCTTTGTAAATCGAATGCTCTATGAAAGATTAAATGACCATCAAATGGCAGCCTTTGCGAAAAAGCTTTCTGAAGTTTCAGATCCATTGACTATTTTATCCGGTGCCTATTCGTGGAACTTTAAAAATATCCGACGTTGGATTACTATGAAAAACCGATATGAAGTACGTCCTACTTAGAAGCATTCAAGTTGTGGCCATGGTTATATTATTATCGGGCCTCATTTGGGGCATCCGAGATAATAATGTGATATTGGAGCTCAATGCATTGATCATCGGATCAGGAATATTTTATATCGCAAATATGTTGTTGAAGAAAAATTAATCATTCAAATTCCAATATAATTATAACGCAAAAGCGAGGGGACTATGTCAAAACTTTGGGATGACCTAAAACACAATATGAAAGACTGGAGCAACGCCGCCATTGAAAAAGCGGAAGAAGTGAGTAAGGTTGCAGTCGCCAAAACAGAAGAACTAACAAAGATTAGCAAAATCAAATTGGAGATCCATCAATTGCAGAGGGATCGCCGTAAAGAGCGGGAAGGATTGGGCCGACTCGCTTATGATCAGGCCAAAGAAGCAAATATGGTGAACTTTACCGGTAACGCAGAATTTTTTGCTCATATTGAAAAAATTGATGCAATATCCGAGAATATACAGACTAAAACTGCAGAAATTGAACGCATCAAAACCGAATATAATATTCAAGAAGAAGAAGTCAGTGAAGTCATTGAGGTGGCGCCTGAATCAGTAGAAGAGTCCACTTCTGAATAAAATTTCCTGGATTTATTTCGCCCAAACCCCCTAAACCCAATACTGCTTTAAACCAATATCTCCAGGAGATTAAACACCTGGAGCCCCTTTCTAACGAACAGGAAGTGCATCTCGCCCAGCTGGCCAAATCAGGGGATATGGATGCGGTAAATGAATTGGTTACACATAATCTGCGATTTGTTGTTGCAGTCGCCAAAAAATTTCAAAAATACGGTATCCCTTTAGAAGATTTAATCAATGAAGGAAACCTGGGATTAATTAAAGCGGTACAACGGTTTGACGAAACGCGCGGATTTAGATTCATTTCTTATGCCGTTTGGTGGATTTCTCAAAGTATCCGTCAGGCGATCAATAAAACAGGACGCACCATTCGGTTGCCATCCAATGTAACAGATCAAATGGGCAAATTATACCGCCAATCCTTAGAATGGGAACAGGCCAATGAAAGGGAACCTTCATCAGAAGAAATGGCCGAAATATCCAATACCACCATTTCATGGATCGAGGGGTTAATCCAATCCTATAGCAGTACCTATTCTTTAGATGAACCGATGGAAGATTCAAAATCAACTCGTCTTGATTTTCTCGAATCAGATGATGATCGGCCTGAGACAAAAATTTATATCGAATCCTTAAAGCAGGAAATTCGTGGTGTTCTGGATCAACTAGAAGATCGTGAAAAAGAGGTGCTCTTACTTTATTTTGGATTGTCGGGAGAGGAACCAAAAAATTTAGAGGAAATCGGCAGCAATATGGGATTATCAGGAGAACGAATTCGCCAAATAAAAAATCAAGCCCTTCAACGGTTACGCCACAATACACGATCCCATATGCTAAAAATATACCTCAAATGATCTATTTGGGGGATTGGGAGTTGAATCAGTAAATTCTAGGATATATCTAGGGGACAAAAATGTTCCGTCGCAAAAAAAATACGAACCAATATCATAACTATATCATTGTATCCGAGCGGGATACCGGTGCAAAGCATATGCACTTTTCACGTCGACGTTTGTTGGCTGTGACAGGTGTGGCTGTTGTCGTTCTATCCGGTGTCTTATTTTTTAGCGCGGATGCCATCACCGGTCTACTGTATAAAGCGAAGATGAAAGATTTTCAGGCCAACTATGATCATTTAACAGAAACACTGGTCACCTTACAAACACAGTTAAATGATGTATCCACTCAAATGGGACAAATTGAAGAAAAAGATCAAGCAATTCGTACCTATGCAGGATTGCCACAAATTGATCAGGATGTGCGGCAATTGGGTGTGGGTGGTACTCACAATAATTCCAAAAATTTTGCAGGTGTACCGGAAAATGTGGTGAATACAATTTCTGAAATTGAAATGAATGTGGATGCCCTCTCTCGAAAAGTGAAATTAGAATTAAGCAGTTATAATTCTCTTGCCGATAAAGTGCGGAATCATTCTGATGAATTAAAAGTGATTCCATCTATTCGTCCTGTTCGAGAAGGTTATCTGGGTTCAGGGTTTGGTTATCGTGATGACCCATTTACCGGAAAAGTTAGATTTCATTATGGCCAAGATTTTGCGGTGAATACTGGAACCAAGATTTATGCACCAGCAGACGGTAAAGTTAAATTTGCCCAAAATCAGGGTGGATATGGCAAAGTAGTTAAAATTGATCATGGGAATGGGTTTAGGACCATCTATGCTCATTTGTCTAAAATCAAGGTGAAGTATGGTGCAAAAGTCCAACGGGGAGATCTCATTGCCATCTCTGGAAACACCGGCCGATCGGCTGGACCCCACCTCCATTATGAAGTCCACCAATACGGTGCACCTCAAAATCCATTAGATTATTTTTTCTCAGGCTATTTGAAGTAAGCCTTTTTTCCTCTACTTCCCTCTCAGTAATTTTCAAGTTCAATTAATGCATAAATCTTATTTCATAGAGACCTATGGCTGCCAAATGAATGTGGCCGATTCGGAGTTGGTTTCCGGATTGCTTACCAATGAAGGCTATAAAGAAACCGATGATATCCATGACGCGGATGCTATATTTGTAAATACATGTGCCATTCGAGAACATGCTGAAGATAAAGTTCATTCTCGATTGGGATTTTATCACCAGATAAAACGGAAAAAACCTGATACTATTATTGGTGTACTTGGCTGTATGGCCCAAAATTTGAAGGAAGATATCCTTGAGTCAAAACCCTATGTGGATATTGTATTGGGGCCTGATTCCTACCGCCTTCTACCGGATATGATTAAAGAAAGGTCGGGAGAATCTGCCCATTTGGTGGATACAAAACTATCCCGATTTGAAGTCTATAATGATATGTTCCCCAGCCGGAATGAAGGTATCAATGCATGGATATCCATCATGCGGGGCTGCGATAAGTTTTGCACATTCTGTATTGTTCCATTTACACGGGGTAGAGAACGATCCAGAAGTATTGAAGGTATTGTAGCGGAGGCGACCCAAGCTATACATGATGGATTTTTAGAAATTACTCTTCTGGGCCAAAATGTAAATTCATATTATCATGAAGGCCAGGGATTCCACGAATTGTTGGATGCAGTTGCTCAAATCCCCGGTATAAAACGGGTGCGATACACATCCCCCCATCCACAAGATATGACTCAGGATGTACTCGATGTAATGGCCAAACACGATACCATTTGTAATTATGTGCACTTACCCCTTCAAGCGGGGAATGACCGGGTGTTAAAACGAATGAATCGTACCTATACTCAATCCGAATTCATTGCATTGGCAACCCAAATCCGTAAAACGTTACCCGGTGTAGGTATTTCCACGGATATTATTGTTGGGTTCCCCGGAGAAAATGAAGCAGAATTTTTAGAAACATTAGATGTCATGGAAGCCGTCCAGTTTGATTCTGCATATACATTTAAATATTCATCACGTCCAGGTACGAAAGCGGCTGAATATGAAGATCATGTTTCTGAAGAAGAAAAACAGGATCGTCTGGAGCGAGTAATTGAATTGCAAAAGCATCAAACATTGCTCCAGAATCAAAAGCGAGTGGGGCAGATTGAAATGGTTCTTGTGGAAAAAGAGAGCAAACGATCTGCGGCACAATGGGCGGGGAGAACCGATTCAAATAAATGGGTTATATTTGATAAAGAAAATGCACAAATACGAGATGTAATTCCTGTGAAAATTAATGATGCAAAAGGAATTACTTTACGGGGTGAAATAGTTCAAATTCATGAAATGGAGGCAGCTTAATGAAATTAGTAAAAATTTTTGGCGGATTGGTCGTTATGATCTTAGTGCTGTTCTTTTTAATGCGAAATACGAGTATGGTTTCAGTCGATCTCGTATTTGCACAATATGAAAGTGTTCAGGTCGCAGTGGTGATGTTGGGTGCATTGGCTATTGGTATGATGATTGGATATGGTGTTGCCGTGACCAATATTCTATCCGGGAAAGCAGAGTTGCGATCTTTACGGACTAAAAATAGACGATTATCCGATGAATTAAATGATTTGCGAAATGTTGCCATCGATGAAGGCATTTATGATTCGGAAGACGGAGTCGATTAACCTTGGATTGGATTTTATGGATTGCGTTGGTTCTCTTGGGTGCCGGCGGTTTTGTCTTTTATTACTACCGTCCTAAAAAACAGGCACGGACAGAGTCCATTTATACCCATGCATTGAATGCGATGGTCCGGGGAGATACACGCACGGCGTTGAATCACCTTCGGGATGTGGTCAAACAAGACACAAATCATATTGATGCCTATTTACAAATGGGTGATATCCTGCGAGAAGAGGGGAATGCACAGGCTGCAGTGAAAATCCATCAATCTCTCACCGTAAGACCAAATCTCTCTACTGACATCAATGGGGATATTCATAAATCATTGGCACTCGATTTTGAACAGTTAGGGCAATTTGCAAAAGCAAGACGCGAGGCAGAGTTTGTATTAAAACTGGATAAAAGGAATCTCTGGGCAAATGAATTTTTATTGAACATTTTTGAGCAACAGCGAGATTGGGAAAAAGCCACACAAACATCTAAGACTATTCAAAAAATAAAACAGTCCAAAGATCCAAATCAAATTGCACGGTTTTTGGTCTATCAAGGGATGGATAAACTGGAAAAAGGTCAACAGAATGAAGCCATTACTGTTTTCCAGAAAGCATTAAAAACAGCACCGGACTTTGGTTTACCCTATTTACGATTAGGTGATCTATATGCAGAAACAAGGGATTTAGTCAAAGCCATCGAAAATTGGGAAAAATTTGCACTATTAAATCCGGAAGAAGGGCGACGGGTGTATTCAAAAATAGAATCGGCTTTATTTGATTTGGGTCGATTCAGTGAAGTTGAAAAATTTTATGAACGCATTTTAGAAAAAGATTCATCTAACTTGAGTGCATTGGCCAAATTGGCCAACGTATTGGAGGAAAAAGGCGAACATAATAATGCCATCTCACTGGTTGAAGATGCATTATCTAAAAATGAATCTTCTGTCCATGCCCATTTGATGAAATTAAAGTTGTCTCTCCATGTATCTAAGCCCCATGAGTTATCCAATCAAATTGATGACATTATACAACTATTAAGTCAGCCCGTGGAAAAATGATCATCCGGTTGATTATATTATCTATTTTATGGCTGGGCCAACCATTAATCGCTCAAAATATTGATCTATATTTAACCTTACTTGAAAAAGGCAGAATAGATGAAGTGAAGGATAATTTGCCCGAGCTTTTAGATAGATACCCTGACGAAGCGGGTGTCTATTTCTTGCAGGCACTGGTCAATGATGATGGCGATGGTTCATTGGCGCAATTTCAAGCGATTATTGAAAAGTTTCCTCAATCTAAATTTGCTGCAGAATCAGAAATGAAAATTGGAGAATATCTATTCGCCCGTGGATTGTATTCTCAATCCAGTGTGCAGTTCAAAAAAACCATATATAAATATCCCAATGGTCAGCATCATCAGCGGGCAATGGATTTGATGGTAAACGGTTATATGGCAACAGGAGAAAGTGATTCTGCCCGCGTTGCTCTGAAAACCATGAAACTATTATATCCCAGTTTGAAATATGATCATTATGGGTTTGAAGGATTAGATAATTCAAGTCGAGAAGCAAGGCTGGTTCGGTTGGATCCAAATGTGACCAGCGGAAAAATCAAAGCGAGAAAATCATCGCGAAAAATTACCATTTCTAAACCCATCCCAAAACCATGGGTAATTCAAGTGGGTGCTTTTGGGAAATATGAAAATGCCAATCGACTAAAAAAACAACTTCAAGGTCACGGTTATGGGACGGAAGTGCATACGGTAAACTCCAATGGAAAAAGGCTCCATGCCGTACGAATTGTCCGCTACGAAACGAAAGATGAAGCAGATAAAATTGGGAAGAAACTCAAAAAGAAATTTGGATTAGATTTCCGGGTTATAAACAACCCCGAATAAGGGGGTTTGACAATAAGAATGCAAAGAATCACTAGTAATATAAACGTATCTTTGCATGGTTGGCGAATTTAAAAATTGGGAATGATTAGGCGGCTGGTGCCCCTCGCGGTCTTCAACACCGTTGTCCTGCCGATAAAGCAGGAGTTGGGTTCGATTCCCAAGCGTTCCCGCTAAAAACGGAAGCAGGTAAGGATTATCACACCTGTCCTTCGAAGTCCTAGGGGACGTAGATAGACGTTCCCGCAAAATTTAAATCATTTAAAAGGAAAGAAAATGAATAAGAAACATAAGTTAGTCGCAAAGAAACATCGTCGGAATAGAGCAAGATTAAAAGCATTAAAACAGGCATCAATTGCCGACGGCGCAAAAAAAGCAGAAAAAGTTGCCCCTAAAACAGAAGCAAAAGCAGCACCGAAGAAAACTGCTGCAAAAAAGACGGCAACCAAAGCAAAGGCAACAGCCAAAAAGCCTGCCGCTAAAAAAGCAGCAACAGCAAAGAAAAAACCTGCAGCGAAGAAGACAACAAAGAAAACGACTGCAAAAAAATCTGACGCATGAGTGGATTCTTGAATGATAAAAGCCGATTGGCCCTAGGCGTTGTACTTATTCTGGGTGCCATTGGCACATTTATCTATGGGTGGATTGAACGATCCAACGGTAATGACTTTAATCAAATTTGGATGTTGGCTGTAGTCATGCTTCTAGGCGCTTCAGTTCACTTACAAAAAATTGGTGGTCAAAAACGCAAACGGGGGAAGAATGAATCGTAGGAATCATGCGGTCAGTTGTATCTGATTATTTAAATACTTACGAACATTTTTCACTATTCGGGCCGTCCCATTGGGCGGCCATTTTTTTATTTTTATTTCTCGTATTTTGGCTTCCATGGTACGGGAAAAATCGCCTGAATCCCATTCAGCAAAAATGGGTGGGATGGATTCTGTGTGGACTAATTTTTATTAACTATCCGATTTGGGTATTATTGGAAATATTAGGCGGATCATTTGATATAAAACTACACCTTCCATTTCATTTATGCCGATTTGCCAATTTGCTCATTCCTTTTGTATTGATTAAACGAAATGAATTTGTATTTCAAATCCTTTATTTCTGGGGATTATCCGGTATGTTCCAAGGGATGGTTTCTCCTGATATTCTCCATGATTTTCCCCATTTTCATTATTTCCGATTTTTTATTGGCCATAATCTCATGGTGGTTGCACTCATCTATGCAGTGATCGTGTATGATATGAAACCAACATTGACGGGATTAAAACATGCATTTATTGGATTGAATATGTTTCTGTTAATTTCATTCATCGTTAATATATCTCTGGATGCCAATTATTTCTGGATTATGGGTAAACCGCCCACTGGATCATTATTAGATTTTATGGGGCCCTGGCCTTGGTATATTTTGACCGGAGAATTTGTGGCTTTAGCCCATTTTGGGATAGCCTATCTCATTTACTACTTCATAAAACAACACATTAAAAATGTCTGATCTCATTTCAATAAATCCGGCCAATGGGGAAACAGTCGGTACTTATCCTGAACTGAATTCTTCAGAAATCAAATCCGTATTATCCCAAACCCAAAATGCATTTCATCCTTGGCGTCAATTGGATATTTCAAAACGATGTCAATTCTTCCGACAAATGGCTCAGGTGCTTAGGGCAAGGCAAAATGAGTTTGCGCGGTTAATGGCTTTAGAAATGGGAAAACCGTTGGCCCAAGGAAAAGCAGAAATAGAAAAATCTGCATTGGGTTGTGAGTATTATGCAGAAAATGGTCCGGAATTTTTAAAAGATAAGCATATTGAGACGGATGCAACGGAGAGCTATATATCCTTTCAACCCTTGGGTGTGGTGTTGGCGGTTATGCCTTGGAATTTTCCATTCTGGCAGGTATTTCGTTTTGCTGCCCCGGCGATGATTGCGGGCAATGTGGCCGTCTTGAAACATGCATCCAATGTGCAGGGATGTGCAGATGCAATTGAAGGATTATTCCTTGAAGCGGGCTTTCCGCAGAATGTATTCCGAAATCTCACCATTGGTTCATCCAAAGTGGCAGAGGTGATTGAGAATCCTATTGTTAAAGCGGTGACACTTACGGGCAGCACGCCCGCAGGAAAAGCGGTTGCCCAGACTGCCGCATCCGTTTTAAAAAAGACTGTTTTGGAATTGGGTGGTAGTGATCCTTATGTGGTTCTGAAGGATGCAGACTTGGATCAAGCCGTATCCGCATGTGTTACGGGGCGGTTATTGAATTCCGGCCAAAGTTGTATTGCTGCCAAACGGTATATTGTTGATGAATCTATTCAATCTGAATTTGAACGTAAAATCGTCCAAGCCATGGAAAAGGAAATTGTAGGCGATCCATTTGCTGACACCTCTACTGTAGGTCCTATGGTTAACCATGCATCGAAGGATGAATTGGCTGGGCAAGTGGCATCCAGTTTAAATGGCGGTGCAAGGTTACTTTATAAAAGTAAAATTCCAGAATCAGATGAGGGTGCTTATCATCCTGTTATTGTATTAACCGATGTAAAGCCCGGTGTGCCTGCATTTGATGAAGAATTATTTGGCCCTGTGGCTTCCATCATTTCTGCTCGAGATGAAGATGAAGCATTGACTTTGGCTAACCAAACACCTTTTGGGTTGGATGCAGCTGTTTTCACATCGGACATAAATAAAGGGCGAAAAATTGCAGAATCCCAATTAGAAGCGGGCGCAGGGTTTGTGAATGATTTTGTCCGGTCAGATCCACGGTTGCCATTTGGCGGTGTAAAAGAATCGGGATATGGCAATGAACTTTCTCCATATGGTATCTTGGAGTTCGTGAATATTAAAACGATTTATATTCGATGAAACGATTTATGATATTATTGATGTTGATGACAGGATTATCCAGTCAGATTTTGGAGAAGCAAAATAAACTCCTCTGGGATGGAACCGATTGGGATAACATCCAGAAGCAAGTGAACCGTGATCCTGAAATGACATTTCGAATAAAGTCATCCTATCTCAGTGGTGTATTGGATGGCCGATTGTATTATTATCTCAAAGCATGGGGAGAAGCGCAGGCCTTTGCCGATAGTTTATATGGCGATCGAGTGGATTATATGACCCGCCGGGAAACCATTCGTCAATTAGATCGATTTTATGAAGATCCATTGATGGATTATGTCCCCGTGGTTTCTGCAGTTATTATTGTGCATATGCAGGCGGAACAAGTGCCAAAGCGAGTTGTGGACCGATATGTAGAAGAAACCAAACGATGGATCAACCAATTGACCTTGGATATGGAGAGCAGAGGGATGCACGAATTGCTGAAGGAGAAGCAGGAGAAGCATATAAAACGAAACTGATTCCCCCTCCGATTGTTGTAATTTATAATTCACTTTTTCCTCATGAATCATGACTGAAACCGAATTTCGAAATATTCTTAAAAAACTGGATGGACATTTTCGTCCTACTCAAGTCGGCTCCAATAAAGATGAATGGCTGGCTGTAGGCCATTTGACCAATGATGCTGCCGAACGAGATTTGATCGCCATCCTAAAAAATGAATCCTGTGAATTCAACATTAAAACACAAATCGATCAAGTATATATTCGAATCAAAGATGCCAAAGAACCGGTGATTTTACGAATTCCACATATACCGAGGATCCACTGGATATTATTTTTACTCACCATCCTAACCACACTCATGGCCGGTGCCATGATGGAAGGGGCACGGATTTGGGAGAATCCACTAGAAATTGTTAAAGGTATTCCCTTCTCATTAACGCTCATGCTGATTTTGGGGACCCATGAATTCGGCCATTACTATTACGCCCAGAAGCATAAGGTGGATGCGACGCTTCCATACTTCATTCCAGCGCCCCCATTTCTATTTTTGATCGGCACTTTTGGTGCATTTATCAAAATGAAATCACCCATTTATAGAAAAGATGCGCTGCTCCAAATCGGTGCCGCTGGCCCTATAGCCGGCTTTGTGATTGCTGTTCCCGCATTAATTATCGGCCTTTTGCTTTCGGATGTGGTTGAAAAAGCGGATATCCAAGGGGCACTCATGTTGGGAGATTCCATCCTCATGAAAGTACTCACCTGGGGTACCCATCCCGGTTTATTGGAGTCCCAAGATATCATGCTTCATCCCATAGCGTTCGCCGGTTGGATTGGTCTATTGGTCACCATGTTAAATTTATTACCCATCGGACAATTGGATGGGGGCCACGTGGCCTATGCCATGCTTGGGCGTAAACATGATTTAATCGCAAAGGCATCATTATTGTCATTAATTCCCTTAAGCTTTTTATCATTAAACTGGCTGGTTTGGGGTGTGCTCATTATGGTGCTCATGCGGTCCGCAAAACATCCTCCAATCCAAGATATTAATATACCTCTATCAGATGCAAATAAACGGGTTGGGTATATTTGTTTGGCGATTTTTGTACTTTGTTTTATTCCCGCACCATTTCAATTTTCATGAAACGGTTATTCATTTTAATCATGTGCGCAGGATTGTCGGCTCAAGTTCGGATAGGCGAAATGCGGTCCATAACATCATCTTTACATGTAAGAGATATGACGAAAGATGGGACCAACATTATATTGGCCACTGGAGGTGGATTGGTGAATTATGAGTCAAATACCGGTGATTACACTGTCTATACGAAAGACGATGGATTCGCAGATACAGATCTTCAAACTGTACATATAGGCCCCAAAGGATTGGTATGGGTGGGGAGTAAAATGGGTGTACAAATTTGGGATTCGAAGACAGAATCCATTCGAGATTGGTTTCAATTAGATATTGAAACCGTTTCCGGGTTTGCGACTTATCAGGATATGATTTATGGTGCGGTAAAAAATGATGGTCAATGGGGAATTATGGAGTTTATTCACGCGAATGAAAAAATATATTACCGAGATTTCTATGGCCGATCCGATATTCAGTATATTGACGAAATTGTCACATTTGGCGATCAGTTATTGTTACGTACCGATTTAGGTTTAATCGGTGGAAATCCTCACCTCAAGCATCCAATCTATTGGGAAAAATCTTTCCAAAATATTAATGAAAAAGTATTAACTGTAGATGCCTCAGATAAAGTGTTGGCACTGGTGACAGATAAAGCCATTTATGCCGTGGAACTGGGAAAAGACCCCATTGCTTTAATCCGTGAGGACGACAATATTAGATCCATAAAATCAATTTCAGTCATTGAGAATAATCGGTTTACGGCAATTTCAGATTCGATCATTTTTGATGTGGGGACAGATCGACTATCCCAAGGTTTCACAGATTCAGACATGGTTTTTACGGAAATTATAACGGATCAATTTGGGATATGGGTTGGCAGTCATGTGGGATTTGGGCGGATAGATGGCCGTGAATTTGGAAGTCCATTAAATCATATTGCAGTAAATGGTCCATCGGTTCAATCGCCGGAAGCGATTCAGTTTATAGGAAATGACCAGTGGATAATGGCCAGTAAAAATGGATTGTCTCTCACAGGCTGGGCGAATTGGTCTTCCACATCCGTATCTACTAATTTGAATCCAAACCTAAATATTCAAAAAAGTCCCATATATTTAGGGAGAAATATTTCAAATATTGTACATCTAAATGGAAAAATACTTATTGGATTGAATTACTCATCCTCAGCGGGAATTGTCTCTGTTGATGTATCCAATGGACTCACATTAGATCATCTTTATTATCCCAGAAAACTCTCTTTTGGTTTAGAAGAACTGTATGCCGTAAAAGGGATAGTTGTTGACAAAAAGGATAATATTTGGTCCATTTCCGAGAACAATGAAAATGAACCTCTATCCGTATTCAAAGGTGAGGATACGCGACACATTTCAATTGCCGAGAGTGGTGGCAAACTAAACAAAAATGTTAATGCAATTACTGTCGATAATTTTAATAGAATTTGGACCGGTTCACCTTCAGGGTTAGTCATGTATAAATATACGGGCGATGTGATGGATCCGACAGCAGAAGTATGGGCGAATGAAATGGTGAATCCCGGCATGCCCAAACGCATACCATTGGCCATGAATGTATCGGACAAAAATCGGCTATGGATATTGACACCTGTTGGATTGATATACAAAAATCTTCAAGTGTCCGAAACCAACCCTGTGACACAAACAGGGCCTCTAGGGAATAATAATGAATTATATCCCTATTTCCCCAATGGTTCATTCGATACACAATCTAAGATTCGATTTGACCCCAGAGGGAATGTATGGGTGACTTCCATTACAGATGGTGTGCACATTATCACTGAAAATGGTGAATATTGGCCTGATATCAACGGACTCAATACTTCTAATAGTAACCTCCTGTCAAATCATGTAAATGATGTTACGTTTAATGGTAATGAAGGATTAGCATATATCGCCACAGATAAGGGGGTGTCTGTTATTCGGATTCCGTTTGCAGATAAAAAGGAATCCTTTTCATCAGTGGGTATCTTCCCCAGCCCATTTAGAATTCCCGATGCCCAGCCCATGACGATTGAAGGGTTGAAAGATAATAGTTCGCTCATGATTATGACATTGAACGGACGTGTTATTCGAAAAATTCCCAATGCTGAAGTGCAAGGATATCAGGCTTTTTGGGATGGGCGAGATAGTCAAGGACGATTGGTTGGATCCGGCGTTTATCTCATTGCGATCTATGATCAAAAAGGTGCATCTTCTATGGAGAAAGTAGCGGTCATCCGAAAATGAAACCTGTCATCGATATTCTTAAAGTCATCGCCGGTGTGATTCTGATCATTATCGGACTCATCGGCGGATTGATTCCCATTTTTCAGGGATGGATGTTTGGCATCCCGGGATTAATGTTATTGGGGAGTGTATTTCCACCGGTGAAAAAGTGGACACATGATATGCTTGAAAAAGCGAAGAAAAAAATGAAGCGCAAAGTATGATCAAACCTTACGAAAGTTTCCTTCCTCTCAATTAACTTTGCCCGAATAATTTTTTCTTTGGGTAAGAAGACATCTTTAACTTTGGTAAGGTTCTACTAAAGATCGAATCGAGGCTTAGATTTTTGACAGTGCTTGTTCTAAATCCCAAATTATATCGTCAGCATTTTCTACTCCCACCGATAAACGGATCATTTTTTCTGTAATGCCCATGGCTTGTTTTTGGTCCACGGGCACATCGGCGTGGGTCATGGTATAGGGGTGTTCCGCTAAGGATTCAGTCCCGCCGAGGCTCACAGCTAACTGGATCAGTTTCAAATTATTTAATACCTTAAAGGCTTCCGCTTCCCCACCCACAACATCAAAACTCAACATGGCCCCTGCCGAAGAATACTGTTTTTTATAAATCTCATATTGGGAAGTACCTTCCGGTATAAAACCAAGATAAAACACCTTTTCCACTTTATCATGATTAATAAGGAAATCTGCAACTTTTACCGCATTATTCATTTGAATTTCCATCCGGGCTTTCAACGTTTCTAAACTGCGCATCAGGAGCCATCCCGTCCAGGGGCCGGTCATATTGCCCAAAAACGTACGCAATCCCTTTATTCGCCCGATTATTTCATTGGATCCGAGGACAGCCCCGGCAATGAGGTCACTGTGACCGCCAATGTATTTTGTAGCAGAATAGATAACGATATCAGCCCCATGTTCCAATGGGTGGGACCAGAGGGGGCCCATGTATGTGTTATCCACTGCGATTTGAACACGATGATTTTCGTTTGAGAATTGATCGGCTATTTTTCTGCACATGGCAATATCCATGAGGGCGTTGGTGGGGTTCGCCGGCGTTTCCATATAGATTACGCCTAACTTATCTTGTAATCCCGAAGATTCAATTTTCTCTATGATTTCCTCTTGGGTATGATCCGCATGGATACCAATTACAGTGATACCGTACTTGGTTAAAAAATGATTGATGAAATGGTCCGTACCCCCATAAAGCGGTTTGCTGTAAAGCAGGAGATCACCGGGCTGAAGGTATTCCAAAAGAACCGTGGCGATAGCGGACATGCCACTTTCGAATACAGCACAGGCTTCAGATTTATCCCACAGGCAGAGGCGGTTTTCCAAAATTTCCAGATCTGGATTATTCAGCCGGCTGTAAATGAGGCCCAGATTTTCGTCGGGCTTTTTTTCTCGTAACCCGTAAGCCACTTCGAAGAAAGCTTTCCCATCTTCGGCGGATTTAAAAGCAAAGGTGGAGGTCTGAAATATAGGGCACTTGACGGCACCTTCTGACCACTCAGATTGATATCCGTAAGACATCATTAAACTTTCCGGTTTGATATTCTTGGGCAGGTCTTTTTTAATCATGATATCCCCCCTTAGTTTCTTTCAATATATTCCGGCATAATACCGAATTCCGATTCCAGTTCATCGGCAATATTTTTAATCATATTCTTCCTGACTACATGGGGCAGAAAGGCTGCTTTCATAGCGATGATGGTTACTTCCCTAAAATCATGAAGTGTAAAGTTGAATAGATCGCGGGCCACACCAAATTCTTTGGACAGGGTGGTATCGGACATGAGTCGATTATCTGTATTCAGTGTAACACGAATGCCTTGATCATAATAATACCTGAATGGATGCTGTTTTAGCGATCGCACTGAATAAGTATGCCAATTTGATGTGAGGCAGACTTCCATGGTAATCCGATGGTCCGTTACATATTGCATCAAATCTTTATCTTCTTTTAAACGTGTCCCATGGCCAATACGGTGGGCACCGCAATAGTGGATCGCTTGATGAATTGAAGATGGACCAAATGCTTCTCCTGCATGGATGGTGGCATTAATGTTATGATTCAAAATCATATAAAAGGCTTCTCGGTGATCTTTCGCCGGGAAGTTTTCTTCCGCACCGGCCAAGTCAAAACCCACGACACCTTTGTTTTTATATCGAACGCATAGGTCTGCCAATTTTAGGGAAGCTTCAGGAGAAATATGGCGAATACCGCAAACGATAATACCGGACTTTACACCAAAATCCTTCTCTCCCTGTTTGAGTCCCTCACGAACGGATTCAACCGCTTCTTCCAAGGTCATTCCTTTATTTGTATGAAGGATGGGTGAGTATCGTACCTCAATGTAGCGAACATTTTCAGCTGCCACATCTTCGATCAATTCATAGGCGATTCGGGTGAGGGCGTCGGGCGTTTGCATCACACTGAGTGTAATGTCAAAACGGGCAATATATTCTTCTAATGTTCCCCGTTTTTTCCCAATGGAAAGGATCTTTTTTAGATTGATAGGATTGGATGCAGGCAGCGACACTTGGTGCCGCTGCGCCAAATCCAGAATCGTTTGGATTCGCAGACAGCCGTCCAGGTGGCAGTGAAGCTCAACCTTGGGAAGTTTTTTCAGCAGGCTGTCTGAAATCTTCATCCGGTTATTTTCTCGATACGGATTTATATAACCAGTACATCATACCCATAAACAGAATTGGTCCAACCCAATTCATACCGCCAAAATGAGGCCACCAGTCTTTTTGTCCTGTTAGGAATATCGGCACAGCAACCATGATGCCCATGAGAGCCTCTCCCGTGATAAAACCGGATGACATGAGTAATCCACGTTTTTCAGATGATTCAGATCCGCCGGCTTTTTTGCCCAAGTGATTAATCATTCCCCCAATGAAAATGGGTACGGTTAATGTAATGGGTAGGTATATCCCAACGGCTACGGCCAACACGGGTACTCTGAAATCAGCGCCAAGTTTTTCCTGCCTCAAATCAATAAGGATAAGTGCGACGGCAATAGCACCACCAATGTAAACAAATGTCCATGGCAGATTGCCCGTGAATACACCATCTGCAACTGATTTCATCAATGTGGCTTGTGGGGCAGACAAAGTTGGTGATCCGATGGTATATGCAGTGTGTAAAATATCCAATACGAGTCCGAGGACTACGGCTGCAGATACGGTCCCGACAATTTGCATGACTTGCTGTTTCCAGGGGGTGGCACCGACAATATGGCCCGCTTTCAGATCTTGGAGGTTATCACCACCAATGGCAGCAGCACAGCAGACAACCGCACCCACCATAATAGCACTGGCAGCACCTACACCAGACCCTGTTCCTAAAATGGCCAACAAGAGTAGGGAAGCAAAAAGGATAGTTGCAATGGTTACGCCAGAAATGGGGTTGTTTGATGATCCCACCACCCCGGCCATATAGGCAGCAACGGCGGAGAACAAAAATCCAAACACCATCATGACTACCGCAAGGAGGGCTGCAATACCCACAGACCCAATAATATCCAAATAAAGAAGGAATACGGGTACAAGGAGTGCAATTAAAGCAATTCCAACATAATTGATAGGCATATCCTGTTCTTCTAAAGGCACATCTTTATCGGAAGATTGATGTTTTACTGCAGCTAAACTGGCTTTTACGCCTTCTATTAATGGCTTAAATAATTTGATCAAAGACCAAACACCACCAACCACCATGGCACCGACTCCGAGATAACGGATTTTTGAATTCCAGATGCCCCATGCCGCATCCAGAGGATCGCCTTCAAATCCAACCATTGCAGAATAAATCGGGATTGCAATGGCCCATGAAATCAATCCACCGCCTACAACGAGAATGCCGATATTTCGGCCTACAATGTATCCTACAGAAATCAAGGCGGGAGAGAGGTCAGTACCCAATCCGAATATGGATCGGCCCACGGTTGTAGCACCGGCCATTTCTGCATGCCATGCGCCAAATCCTTGTTGAAATAATTTCATGACACCACCTGCGAGACCGGTTAATCCAATGGTTTTTAATCCTCCGGATCCATCATCGGCAGCACCTTTTCGCGCTTCATCACCAGCGCGCAAAACTTCGGCCGTTGCCACACCTTCCGGATATTTCAATTTAGCAGTAACAATTAATGCGCGTCGTAACGGCACTGTAAAAAGGACACCAATGACACCACCAATGGCAGCAATTTTTGCCACTTCCACATAATCAAATGTGTCCCAATAGCCCAATAGGACCAATGCAGGAATAGTGAATATGACACCAGCAGCTAATGATTCACCTGCTGATGCAGCTGTTTGCACAATGTTGTTTTCTAAAATATTTGATTTTTTGAATAAGGAGAGTACCCCCATGGAAATCACTGCAGCAGGGATGGATGCAGATACGGTCATCCCGGCGAATAAGCCAAGATAAGCATTGGCTCCGGCAAGGACCATGGATAAGACTACACCGAGAAAAAGGGCTTTTACGGTAATTTCCGGTAATTGGTTATTTGACATGATTTTCCTTGAATTTTATGGGGACGAAGGTAGGGAAATTCGACTCAAATTTACAAGTATGTTGGCAAAGCATCAGTTGGCATCCTTTGTTGAATATCCCTAATTTCGCACCGCATTTGGGGTGCTGTTTTGAACCAGATCGAAATGGCTGAGAATAGACCCAAGAACCTGATCTGGATAATGCCAGCGTAGGAAAACCTAAACATGAAAAAAATACGCTTTTTAAGTTTATTGCTGTTTTCCACTATTCATGCCCAAACTATTGAAGTTACAGGGTTAGTTGTGGATGGTGAATCGCACACACCTTTAGTGGGTGTCAACATTATGTCGGGAGAAACAGGAACCGTTTCTGATCTCTCAGGTACGTTTCAACTTAACGTAGATGAAGGTGCAGAAATCACCTTCTCCTTTATTGGATATACATCCATCACCACGTTAGCCAAACCCAGCATGACGATCTTGATGCATCCAACCGTGCTTCAAGGGGATGAAGTGCATGTCAGTGCCACCCGTGCTGTTGCCGGAATTACACCGGTTTCATTCTCGAATTTGACTGCAGCAGAGATTGAAACCAGAAATACAGCACAAGATGTGCCGATGATTCTAGGATCAGAGCCGGGGGTTTGGGCATACAGTGAGAGTGGAAATGGCACAGGATATTCATATGTATCTATTCGAGGATTTGACCAAAGCCGCATCGGTGTCATGATTGATGGTGTGCCCCTCAATGATAACGAAAGTCATCAGGTCTATTGGGTGGATCATGGTGATTTATTAGCAGATGCACGAGATGTACAAATCCAACGGGGAATTGGAAACAGTTTATACGGTTCCTCTGCTTTTGGGGGATCCATTAATGTGAATACACAAATTGTCAGCGACAAAAGAGAAATTGGTTTATCCTATGGATCGGGAGATTGGAATACAAATAAAACCCGTGTCCGATATCGATCCGGGAATGATCTTGGAAAAGATTTGAGCTTGACCGTTCGGGCTTCTCAAATCAATTCAGATGGATACCGTGAAAACCATAATTCTAAACAAAATGGTATGTTCTTTGGATTGGAACATCGCGGCAAACGATTCACCAACCAATTCCGGGCACTCATCGGTTATGAAAATACCCAGTTGCTTTGGGATGGTATTTATATGACGGATATTGATGATCGTACTAAACGTCGCGCAGGGTATAAAGCATATACAGATGACTTTCTGCAACAGATCTATTCCGTCAATACGAAAGGTCGGATTCGAGATGATCTTTACTTCCGAAATGTGAGTTACCTCGTGTTGGGTAAGGGGTATTATGAGGTCGCCAAATCCGGTCGAGATTTTTATGCCTATAACTTGGATATCAATAATGAATATACGGATGCCCAAGAACAAAATATGTCCACCGATCTTCTTAGGAGAAAATGGATCGATAATAATTATTTTGGCGTAGTCCCGACCTTGACGTGGAACAATAAAGAAATTCGCGCAGATATTGGTGGTGAAATTCGATTTTACACTGGAGATCATTACGGTGAGGTATCTCAATTTTCTAATGCCGGTTTAGCAGCCCATTTCGGCGATAAATGGCATCGGTATTATCGATATGTAGGGAAAAAGAACTCCATCACTGCATTTGCCCATTTTGTATGGAGCCCTGAAGGACAGCCTTTTACACTCATGGCCGATTTCCAAAATCAGAATCACAATTGGACATTGGATCAAGAATCCATTGGTCATGCGGCTGGGCATCAGCTTTCTGCCGATTGGAATTTTTTCAATCCACGGATGGGGATGATTTGGGAATTTAGTGATTCAATGCATGTATTTGTGAATTGGGGCAAAGCCCAAAAAGAACCGGCCGACAATCAGATTATTGATGCGGATGATGTATGGAGTAAACCGGTCATGGCTGCGGCAGAGGTCATTTCAGATTTAGAGTGGGGAATCGATTTTACCTTCGGAAAAGGTCGCGCCCGATTTAACGGATATCACATCAAATACCTGAATGAACAATTGAAAAATATTGATGTAGAGCAAGAAGGTGAGTACGATTACTATTCAGCGGACTCCACCGATCACATGGGCTTCGAATGGGAAGCGGGATTTACATTCAATAAAAAATGGAGCACTTCTGCCAATGGCGCATTGGTCATGAATTATTTTTCTGATGGAAAAAGTTTACCCAATATTCCATCCACATTATTCAATATGTCAGTGAATTATCGTCCCATGAAAAATACATTATTATTCCTCCATTGGCGGCGTGTAGGACATATGTATGTAGATAAGGCCAACACTGATCCTGCAGGTTTGATCGATCCATATGGGTTATGGAATGTTGGTGCCCAATACCGATGGAAGGGATTGGAAGTCATGGTCAAAGTGAACAATATTTTTGATAAGCTTTATGAAACCTATGGGTATGGTTATGAATGGGATGGATACCATGCCTATTTCTGGCCCGGCGCACCCAGAAACTCCTTCATCAATATTTCATATACATTCTAAAAAGATTGTAGGGGGTTTGCCAGTTGGCGGATCCCCTGCCTTATCAACTTAGAAGCAAGCTTACAGACCTATCCGTTCGATTCTGATGCCGTCCTTTTAGGTAAAGGGGTTCACTGTTTCCACAAACCCATATTTTTGTCCAGCGTTTAAATCTTCTGTATACAAAATAGAGGCCAAACTCGTTTCTGCTGCCTGGAGGATTAGCGCATCCCAAAATGATAATCCGAATTTGGTTTGTTTTCTCACCGCTTCTTTTATCATTTCTGGGGATACGGTAATAATGTTCAGCGCGCTGATTGATTCTATAGCCGTGAGGGCCATTTCCGGTTCTATCCCTAATTTTTTAGTGGCAACAACATAGAACTCCTGTAAAACCTGGGTCGAAATTTGTCCCTTTCCCGATCCCATGGCTTCAGCAATAATCGCTTTTGCGATTTCCTGTTTATTTTTGGCGGCTCTGTCAAAAGCATAAACTAAAATATTGGTGTCGAAGAAGACATTTTTAGATGTCATAAAGTTCTTCTCTTTTCCAGGGTTTTTCTTCGGAATCGCCTTCCAAGCGGTCAATGGTGTTCATGAAAAAATCAATATCGCTTTTATTTTCAGATTCAGACACAACCGATTCCAGAAATGCGCGAACCATTTTATTTAATGATGAATTGTGCTCTTTGGCATATTCCCGGGCTTTTTCAATCAATTTTTCATTTGCCGATAAGGTAATATTCATAGTCTCTCCTATCAAGTGTGCACATAATATGTGTAAATAATAAGAATTGCAACTTAAATTTTCAAAATTATAAAATGATTCAAATTCAATTTAAATCGACACCAATGGATTCGATAATGCATATCCTACATCATAAATCTTGACGCAATCCGCTTGGCCAGGCTGTTCAGATTCCCACCATTTCCTGAGTTGACCAAAATAGCCACAGTCACATTTCTTCCAGGATAGTGGATCAGCATGGCCCGACCACCAGTGGACCCACCGGAATGACCAATAATTTCATTTCGCCAATCATCCTGTTGGTGTCGCCATCCCAAACCATAATTCGTTGATTTACCATTATTAAGATTAAGGGGTTTTTGCAATTCAGCTAATGCTGATGTAGATAAGAATGATGAACCATAAATGTTATGGATAAAGTTCACCATATCGGTTGTAGTGCCCACAAATCCGCCCCCGGCCCATTTATAGCTATTATCCACTTTTGGCGCTAATACGGGATTTCCATTTTTGATATTATAAAAAGAGGCAATAGGAGATAGGGTTGAATCTCGATGTTCACCCATCATGGTTTCTAAGCTTAAAGCCGTAAACACGGTGTCTTCCATATAAGAAAGGAAGTCGATTCCGGATGCCCCTTCTATAACTGCACTAACGAGATTCCATCCATAACTGCTATACCTGTATTTTGAACCAGGAGGATGGAGGAGGGTGTCTTGATCGAAAATTGAAAGGCCACTCTTCACATCAGGATAAAATGTATCACTCAACATTTCCTGTCCCCGATAATGACGAATGCCTGCCAAATGTCCCATGGATTGCCGCGTGGTGATGGGCCAACGTTTTTTTGGAAAGGCGGGGACGTAGGTTTGAACCTCAGCGTCCAAATTCAATTTATTTTGATCTATAAGCCGACCGACCGCCGCGGATGTGACTGTTTTAGATACACTGCCAATTCGAAATCGTGTGTCTGTGGTGACGGGAATATTGTCATCCACATCAGCCAATCCAAATCCTTCTCGCCAAACCATTCCATCATCTTTACCAACAGCGATAGAAAGTCCAGGCATTTTATGGTCATCCATAAACTGTTGAATCATTCTTGTTGCACGATTTTCAGGATTGTTCCCGGTGACATATTTCCCGCCCACTGCAAGAATGAACAGCAGAATAAGGATGTAGATTTGTTTTAGTTTTTCCATATTAGACCTTATGGTATTTTCTGTTTTTGATGATAGAAATGGCACGATAAATCTGTTCGAGTAAAAAGGCTTTTGCCATCTCATGGGTAAAAGTCATTGAAGATAGGGAAAGGATCATATTTGTTTTATCTTTTACAGTAGATGACAATCCGTCGGGACCACCAATAAGGAATGTAATGGGTTCATTCCTTGATCTGAGTAAAAGGGCCAACCCCTGAGAAGTGATGGGATCACCCTCCTCGCTAAGGGCGATATGGAATCCCGGATGTTTGGATATATGATCGCCTAATTTTTCACCTTCAGTAGTTTTATTACTATCTTTAATGGAGACGAAATCAAGCTTAGCATCATGGGTAATTCGTTTTGAAAAGTCATCACAAATATCACGAAGGCTTTTGTCTTTCACCTTCCCCACAGAAAGAATTTTTAATTTCACTTCAAATAATCAGGGATGGGTATAGAATCAGGCAAAACGGGGTCCGGTATTAATTCACCTTTTTCGAGGGAAAGGGGAAGCACGCCTGCCCAAATGGGAAGTGCATAATCTTCATCATCATCTCCCGGTGGACCTTTACGCAATTTTGCCGATGCTTCATTTAATGGAATAGCAATGACCGTGGTGGCATCCATTTCTTTTTGAGTGGGTTGGCGTGCATCTTCCCATCGGCCGGGAATTAAATGATCGCTCACCACTTTTAAAGCATTCCATTTTTCTTCAGGATCATCTACGATTTTTCCCGGACCGAAAATCACCACGGATCGGTAATTCATAGAATGATGAAATGCGGAACGGGCCAAAACAATGCCATCCATAAGTGTAATCGTGATGCAAATATTTTGTTGACCCGGAATGGTTTTCAACATTCGACTGGCAGCAGATCCATGAATGTATAAAGTATCTCCATCTCTCGCATGAATGGTGGGGATGACCACAGGGTTGTTTTCGTGGACAATGCCTACGTGACAAATCAAAGCTTCATCAATTATCGGATAAATTGTATCTTTATCGTAGTGCCCTCTGTCGGGGATTCGTTTGACTCGTGTGCGTTCTGATTTGAAAGTCATTTCATTAATACCATTTTTATAACTTGGGTTGACTGAGCCGATTCCAGTTTCGCTAGATATACACCGGATGCATACTGACCACCATTCCAGGTGATTTGATGGATACCGGGTTTCGCCGTCTGATCGGCCAATGTTTCTACAAGCCTTCCTTGAATGTCATAAATATTTAAACGAATTAGTTGACCAATTCCTTCTTCGCCAACCATATAGATCAATGTCGTCTTTGGATTAAAGGGATTGGGATAATTCTGTTTCAACGTGAAATATTCAGGCAGTATGATTTCATCTTCCACAGCCAAATCAATACTGACTGTATCCATTCTTGCGCGGATATTGATATCGCCGCTTGAGCCAATGCTGGCGCTCCAATTCAATCCATTGGTAGATGAATAAGATCGGTAAGTGGTTTCACCAAATTTATCAAAAGAGATGGGATAAGTTTGATTAATTACCTTGTAGGAAATAAAAATATCACTTCCTTCACGGAGGACTATTTTTGGTTCGGAAGGGAAGGAATAAGAATGCCATCCTCTCTCAGTGATGGAATCCTTCATGGTAAGGATTAAGTTTTCAGTTTTGAATGATTTAAACTTTTCAAAAACTTGTATTTCAACAGCATAATTATCCCGGCGGAAGCCGATATCAATTCCCGATAATAAACCGGGACTGGGCGCTGTAAATCGAACACCACCCCAATAATCTTTCGCCGTACTGGATCCCCAACCCCATCCGGAAATGCCCTGTTCATCATAAGCAATCATGTAACCGACATTGTCACGGATTTCAATATCGGCTGTCATTTCATCACCGCTATCAGAAATATTAATCACTTTTACATAGGTCGATTTATCATCATAATCTTTAGAGTTTGGATTGGAATTATCCCAAAAGTTCCGATTGACGGAAGTTCCCGGCCAAGGATCGCCCGCATCACCACGGTTTTCATGCAAGTCCATATGGCCTGCACCATCAGCCGCTTCCACATCAATCAACTTTCGGTTTTCATCATTGTTGTTCGGTCCGCTATTATATTTATACGAACCCCAACTGCGATTTTGATCAACATGATAAATCATTAATCCTGCACCATTCAGATAGGTATCAAATCCCTTTTTCTGGCGGTTTTCAATGAGGAAATACCGTGCCCCTGTAAAGCCGTCTTCCCATAGTAAATAGGCTTCCGGGTTGGACTTCGATTCTTTCACCTTTAAATTTTTCTGATCGGATAACAGAATGGTAGGTGTGATCCATCCCATCTGGATTTTGCTCCAGGCGGTCAAATGGGATGGTTTATAACTATGTTTACCATCACCGCCCCATGATCCACTGGCCATGAGTCCCCATTCGCCAATACCATTGGAATCATCATAATCCGGCCCTTCTGTATCATCGGTCCTGTCATATAGATCGGGTAATCCGATTATGTGCCCAAATTCGTGGGCGAAGACCCCGATTGCCCTAATGCCCCCATTGGCATGCTTCTCCGGTGCGACAAAATAATTAGAAACAATGATGCCTTCATGAGAGGTGTATTCGTTGGATGAGCCCAAACTGCTTTTATGGGGCCAAAGATTGGTGCCTGTGGTTGCACGTTCATCAGTACCGGATCCCTGGTAAACAATGCAGACTGCATCTACATAGCCATCATCATCGCCGGAGTTTGGAATGCCATCAGGGCCGTCATTATCATATTTTGTAAAATCGATGGCCGCGTCGGCGGCTTCAATAATGCTTCGCACAAATCCTTTACTGTTGGCAGGATAATTGCTATTGGACCCATTATTGTCGCTGGTATAATATGATTTTGTATTGCCCGCTGTAAAGGGGCCGTATACAGATCCGGTAACCACAAATTGGTCGTAAGATACTTCTTTAAAATAATCCGTGAGGTTACCTTGTTTATTATTCCCAAAGAGAAGTGAATCAAAATCCGCAACCTTATATGACAATTGTGTATCGGAATAATTGGCAATAATGACAGGTAAAGAAAATTTGGCCGTATCCAACCGTACCTTTGATCGTTTATTCAACGCCATTTCCATTCGCACTTGTCGGCGCTGTTCCATCCGATGCGTCCAAGCAGTGGGACTATAATCCAATATGTCTGGGTTATTTCGAATTATGGTCCAATATCCTTTGGGAAACCGATGGCCTTTTTCCGGAGGGTTATTTCCCAAAAGAATCGTTAAGCTCATTAAACATATAATAAATAATTTTGTTTTGAATGGGTGCATAGTTAATCCTGCCTTGATATTTAATGATTCGTCCCCCGATCTTACCCGATAGAATATAAATGCATATTGGAAAGCAAAAAAGGGGGAACCCTGATTAAAGAAATGATGAAATATTGAATTTCATGGTTCGTGGATTTCTATCTATCGTCTTAACTTTAATGCTTCATGTCAGATCAGAAATCCACAAGAAAACGCCTCTTTCTTATTGATGGCTATGCCATGCTTTATCGCGCCCATTTTGCTATGATTCGAAATCCCTTGATAAATAGCAAGGGGATGCATACATCTGCATTGTTTGGATTTACAAATCAAGTGCTGAAATTGCTTCGGCAAGAAAAACCCGATTACCTCATGGCTGCATTTGATTCATCCAAAAAGACATTTCGTCATGATAGGTATCCTGAATACAAAGCAACGCGTGAAAAAATGCCGGATGAAATGCGTGAACAATTGCCTTACCTGTGGCAATTGATGGAAGCCATGCGTATCCCAACCATGGAATCCCCCGGATTCGAAGCGGACGATATTATCGGTACATTGGCAAAACAGGGTGAAGCAGAGGGCTATGATATTTACATCGTTAGTGGTGATAAAGATTTTATGCAATTGGTCAATGAAAACATATTCCTCTATTCACCTTCAGGCCGTCAAGCGGAATTAAAAATATATGATCGGGATGGTGTAGAGGAAAAATGGGGGGTGCCACCAGAAAAAATAATTGATCTTTTAGGCCTCATGGGAGATTCATCCGATAACGTACCCGGTGTGATGGGTGTAGGTGAAAAGACGGCTGTAAAGCTTTTAAATGAATATGGCACCTTAGTCAATGCACTTGATCATGCAGATGAAGTGAAAAATAAGCGGGCGAGAGAAGGACTTCAAAATTGCAGAGAAGAAGCCATTCTCAGTCAGGAATTGGTCACGATCAAAACAGATATGGATCTGGACACCAATTTTGATGATATGGCCACAGACGGTTTTGATGTGAATGCACTGGACGCCCTATTCAGAGAATTGGAATTTCAGGCCCTACAAACGCAACTTAATGCATTCCATGGGGAAGTGCCTACCCAAGAAAAACGACCAGAAAAAGATTATAGAGCCCTTGTAGAATTGAATGAGATTCAATCCTATGTAAATGAAGTCAAAGAAGGGGAGTGGCTGTCATTTGATTTAGAAACGACTTCGGTTGAACCCATGCGGTGTGATATTGTGGGTCTATCATTTTCTACGACAGAAAATTCCGGTGTTTATATCCCAATCCATTATAAAGAAAAAACGTCAGATTTATTTGATGATCATTTGACGAAGGTGTTGGAATTACTACGACCCATGATGGAAAATGATAAAATTCCCAAAACAGGTCAGAATGTAAAATTTGACGCATTGATTCTTCGTAAACATGGTGTCAAAGTAAATGGAATCAAATTCGACACCTTATTGGCTGCTCACTTGTTGAAGCCGGAATCCAGAAATCTCAAACTGGATAATTTGAGCATGGAACATTTGGAATACAGAATGGTCCCCATCACCGATCTCATCGGAAAAGGGAGAAATCAGATTTCAATGGCAGAGGTGGAATTAGAAAAAGCCACATATTATGCGGCAGAAGATGCAGATATTGCCCTTCAATTAACCCATATTTTTGAAGCGGAATTGAAGAAAGAAGGCCTGGATGGCTTCTTCAATGATATCGAATTACCTTTATTGCCAGTTCTCCTTGAAATGGAGTTCAATGGCATGTTTGTGGATGGAGAAATGTTATCCACCATGTCGGATACATTGGGTAAAAAGATTGATGCATTGGTAGCGAATATCCAGAAAGAAGCAGGGACGGAGTTCAACGTAAACTCCACCCAGCAATTGGCCAATATTCTGTTTGATATTAAGGGACTGCCCGAAATCAAAAAGCGATCCACTGCTGAGGATGTACTTCAACGGTTGAAAAATGAACATCCCATTCCGGAACTGGTATTAGAATACCGAAAGCTGAATAAATTAAAAAATACATATATTGATGCATTGCCGGCCTTGATTCACCCGGAGACAAAGCGGATTCATTCCACATTCAGCCAGACAGTGGCGGCCACAGGCAGATTGTCTTCCCGTGATCCCAATTTTCAAAATATTCCTATTCGAACCGAAGAAGGACGTGCCATTCGAAAGGCATTTCGATCCTATGAAAAGGATTGGGTCATTTTTTCTGCCGATTATTCCCAGATTGAACTGCGGATTATGGCGCATCTCAGCAAGGATCCTGCTTTGGTAGAGGCATTCAACAAGGGTGAAGATATTCATACCCGAACGGCGGCGGATGTATTTAATGTAGCTATGGAAGATGTGATCCCCGAAATGCGGCGAACGGCCAAAATAGTCAATTTCGGATTGCTTTATGGCGCAGGACCATTTCGTATGAGCCAAGAGTTAGGCATCCCGCAAAAAGAAGCCAAATCTATTATTGAAGCCTATTTTGAACGGTATGCCGGCATTAAAAACTATATTGAATCTACTGTCGAAAAAGCCAGAGAATCCCAATATGTTGAAACCATGCTGGGCCGACGTCGTCCTGTTTGGGATATCGACAGCAAAAACCATCTCCACAGAGAGGCGGCCAAGCGGATGGCCATCAATATGCCCATCCAAGGCACCAATGCTGAAATGATTAAATTGGCTATGATTGCCATTCAATCCCAAATTGAAGCAGATGGGATGGCCTCAAAAATGATTAGTCAAGTTCACGATGAATTGGTATTTGAAGGACCAATAACAGAATTAACAGATCTCCAAACTTTGGTGGTTGATCAAATGGAAAAAGCATTGCCCTTATCCGTACCCATTATTGTGGATTGCGGATACGGTGAATCCTGGTATGAGGCCCATTAATGGAAGCCAGTATTACCCTTAAAAAAGTTGGCAAATTGATTGGGGATAAAACCATCCTCGCCAGTTTAACTTTTGGAATTGAACGGGGATCTCTGGTGGCGGTTATCGGAGATAATGAGGCAGGAAAATCCATGTTGCTAAAGGTGATTTCCGGCATTGAATATCAGGAGTATGGTCAAGTATTTATTAATGGATTGGACGCTCAAAAACGCCGGTTAGAAGTGATGTCATCCATTGGGTTTGTGCCCCATGAAGTAGATCTGGATCCGTGGTTAACTCTGGAACAAAATATTCAATTTATGGGAAAGCTTTACGGTGTGGATACGGAAACAGTGAATACTCGAATGGTACAGCTGGCCCGTGAACTTCATATTATTCCTTATTTAAAAAGGATGGCGGGCGAAATATCACCGGGGATTGTGAAAAAAGGCATGGTCTTAAGAGCGCTCATCCACGATCCTGAAATTTTAATTATGGATGATCCTACAGCCTTTATGGATGCAGAATCTTACCGCCATACATGGGATTTATTACTCCGATTGCGGGGACAAAAAACCATTTTATACGTGAGTCAATCACTCCAAGAAGTCGAAGAAGCACACGATCGAATTTTGGTATTGGAAGATGGTCGAATTGCCTTGGACGGCAGTTTGGATAAATTGTTGGGCAGTACATTCGAATTCCATCAATTCCAGATTGAATTTGAAGAACTTTCAGATGATCTATTTAAGGCATTATCCAAGTTGCCAAAAGTGAAAAACCCATCCCGAATTGGAAACAGCATTCACTTTTATGGCCGAGAACGAAATGTATTTTTTGATGTATTGAATGCTGCATCTGCCGCCGTGATGAAAGATATCAGCGTTCAAAAATTAGGGCTTCAAGACTTGATGGATGCAAAATATGCAAAGGATGGCATCCATTGATAAAGGCATTGTTATTGAGAAGAGTATGGTTAATTCGCCACCGTTTCATGACCACCTTGGCATTTATGATTCTACTGCCACTCATGCTCCATGTATCCATTACCATGGTGATGAAAAATATACTCGTTAATTCACTCGGCAATATCCCTTACGATATATGGGTCTTCCCGGGCATCATTTTGTTAATTGCTGTATCCTCTACATTTGCCATGATCTACAGGGATTTATTTGATCTGCGGATTCATAAAAAATCCTTTATACCCATCACCATGGCACCCTATAGTAAGTTTCATCTTGTGGTAGGATTTTT
This sequence comes from Fidelibacterota bacterium, assembly GCA_016845785.1. Lineage (GTDB taxonomy): Bacteria > Fidelibacterota > Marinisomatia > Marinisomatales > TCS55 > TCS55. Next base: position 54,606 of record JAERSH010000042.1, read on the forward strand.
AACCACCTCGATCATTGAATCTCTAATATATGTCATTTTCGCCATGAGTATTCTCACACTATTACTTTCATCGCCTCTCCCATGGATGGCCTATTTGATCATACCCATTTTCACATTTTTATATTCCTTTTTATTGGGAAATCTCATGATCACATTTTCTATGCTGACTGACAGAATTTCCACATATCTATCCATTTCAGTCATCATGTTTTTATTTATCATTTTCGGCACAGGTGTTTTGGTTGAATTTGACTTCTATCCAAAGACCATTGGGACCATTCTATCTTACAATCCATTAAGTATTGTATTGACCCAATTACGGCAAATTCTTTTTGAAGGCTCCATCCAAGGGGAATTATTGGCCATACCCATTGTCACATCCTTGATATGGACATGGCTGAATGGCATCCTGTTAAAACGGAGACTTAAACAATGAGAGCTTATCTTTCCGGCGCCATGGAATATGCCCATGATGAAGGGGCCGGATGGCGTGAAATGATGACCGCATGGTTGGATGAATCCTTCGGACACACGGTTTATAATCCGGTAATTGAATCTCAAAATCTCATCGAATCTTATGGCGCGGAAGATTATCGTGAATGGAAGCAAACCGATCCAAAGCGATACGCAGATTTTATTCGCGTATGCGTGGATCGAGATATCGACACTGTCCGTCATGGGGTGGATTATATCATTTGTCTCTGGGATGATTATGTATTGAAAGGGGCCGGCACTCATGCGGAAGTCACATTGGCTTATGATATTAAAAAACCGGTTTACTTGATCAATCAATTATCCAATGGTGATATGAGTGGGTGGATTATGGCATGCAGTACAGAAATATTTTCTGACTTTGATTCACTTAAATCTTTTTTATTAAAAACCTATTCCTGATATCTCATGCGCGGACCGAAAGCAACTATTCATCTTGATCGATTAGCGGCGAACTATAACCGAGTGAAAAACAGAGTGGATCATAAACCCATTATGGCCGTGGTTAAAGCCAATGGATATGGTCATGGTGCTGTGGCTTGTGCCCAAAAACTTGAATCCCAGGGATGCCAATTTTTTGGCGTATTTACACCTGAAGAGGGATTCGCACTTCGGGATGGGGGCATCCATTCGGATATATTAGTATTCAGTCGAATGGATCCTGAACAATTGGATGGAGCCATTCAAAATAATTTTACTTTAGATGTTTCAGATCCTTCTGATGTGAATACCTTGATTGCATATCATAAAAACAATGGCCAATCTCCGAAATTTCATTTAAAAGTAGAGACGGGCATGACCCGTTTGGGCATCGATATGGATGCAATGGATAAAGTGATTCAGCAATTGGTTGATCACCCAGAATTGAATTGTTATGGTATTTATTCTCATTTTGCCACGGCGGATGAAGGGGATTTAACCTATGCATTGGCACAAGAGGCAAAATTTAAATCAATATTGGTGTTGGCAAACCAAAAGGGTATTCAATTTAAATATATCCATTTTTCAAATAGTGGTGCCGTTTTAAATATGGATCAAAGTGAATATAATTTAGTTCGGGTTGGAATGCTTCTTTATGGCGCATATCCTTCTGATGAAGTCCCTCAGGATTTAGACATTCAACCGGTCATGACATTCACTGCACCGATTGTATCTGTGCGCCACGTTCCTCAAGATACTGCCGTGAGTTATGGGGGTGTTTACCATACCAAAACGGACACAAATATTGGTGTGATTCAGTGCGGATTTTCCGATGGGTTACCGCGATCGTGGTATGTGGATGGATATGTATCTTATCGAGGGAATTACCACCCCATTGCCGGGCGGATTTGCATGGATCAATTCATGGTAGATTTTGGCAATACAAATCCCACAGAAGGAGAAGATGTATTGCTCATGGGTAAAAGGGGCGAAGATGAAATCACCATGGAAACTGTCGCTAAATCCATCAATTCTACCCCCTATGTTTTATCCACGGCCATTGGTGGCCGAACCGAGCGAATCTATCAGGATTAATTCCCTGAAACTGTATTAGATTTTCCCCGGAAATGATTCGAGGAAATCCAGTCCACACCCTATTTACTAAAGCCGCAATTTGGCTTTCACTTGCCTTTGGGCAATCCTTTAATCACAGTACAGTGATGCCCGTCCCGGACCTTTCATTCCATCCATCCATTTTCTATGGGTTGGATGTGTTGGAACAAATGGATTTTAAACCGCTCTACGGTAAAACAATTGGCGTCTTTACCAATCAAACAGCTGTAAACCGTCAAGGTACACATCTACTGGATTTGTTGAAGGCTCACCCCAAAATAGATGTAGAAATTATTTTTACACCACAATATGGATTATTTGCCCAGCAGAATGAGCGATTCAAAATTCAAGGAGATCAAAAGTACGATCCCATTTATAATGCACGAATCGTAGAAGTATTTGGCCGAAATGTGAAACCACCGGAATGGGCCATGCGCGGGTTAGATCTCATTCTAATTGACATTCAAGATACTGGTGTGCGGTATTCCACCTATGTGGCCACCACAACAAAAATTATGGAAGTGGCCAGTGAATGGGATACACCTGTCATGCTTTTAGATCGGCCCAATCCACTGAGAGGCGATCGGGTGGATGGTCCTGTCGTCCGCCCCCAATTTCAATCATTTGAAGGGTATCATTTGGTGCCCATTCGTCATGGAATGACCATGGGAGAAATGGCCATTATGGCCAATGAAATGGGGTGGATAAAAAATTTAAAACGGGTGAATCTGACGGTCATCCCCATGGCCAATTGGAAACGGTCTTACTGGTTGGATCAATCGGAACATCCATGGATTAAACCTCAGCCTAAAATTAATTCGTTACGAACCAACTTAGCTTATGTGGGATTTGGATTATTAGAAGGGACAAACCTTAACGATGGACGCGGTACCAATCGCCCTTACATGCGTGCAGGTGCCCCTTGGCTATCCGGATCTCATTTGGTGGAAAAGTTATCGGCACTAGATCTTCCGGGGGTAGAATTTCGAATCGTTGAATATATCCCCAGAAAAAAGCCCGAAGATAAAGTCGTTCCCATGCATGTCAATACAGTGTGTAGTGGTGTGGATATTTATATAACCGATGCGAATCGATATGATCCATTGGCAACGGCCACGGCGATTATGGTATTGGCCTATCAACTCTATCCACGGCAATTCCAATGGGATGAAGTCAATCGAATTGATATGTTGTATGGTCACAGACAATTAAGGGTATTTGCTGCCCAGGGAAAACCGGCCAATTATCTGCCGCCATTATGGCTGAAGGATGTGCTGAAATTCAATGAATTTCGCCAGCAATTTTTCCTGTATCAATAATTTATGATTCGCAAATTTTTTCCTTTTTCCTTCTTTCTAATTACTTACTCCTTTTCCCAAACTCACTTTACCATTCCCCAAAATGTCTGGCGAATCAGTCTTCAGCAGGAGATAGCCAATGGCAAATGGAAAGGGCATGATGGGAAGGATGGATGGACTGATTATCAATATGTTTATAATGGCTCAGAATACACCCTTAATCAATATTGGAAACGGAATCTCAATACCCAATCCATTCAAATAGAATATGGTTTGACGGATCGATCCACTTTTAATATGATCATCCCGCGACACCCTAAATTTGAACAAACCCATACATGGACGATATCCGGTGGCGGCAGTCAAGCGGATTTAGATAGTGTCATGGCATTTTATTTTCCGAAAAATAAATCCAATTCAGGGCTTGGTGATGTGACCATCGGCATGAATGTACTCATCATTGGCAATCCGGCTTGGCGTGGGGGCAAACAAAAATATTCATTGTATGGGGGGATTGACGCCACTTTTCCATTTGGTGAACGGTTGGAAAAATATTATCCCAAAGAAGTGGATGCAAATGGGGTGCCGGATCAATTCAAACAATTACCTATTGGCAATGGACTCACTCGTTGGCGAGGTCGTGCATTCGGGGAATTATATCGAAAAGTGTGGGGTCGCCTCATCAATATCAATTGGTCTGCAAGTGGCGCAACGTATAGCCGTGAGGTTATCAACCCGTCTTACTCGTTCCTTTGGCATACAGAAACTCATATTGATTCCGTTTCAGCAGCCATCGGTAAAGACGTTCTTCATGAACAGGGTTTTGAAATTGCAGGATCCATTCAAGGACAAATGGAAGCCATTCCACAGCGTTTATTTGTATCCACCGGAGTTAACTGGCTTTTTTCCGGACGGGATAAGTTTTCATCACGATCTGACTCGTGGAATAGTTGGATGGCATCCCGAAAAAATTATGACACGAAACGAACAGCCGTATCTCAATATGTAAAAGTCAATATGCTCAATGTGGATCCATTCAAACAAATCGGCCCACTCCCGTTTGAATTGGAGGTAGGTGTGCAATGGTTCGTGCCATATTTGACCTATCATACCTTTGGTACTACATCCACATGGTTTCGGATTAGTTCTTACTTTCAGGCATGGTAATCGATTAAATTAGATACTTCGACAAGCAACCAAATGATTGATTCAAAAAAAACCATTCTCTCATGGTCTTTATATGATTGGGCCAACAGTGCTTTTTCCACAACTGTTATGGCAGGTTTCTTTCCCATATTCTTTGAGAAATATTGGTCCACCACTGAGTCCGTTACCTTAAGTACACTCTATTTAGGATTGGCCAATTCAATTGCGTCTATTATTGTTGCTGCTTTTGCGCCCTTTTTAGGTGCCATTGCAGATCGTGGCACGGCAAAAAAGAAATTTTTAACCCTATTTGCATTTTTAGGCATAATTGGTACAGGCGCATTATGGATCGTAAAACAAGGTCAATGGCAAATGGCGGTCGTCTTTTATGTGGTGGCATCTGTTGGATTTTTAGGTGGAAATATATTTTATGATTCGTTGTTGCCGGGTGTGGCATCAAAAAAGAAAATGGATTATACATCATCATTGGGATTTGCATTGGGCTATATCGGTGGTGGATTATTGTTTTTAATCAATGTACTTATGTACCAACAACCGGAATGGTTTGGCATTCCGGATGGATCCACAGCAATTCGGCTTTCTTTTTTATCTGTGGCAATATGGTGGGCGATTTTTTCAATTCCCATTCTCCTATTTGTAAAAGAACCAAAAATACATGAATCGTTGCCCATACATAAGGCTATTCGATCTGGATGGTTGCAGCTGGTTTCGACTTTTAATGATATCCGCCATCTAAAAGTAGTGGGTATGTTTCTGTTGGCTTATTGGCTATATATTGATGGGGTCGATACAATAATTCGGATGGCGGTAAAATATGGTACAAGTATTGGTTTTTCTTCCAGCTCTTTAATTATTGCCTTACTCCTCGTGCAGTTTGTGGCATTTCCTGCCACACTTGCCTATAATTATTTTTCATCAAAAATCGGCATCAAAAATGCAATTTATACGGCAATATTTGGATATACCATCATCACCATATTTGGTGCACTCATGTCAAAGGAATGGCATTTTTATACCTTGGCAATTGGGATTGCCTGTTTTCAAGGCGGCATTCAAGCCTTGAGTCGATCCATGTATGCTCGGATAATTCCCAGTGAAAAAGCGGCGGAATTTTTTGGGTTTTACAATATGTTAGGCAAATTTGCAGCCATTATTGGACCACCTTTAATGGGATATGTGGGATTAGTGACCGGAAATCCACGCATAGGCATTTTATCTTTGATTGTTTTATTTTTTGCCGGTGCCTATTGCTTATCTAAAGTAGATCTTGCCGAGGGAGAACGGATGGCAAAAACATATTTATCGAAGGATTGAAAAAAATCCTTGAAAATCATACCGGCTTAAAGATAAACTTTTTCCATGAAGCCCCGCAGGTGTGGCGTGCTCTTCAGGGAAAAAAGATTTTCTCGAGGGTGTATTTGCGGGGCTTTTTCTTTATACTGCCCTATGCATAGTTTTCAAGAAAGGAATTTGTAAAATGTCAGGCGTTTCAGCTAAATATTCTCAATTTGTCATGCCGGATCACATTAATGTGGTGGGCACACTGTTTGGTGGTCAGATGATCGCCTGGGTGGACTTGGCTGCAGCCAAAGTGGCCCATCGGTTTTTAAAAGGTGCCAATGTGGATGGTGCCGTAACACGAACCATCGATCAAGTGGAATTTAAAGAACCGGTTTATCTGGGCGATTGGGTGAACTTTACAGCAACAATTGTATCTGCCGGAACCACATCCTTTAAGATACAGGTGGACGCACACGCTGAAGGTCGAAATAGTGAACCACGACTTGCCTGTGTGGCAACAATCGTGATGGTTTCAGTGATGAAAGATGAAAAGGGACAGTATCATAAAACGCCCCATGGACAATCCAGCTAAAACCTTCCCATTTATTTTTTATTTTTTGCTCTTGGCTATAGGTTTGGGTCAGGAAGACTCAACCATTTTTGATCAAAAGATTCGGGTGCGAAAGCCCAATGAATCTAAAGTGGTTACCATCAATGCAACCGTGAATCCAATTGATGTATCTCCCACGGCATATCGCTTAAGTATATATCCGAGGAATCGGCCCGCAGAAACGCAAATTCAAAAAATATTTTTCCCGGGAGAACCAATCCAAATCATTTTACCGGCAGATATTCTCAATTCAGATTCTCTGGGAAATATGGCCAAATTAGAGCCCATGGGAGATCATTATGTCCACCAGTATCGAATGTTTGACGCAGCATCAGGTGAAATCCATTTGACACCATTTGATGTGCACGTGCCCATGGATATAGTGAAACTCTATGTCATGGATGAAAAAACGGGAGATCCCATCCCTGAAAGTGATATTCGTGTTTCTCAGGATGGTGAGGTGCTTGTATCTACTCAACTGGATACATCCGGATATAAACGGGTGAGAATTACCACGAAGCGAAAGTCGAAGGAACCGGTGTTATTTAACATTGATACAGAAGGGTATTATCCGCCATGGAAGGGGTGGATTACGGTTCCGGAGGGCCTATCAGAAAAGGTTGTTTATATCTCAGCGCTTGAGCCCGATTCAGGGGAAGCGGTTTATACCGTTCAAGAAGATTTAGCACCATTTCGTGTTGGACCGGAAAATGGTGCGGAAGTTCAATTTGTATTAATTGAGAAAGAACAGGTAGCCATCTCTAAAGTGGCCGGAGATCGCCTATATGGGAGAGTTCGAATTTTTATTGAATCTCATGATGCCTATCAAAATGTATTTGGATGGGTGTTAAGAAAATACCTATCAAGAAATGAAGAGAAATAATTATTTTCTTCCCTGTGGAATTGAAACAAAAATCAGGTATAAGGGGGAATTATGTCAGTGAAAGTATTTAATCCAACAAAATCGTTTTCTGCTGAAGCACATATAAAAGACTTAAATCAGTATCATGCAGAATATGAGCGATCCATTACAGATCGTAATACATTTTGGGCGGAGAAAGCTGAACGGATATCTTGGGTTAAAAAATGGGATAGAGTCGGTGAATTTGATTATGTGAATGCCAATATCAAATGGTTCGAAGGCGGGAAGCTGAATGTGAGTTACAACTGCCTCGATCGACATGTGGAAGCAGGGAACGGGAATCGAACCGCACTGATTTGGGAAGGAAATAATCCGGAAGAAGACCGCCATTTCACTTATGCTGAATTACTAAAAAAAGTCCAAAAGTTTTCCAATGTTTTAAAAGGATTGGGCGTTGAAAAAGGAGACCGCGTCTGCATGTATATGCAAATGGTGCCCCAATTGCCCATAGCCATGTTAGCCTGCGCCCGAATCGGCGCAGTGCACTCCATCGTATTTGGTGCGTTTAGTCCTGATTCACTACGAGATCGTATTAACGATTCATCTTGTAAAATTTTAATTACCCAAGATACAGGTGTTCGTGGTACGAAGCAGAATATCCCCATGAAAGAGAATGCGGATAAAGCATTAGCTGAAACACCATCCATAGCGCACGTGGTTGTGGTGAAAAGAACGGGGGAGCCGGTAGATATGGCAGAAGGACGAGACGTCTGGTGGCAGGATGAAATGATGAATGCTGATGCCGATTGTGCCCCGGAAGAAATGGATGCCGAAGATCCATTGTTCATTTTATATACTTCCGGTTCAACAGGAAAGCCAAAGGGCGTACTCCATACCACAGGCGGATACATGGTGTACACCAACTATACATTTGAAAATATTTTTGATTACAAACAAGACGACATCTATTGGTGCACGGCTGATATCGGTTGGATCACAGGCCATTCATACATCGTCTATGGCCCCCTTTCCAATTGTGCCACTTCGGTCATGTTTGAAGGGGTGCCTAATTATCCGGACTTTGGCCGATTCTGGGATGTGGTGGACAAACATAAGGTGAATATTTTTTACACAGCGCCAACGGCACTTCGCGCCCTCATGAAAGAAGGAAATGATTGGGTGGATTCCCATGATCTTTCTTCCTTACGATTGCTTGGTACAGTAGGCGAACCCATCAAAGAACCGGAATGGATGTGGTACCATTCAATCGTGGGTAAAGAAAAATGTCCTGTTGTAGACACATGGTGGCAGACAGAAACAGGCGGCGTCATGATGTCCCCAATACCCGGCGCTACCCCTACCAAGCCCGGTTCAGCAACGTTTCCATTCTTTGGGATTGAACCTGTACTGCTGACAGAATCGGGAGAAGAAATAGAAGGAAATGATGTATCCGGATTATTGACCATTAAAGCATCCTGGCCGGGGCAGATGCGCTCCATTTACGGGGATCATGACCGTTTTGTAGAAACATACTTTTCACAATTCCCCGGATACTATTTCACCGGTGACGGTGCACGACGAGATGAAGATGGGTATTACTGGATTACGGGAAGGGTGGATGATGTATTGAATGTATCCGGTCATCGTATCGGTACGGCCGAAGTGGAAGGTGGCATTGGTAAAGCTGAAGGCGTAGCGGAAGCGGCCGTGGTGGGTTATCCTCACGATATTAAAGGTCAGGGCATTTATGCATTTGTCACCCTCATGACCGGAGTGGAAGTGGATCCATCCATTGAAACAGATATCCGTGCCACCGTAACGCAGGAGATCGGCCCCCACGCCAAGCCGGATAAAATTCAATTCACACCCGCACTGCCCAAAACTCGGTCCGGAAAGATTATGCGGCGAATTTTAAGAAAAATTGCTGAAGGTGATTTGGATAATATGGGCGATACATCCACATTGGCGGATCCAACAGTAGTGGATGAATTAGTCGAAGGGGCTGTTTAGATATCAAGTCAAGGGATGCAATATTGCATCCCCTACAAGATTTAATTATATCCAGACATCATTTTCTGCAGTTTTGTCGCCACCGACGTCTCCCGTATTCACAACACCTTTCGGTTCAATGAGCATGATTTGGCATTCGGATTCGGCCATGGGTTTATGTTCAACCCCTTTTGGGACCACACACATTTCTCCCTTTTTGAGATGCACAGTTTTATCACGGAATTCGATGGTCAATTCCCCTTCGATTACTATGAATGTTTCATCCGTATCCTCATGGGTATGCCAGATGAATTCACCTTCAACTTTAGCCAATTTGAATTGATAGTCATTCATTTCGGCAATCACTTTCGGGGACCAATGATCCGAAAATAACTTAAACTTTTCTGTTATGTTGATACTATCGTGGCTCATGATAAACCGATTCAGAGCGAAAAACGATCTTTATAAGTTAAGATGGATAATAGCTTTTTGTCCAATGTCCATACGGTGCAGTCCCGTTCTTTGGCATAGGTTAGAATTGCAGAATCAATAAGCCCAACGCCCTTATCAGTCCACTTTTTATTACCGGATAGTTCTCCAGCCTTGAAGAAGATGCCATCCATAGAGAACTTCGGAAGATGACGCCAATAATTGGAGATGATAGTTCTTTCTCGTTTGGTTTTGGCCCCCTGCATGAGTTCACCAAAAACAGGTTCGGCAGCGACGATTTCACCCTGTTCCAAACGGGATTTTAATTGGGGAAATAGAACCGCATGTTTTTTAAAGAATTCAATCCAAACTGACGTATCGACAACAATCACGATTGATTAGTATCTCTAATCGTTTTTGCATCAAAGTTGGGTTTGAACTCCAAAGGTTTATCCGAAACTTGTTGATTCAGCTCACTGATTTTTTTGATGTCGACCCATTCAGTCAATGCTTTGATTATTGAATCCGTAATATTCTTACCATTGGATATGGACCTCACTTCATCAATTAATGCTCTGGGAATGAGTGCAGTAACTTTCATGATAAAATATACGATGACATATCGTATATATAAACAGATAAATCAATGATATTTAGGATGAATTACAGGAGTAAAGCGCCCCAAATGGGCATAATAACAAAAGCCAAAATGGTTTGAAATGTAATAATGGAGGCCATTGATTCATGATCACCGCCAAGTTGCTTGGCAAGGATATATCCAGCGGCAGCGGTGGGCGTCATAAATGCTATCGTCAACACCGAGGCAGGGATACCAGTCAATCCCAGATAATGGATGAATGCTGCCATGAGAATCGGTTTCAAACCAAATTGGGAAATGGAGGAGGATAATACGGGTTTCATGTGTCCTTTTACGGATTCAGTTTTTAATGCGGCACCCACAGCCAACAGTCCAAACGGCAGAGCGCCTTTCCCCAAAAATCCTAAAATATCATCCAATAAAATGGGGAGGCGTACGTCACCCAAGTTTAATCCCCATCCCATGGCACAGCCCAAGACAAGGGGATTGAAAGCCAATGCTTGAATCACGGGGCGAATGCCTTTGATAGACGTATTTCCCCAAATGAATAGAATCGCAATACTCCAGAGGTTGACGATGACGATGACAAAACCGGCAATAACCGATCCCATGGATAAACCAATTTCGCCATACAGTTGATGGGCCATAGCCAGCATTATAAAGTTGTTTAATCGTAATCCGCCCTGGAAAATGGATGTGAATGTGGTATCTTTTTCCGAAATGGTTTTTCGAAAAATAATGAGGATGATGGCAACGGAGATTAGCGTACCCAGAATGGCAATCAGCATCCCGGTCCAAGGTGTATTTGTAATGGATTGATTGCCGATGGTATGGATCAGCAATGATGGCATGAGGATGTAATAGGTTAATTTTTCAATACCTTCCCATGCGGATTTGGGAATGAAATGAATCCGCCTTAATCCAAATCCAATGGCGATGAGGACTATAATCGGCGCGAGGGCGGTGATAAATGCATTCATGATTGTGGTAAAACCATGATCAATTTAATCTATAATTAATCGACCAATTCAGCAGCAGTCGTATGGGGCACAGGATTATTCATGGCCCAAATGGCTGGACACCGTTCATCGGTCAATTGCTTCACTTTTTGAATATCTGCATCGGATGCATCACTTTTGACTTTTACTTTAAAATTAAATCCGGTCATGGGTGGAAAATCACCCACACCCAATGCGGTGCGGAAGTCCACGCCCAGATCTAATGAAATAGTCATGGATTCCAACTCTACACCGGCCATAGCCGCTTGGGTCGCGAATGTGGATCCATAACATGACAATGCGCCAAAGAAACAATAGGTAAGGGCAGAAGGGGCGCGACCTTCACCACCAAGGAAAGGAGGGAAGTCAGCAGATAAAGTCAGTTCACCTTGGGGGAATTGTACATCTCCGGAGAATTGTACATTGTCTTTTTCTGTGTGCCAAGACCCTTCAAAATTGAATTCTAAACTGGCCGCGACTGGGTTTTCTTGTGCTTCTTCAATTTTTGCTTGAATGGGGTTGAGTCTTACGTTGTGCATATTGGGCTCCTTTATTTTGAAAGATTTTATCGTTTACCTGATGAGTCTGTTCTGAAGTAATTCTTGGAGATTTCGTCGTCCATCTAAAACGCAGTGAATAAAGACCTTTTTTTCAACGACTTCATAAATAATTCGATATGGTTTATAATGGACTTCCAAATAATCTAAAACATTAACGCGTTTCAATTCAGGTGGAATATGGCCTCTGTCCGGCAATGTTTCTAATTGTAGACATTTTTCCTTTAGTTTTTGAAATAATTTATCCGCCTTGAGTGGGGAATCATTTTCAAACACATAATTATAAATTTCAAATATATCATCCTCAGCTTCTTGGGTCAAAAAAACCGTGTATTTCATTTTTCAATTTTATCAGCGATTCTGTTTTCAAGATTGGAAAATGATTCTTGAATGGGTTTGAATTGACCTTTTTTGATACTCGCTGAACTTTGAGCCAACATTTTTAATAGGGCAAGGCTATCCTGTGTCTGTTCATAAAGGTGAATGTCTTGTACCACGACCTTGGCTTCCCCATTGTGGGTAATAATCATGGTTTCACGATTATTGGACACTTCCCGAATCACTTCAGATGCATGTGTTTTGAGATAGCTGATGGGTTTGATGGCTTCACTGTATTTCATAATTGATCCTCATTGAGTATGACTAAAATTAAGACTGTATATTGGTCGTTATCAATAGAATGTTATTTAATCCAAAATTGGGTGGCTTAACAAGAATCAAAGAAGGTTTTTAATAGAACTCAATTAGGATAGTTCCGAATAGGCATTGACTATTTTTCATGATTTGTACACATTGGATCGGTGCCCAATTCTCAAAATAAGCACTTCATTATCAAGAACAGAAAATATGACACGATATTGACCTATTCGGAGTTTTCGCAATCCGGCAAATGGGCCTTTTAATTGGGGAAAGTCAAGGGGGCGATGAATCAGAATTTCATCTATTTTATTCAAAATTCTGATTTTTTCCTTTTGACTCAGTTTATTCAGATCTTTGGCGACAGACTGTTTAAACCGAAGATTATACGCCAATTGCTTCCCTTAATTCATCAGAAGAAATGATTTCATCATCTTTATCTCTTAATCGATCTAAAGCAATTTGAACATCGGCAAATTCTTCTAAATATTTTTCAATTGCTTTAACGATATGGAACGAATTGGATCGTTCCGTTTCAGAAGAAACATCATTTAATTCGTCCAATAAATTATCGGGGACTCTGACTGAAATGGTTTTACTCATTATTTTACTCGCAATTAATGTAGGGCAATGTAATACAATTATGGCAATATTCTCAATGATTCTAACGCAGAAATGAGCTGCCGGCGGAGCATGTTGACCAATGTTGGAAACGGCAAATAAGTCTGCATGAGATCGAAGCTTCGTCAAAGTCGCGCTATTGGCCGGTCTGCTCCATGGTATTGTTATTTTCTCCCTTTTCTGCAGGCGGACCAATCAAAAAAGAAATTGTTTTTGACAATCCCTTACGTAATGGAGTGGGAGACCAGTTTAGTTCCTGCCGGGCTTTCTTACTTTGAGGACGTGCCTTCCATTGCATAAAATGTAATTGTCCTTTGGGGATCAAAGGCGGTTTGTTAATAATTCCGGCCAACCATTCTCCCAAATTGGAAATCATTTTTACGATAGGGAGAGGCATCACGGGAGGCACTTTTTTGCTGATACCCAGTTCTTCCAGAATAATTTGAGTCAGCTGAGGCAAGTCATAGTAAGATTCACTCAAAATATACCGACTTCCTACTTCCGCTTTTTGTTCGGCAAGTACATGTCCTTCTCCAACATCAGGAGCATAAACCACGGGATAACCTCCAGGCAAAAGAACAGGAACTTCTCCCCTATACAATTTTAAAATGAAGTCATTTGTTCCGGGAGAATCCGTAGGGCCGGGTCCGTAAACTCCGGAGGGATGTAGAAAGTGAGCGGGCAATCCTTTTTCCAAAGCAGCGACAACTCGTTGATCCGCAAGCTGTTTGGAACGCTCATAATAGGTTCCCTTCGGTCGAGAATCAATAATGCTTTCATCATATTCCTGCCCTGTCTCTGCGGCAAATACATCAATGGTACTTGTATAGATGAATCGTTTTATCTTCTGCTCCAAAGCAACATCGATCATGTTTTGAGTTCCTCCGACATTCACACGCTGGAAAATATCAGGATTTTTCATCCATTGTTCGGGAAAACCCGCAACATGATAGACAATAGAACAATCTTTCATGGCTTTTACTAAGGAATCTTTATCGGTGATGTCCCCCCGGACCAACTCACATTCCTCCGGCAAAAGCCTTTTCCCTTTCTCAATGGAACGAACCAAAGCTTTCACTCTCCGATTTCGCTTCAAAAGGGCCTCAACAATATTGTAGCCCACAAGGCCTGTAGCGCCGGTCACTAATGTTGTCTCCATAATTTACTCCACTCTGTTGATAAATTGCCTGACTAAGTTACTGTATGGATGATTTGAAAATAACG
>JAERSH010000043.1 GCA_016845785.1 Fidelibacterota bacterium
CGGGGATATACCAAAGACGGAATCATCAATTTGAATAATGGCGGCGTCAGTCCCTCTCCAACTGTTGTTCAAGAAGCCATGAAACGTCATCTTGATTTTTCCAATACATCCACTGCCTATTCCATGTGGCGTATTCTGGAACCCCAAAGAGAGCCTGTCCGTCGGCGAATCGCCAGACATTTTGGGTGTGAACCGGATGAAATTGCATTAACGCGGAATGCATCTGAAGGATTGCAAATTTGCCAAAATGGTTTTGATTTGGAACCGGGCGATGAGGTGTTGACAACTACCCAAGATTATGGGCGAATGATTAATACGTTTAAACAGCGTGAATGCCGGGATGGCATTGTCATGAAGCAATTTAAAATTCCAATTCCGGCAGAAAATGACAGTGAAGTGGTTCGGTTGTTCGAAAAGAATATTACATCCAAAACTAAACTGATTTTAATGTGTCATATGATCAATATCACCGGTCAGATTTTACCGGTCAAAAAGGTGGTTCGCATGGCGCGAAAATATGGTATTCCCGTTATTGTGGATGGGGCTCATACCTATGCCCATTTTCAATTCACTCACGATGATTTAGATTGCGATTATTATGCCACGAGTCTCCATAAATGGCTTTGCGCCCCTCATGGTACGGGCATGCTCTATGTTCGAAAAAATAAAATTGCTGATCTGTGGCCCCTCCAAGCTCCCGGTAAATGCGGTACCGATGATATCCGAAAATTCGAAGAAATCGGCACACATCCAGCGGCCAATTATCTCGCCATTGGGGATGCCCTCACATTCCATCAAGGCATCGGTGATAAAAATAAAGAACAACGGTTAATCTATCTGCGCAACCGATGGGCAAAACGCTTATTAAAACACGACCGAATTAAATTGCATACCAGCTTAAAACCGGGTAAAAGCTGTGCCATCGCAACCGTTCAAATTGAAGGAATCGACACATCTGATGTGGCGAAACATTTATGGAATCATTATCGGATTTTTGTGGTGGGAATTAAACATCCGGAATTTGAAGGATGCCGAATCACGCCCCATGTATATACCACGATCGAAGAAATTGATCGCTTTGCCGATGCCATGGAGGATATCTTAAAAAATGGTGTTGATATATGATTCGGCTCATTACGGCACTATCTATTATTACCTTAATTGGGTGTGAAAGCACTCCGCAAAAAAAGGTCATCGCTACAAACAAAGCACCGGAAGCCATCGGTCCTTATTCTCAAGCTATACAGGTCAATAGCACATTATATCTAGCCGGTCAAATTGCATTGGACCCTCAAACTGGACAGTTGGTAGAAGGGGGAATTGAAATCCAAACCCATCGCGTAATGCAAAACTTAGAAGCGGTATTAAATGAGGCGGGATTTGATTTTGGTGATGTTGTTCAAACCCAAGTATACTTATCGGATTTGAATCACTACAAACCCATGAATGCCGTATATGCTAAATATTTTAGTGAATCGCCGCCTGCACGGGCAGTGGTTGAAGCATCACGAATCCCCAGAGATGCCTTAGTCGAAATGATGATGGTGGCGCAAAAACCTTAGTTTTTATCGCACTCGTTTCCCTGTCCATAGACGACAATCTGCCCAATTTCTACAGCCTTATAAGACACGACTGAATCGATATATCCTTCGGCAAAAGTTTTGGATTTACCGGAAAAGATGAGTGTATCCTTTGGGCATAGCCATCGAAACATGGGCAGCCCGATTGGCGCATCAACTTGATTTCCATTTTCAGCCGTAAAAATGACCGTTTGCCGGAACGATTTGAACACATCATCTGAAAGATTAATAATTTCGCCTTTGAAACTCAAACGGTAAGTGACCGGCACCAGTCCGCCCCCTTCTTCGATCACTTTGGTTTCCTTGACTTCAATTATTGGTAATTGTTCATCTAATTTTCTGTTTTCTGCACATCCCACAAGGACGGCCAAAACCATAAGACATTTTTTCATGGTCTATATTTTCTCCCCAAATAAAACTCGTGGAAAATAGGTATGACTCCGTCCGGTTTCAAAATAGTATTCATGTGTAATTTCTCAGCCACTTTTTAGATCATTATGAAGAATGCAGTCATTTTATTATCCGGCGGATTGGATTCCGCCACATGTTTGGCCATTGCCAAAAAGAAAGGCTTCACGCCTTTTGCACTATCCTTTCGTTATGGACAACGCCATGAGTTTGAATTGGATTCTGCCCGAAAGGTTGCAAAAGCATATAATGTCAACGACCATGTCATATCTAATATTGACTTGCGCGCATTTGGTGGTTCTGCCCTCACGGATGAAATCGATGTGCCCAAAGATCGGGATGATGATGCCATTTCAGATGAAATCCCCGTGACCTATGTGCCTGCACGAAATACGATTTTTTTATCATTTGCTTTGGCTTATGCTGAAGTGATTGATGCAAAAGATATTTTTATCGGAGTGAATGCATTGGATTACAGCGGATATCCCGACTGCCGGCCTGAGTACATCGAATCATTTCAAACCATGGCTAACCTGGCGACCAAATCCGGTGTCGAGGGCAACAATGGAATGACTATCCATACCCCCCTCATTCAAATGACCAAAGCAGAAATCATTAAAACAGGCACCCAACTTGGTGTGGATTATGGCCTCACCCATTCCTGCTATGATCCTTGTGATGACGGTACGTCATGCGGTCACTGTGATGCCTGCCACCTTCGATTAAAAGGATTTGATATGGCAGGGTTGGCTGATCCGCTACCCTATGCTGATTAGTATGTATACCGTAAAAGAAATGTTTTATACCATTCAAGGTGAAGGTGTCCATACAGGGCGGCCAGCCGTGTTCTTACGCTTTGCAGGATGCAATCTTTGGAGCGGTTTAGAAAAAGATCGTGATTCAGCCATATGCAATTTTTGTGATACGGATTTTGTGGGAACAGATGGTAATGGTGGTGGAAAATTTGAATCTGCAGAGGCATTGGCTCTCAAAGCCAAACACCTTTGGCCGAACGAAGCTAAATCCAAACCATATGTGGTCTGTACCGGTGGCGAACCCCTTTTGCAAATGGATAATTCAATTATCCACGCATTTCATGAACAGAGTTTTGAAATTGCCATTGAGACCAATGGTACGATTCAGCCGCCGAAAGGCATTGACTGGATTTGTGTCAGTCCAAAAATTGGAAGCGAACTTATACTAACAAAGGGTAATGAATTGAAGTTGGTCTATCCACAGCATAATGGAGATCCAAAACAATTTGAACATCTTCAGTTTGACCACTTCTCTCTCCAACCCATGGATGGGCCCCATCGCGATCAAAATACAGAGAAAACTTTATCTTATTGCCGACAACATCCCCATTGGAGAGTGAGCCTTCAAACACATAAATTTTTGGGTATCCCATAAGGAAAATAATGGAAATTTATAAAGATATTACATTTGAAGCGGCCCATCTGCTACCCTATGTTCCGGAAGATCATAAATGCAGACGACTCCACGGCCATTCATTCAAAGTTCGGATTACTTTGGACGGTCCCGTAGATTCATCCATTGGATGGGTGGAAGATTTTGCCGATGTCAAAAAGGCATTCGATCCGATTTATGATGAATTGGATCATCATTATTTAAATGATATACCCGGTTTAGAAAATCCCACCAGCGAAAATTTAGTCAAATGGATTTGGGATCGATTAAAACCCAGCTTACCCCATTTGAGCGCTTTGGAAGTAAAAGAAACCTGTACTACCGGTTGTATTTATCGAGGTGAAGATGGCTAAAGCAGAAGGAAAATATTTTGAATTTGATGGCGAAGATCAGATCAACCCTGATTTTTTAGAGACATTTCCATTTGACAGTCCAAATCAATACATCATGACGGAAACTGACGAATTTAGTGCCGTATGTCCCTTTAGTGGCCTTCCGGATTTGGCCTATGTAAAAATTGAATATTACCCCACTGGTGGCAAATGCATTGAGTTGAAATCACTGAAATATTATTTCGTGAGTTTCCGTAATGTGGGGATTTATCAAGAAGGAGCCACCAAACGAATCTATGAAGATTTAAAAACTGTATTGGAAACAGATCGTATCCAGGTCACAACAGTTTATAATACGCGGGGCGGTTTTGATACCACCTGCATTGAGGGGCAAACAAATTAGTCTTTTTCGCTGTGAAACGCAGCAAGTTCACCTTAAGTTTGCCACCGCTTTTTTAAGCGATCCCAACCCTTTTGGAGAGCCGGTAGCTCAGTTGGTAGAGCAGTGGCCTTTTAAGCCATTGGCCGTGAGTTCGA